>JABCTV010000014.1 GCA_018238205.1 Candidatus Thorarchaeota archaeon
GAGAAGCTCCGACGTAACTAAACCAGTTCTATCACAGCTTCCTCGCATCCTCTCGTTACTCGAAACTTTGCGTGGGTCTAAAGGTGTGCCTCGTGAAGTATATCTTGATAGTACAGAAGGTATCGCAGTTTATCTTCCTACTGGGATGAAAATTTCTGAACTCCCTAATGACCCTAAGAAGACGGTACAATTATTGATGACCATTGTTGAGGATTCATTAGAGCACCTCTTCTCCACAATGACCGAAGTGGAAGTTTGGTTTTGGAAAGCCGCTAGAAAGAAAGGATTCAGTCCTGAGATAGTCGAGAAGATGGGCAACAAGGAACCTCACTTTGATTCTTCCGAATTGATGTGGCGCTATCAGCGAATCCTTCGCAAGTATTTCTCATTGCGATTTACAATTGTACGGAGTGAAGATCTTCTACGAGTGGAGGAGTGAATGAGTGAGCACAGCCTCAAACGCGTTAGCATACTTTCCCTATACTCCTAGGTTACATCAGGAAAAGGCGGTCAATCTAGCAGTTGAAGCATTCTCATCAAAGACGGTGGGTTTGCTAAGTGCAGACTGCGGGATCGGCAAGACCATCGCAGTTTTGTCTGGCTATCTTGCATCTCGCGCAAATGACACTTCATCTCGATTGTTTGCTTTAACGCGAACCCACTCACAGTCCAAGGTCTTTGAGTCGGAGCTAGAAGTCTTACGCAGTGTTGACTCAAACCTGGCTGCTACAACTATGGTGAGCCGAGTTCACGTTTGCCCTATCAGGCATGAGATGGAATCCCTTAGTTCAACCGGATTCATGCGAGCCTGTGCGGGAATGATTCGAACTGGCCAATGTAACCATTACTGGAATTTGTATAAGAAAGGCTCATCCGAGGGAGGAAGAGTAACTATTCGTGAAGAGGCTCATAGAGAAATTGAAGACCTACTCGATAGTGGAGTGGTCACAAGGGAGAGAGCAGAAGAACGTGCAGAGGAATTGGGGTATTGTCCTTATGAGATTATGAAACTCTGCGCCAAAAAAAGTCGAGTCATTATTGGTCCTTACAGCTACATCTTCCAGCCAAGAGTTAGAGAGGCTCTGTTGGGTTCAATGGGAATTCCACTCCACGATGTTGACCTTTTGATTGATGAGGCTCACAATTTATCGAGTCATGTACTCGACGCAGAGACCTCTAAACTGAGTAATGACGACCTCCGATGGCTTCGCGAGAATAGTCAACTTGTTGTTCGAGAAACTGGAATGAAGTGGATCCGAGAAGCGATAGACTTCCTGTGGGAAACAATGATGCTGCACTTGGACTCCATGAATAACAAGGGTGAGCGTGTCCTTGACAAATGGGATGTAGCTCCCCGATTTCTCAAAGAAGGAGACCTCGATCTTCTGCACGATGCAGGGCGTCCCGGAATGAAGGACCCTGAAAATGCTAGTCTTGCAGAAACCCCTCTAGACCGTTTGATAGAGTTTCTTTATACTGCACAGAAAGCATCAAGAAGCGATGGCTGGCATGTTACGATTCAAATCAAAAAATCCTGGCAAGAGGAGGGGCCTAAGTCAACATCATCACTCATGATTCAACCCTTGAACGCAGCAGGTCTCACAGCACCGATTCTCAGGGGTGCTCGTTCTGCTGTTTTGATGTCAGGCACTCTACGACCACTTGATCACTATGCCCGCCTGCTAGGAGTTCCAGGTGCTCTATCTGAAGATCTCTCGAGTCCTTATCCCCGAGGAACTCGTCTTGTCATGATCGACAAGAGAATAAATACGCGCTATAAGATGAGAAGTCCGGAACTTTGGAGAGAACTTGCAAGTCGTATCTCCTCTGTATTGAGTTCGATGCCTGCAAACAAGAGTGCTCTGATTGCGTTTCCCAGCTACAAGATGATGGCTGAAATAATGAGTTACTCAATTGATACAGGATTTCGGGAAACTATAGTTGAAACCCGAGGGGCTCAACTCGATGATGTTGCAGAAGCTCTTACTACTGGACCTCATGCAATGTTCTGTGTTTTTGGGGGGAAATTCTCAGAAGGAATTGATCTGGTTAAAGATGGGTCCAGTATGATTGACTTGATTATTGGTGTTGGAATTCCATTCAGCCCACCGACATCATATCAACGTGCGCTTCAAGATTGGTACAACTCAAAGTTCGGACTGGATTCTGGATATTATTATTCTTCAGTTGTCCCTTCAATTCGACAGGTTGCACAACTAGTTGGCCGTCTTAGAAGGTCTCCAAGCGATTCTGGTGTTGTTGTACTTCTTGACAATAGATTCCTGAAACACATGCTTGTCTTTGGTGACGAGATTGTATCAGACGTCTGGCTCTATGAAGACGTTTCAGAAATCAGAGAAGCTATTACACAATTCAATGAAATGAGGGTGGGATAAATCAAATGAAACTACACGATATACCTGAGCTAAAATGGATGACCCTCACAGTCTTTCTATCTGTTCTATTAATCAAGTTCTATTATGCGCCAACTGACATACTTGGTTTGGTTATCTCCGGAGCTGCAGTTGGTATCTTTATTGTAGTTTTATCATTGCTACTGACAAATGTTCCAAAACCTGATGTGTTCTGGGACAAGGAACGAAGTTTAGCCGCCATTCTACGCCCTTGGACTATTGAGGTTAGCTCTGCAAGGCTTCTATCGAGTGTCCCTATCGGAATCGATCTGAGTCATTCTGGACAGAAGGTTCTACAATCCATGTACACTCGATTTTCGGATAAAGCTGGCGGCACTCTTGTATTCTTCATTACACGACCCAAAGGAAATCAATCGACAAAGATTGGCTTTCTTGTCCGTCGAAGAGGTTTGAGGCTCTGGAATGGAATGCTAATGGTTGACCGTTTAGCCAAGAAACTTGCAGTTGATACCCTGATTCTTGAGAGGTCAATGAGAGCATCTTATCCACACTTACCAGTAGAGGTTGCAAAATTCGAAGATATACTGAAAGTAACTACAGGAGGTTTAGAAACCCATGCAATCGCATGAACCGCGTTCTGGTGTGGAAATTCCTGATGGTGTAAAGGAAGAAGACATCATGAGGTTTCTTGCAATCGGTCACGGTTACAAATGGACCGTTCTTACTCGGAAACCTCTCTTGGTAGCACACGGTTCACCAACAATTGGTGACATGCCAGAGCTACTATTGACTGGGTCAAAGCCGATGGTTGTTTCTGGCGGCGATATCATTTACGTTGAAAGGATTCGTAATGTCCTCGAGATGCTACTTCGTCAATCTCACAGGGTTCAATTCACAAAGGAGGACTAGAAATGTCTAAAGGTAATATTCTAGGCACTAGACCAGAAACTGATCCATTCGAAGAATCCCCCGGGTCACATTTTTCTGTTACATCCAATGTCGAGTTAAAATGGGACAATAGGAAACAACGCATACCTCTTGCTCTTCCATTATTCTTGATGACCATCAGTATAGCATTTGGATTCTACTATCCTATCCTCCTGCTAATCTCTGGAATATTGGCACTACTTAGGATTTTGATAGTTCCCAGTCTTCGGTCCGGATTTGAAAGACGCTCATTAGAGAGTAGTCCGTGGAAGCAAGTTCAGCTTACAGACACATCATGTTCATTGTCAGATGATGGTAAGCATGTTAGATGCAAGACTCCCACTGGCACACGTAGTCTAGTTAACCTGACTCTTACTGATGCGAGGTCTCTCCTGATAGGTGATGTCAGCTCCTTCGTTCGAGCTGTTGATGATGTTGACGGTTTTTGCTTAACAGTAACCATGCGACCTGAGAAGATACAGCGAGCTCTTGATCAAGAACGTATTCCGGACGGCATGGAGAAATATTTCAATTACTTGACAGAAGGAGAGTTGGATGCATACGTTCTCCGGCGGGGAGGTATCTGGGTAACTCACGTAAATGCAGTTGGTCATGTTAAAGATGAAGCAGGTGTAAATAATTTCGATTCTGCAGTTCGTGCATCAATTCCAATGGAGAAATGGAAACGAGCAAAAGCCAGGAATCTACAATCTAGGATTGATCAACTGGATGTAGATGGTCAGTGGGCTTGGTTCTTTGCCGCAGGTGAAGAGCTCTCAGAATGGCTTGTGCAACTCAAGTCTGAGTTAGCTTCTGAAGTAGGGAGTAATATCCCCGGTCAATTTCTTGCTCCTATCCGAGGTAGACCAAGTGATTATAGATTAGGAGTCACAATCAATCCTGATACACTACAAACAGGTCCAATAGCAGGAATTGCCCATTCAGAGTTGGAAACTGGCTTGTTGCTCTGTGGTGGTACTTCAAGTTCGCGAACAAGGGTACTTGCCCTATTAACATCAGAACTTCGCCGTTCAGGAAAACGGGTTATCATTGTTACAAACAATCCCGATTCAATAGGACTAACGCGACTCTCTGAAAGTGCAGTTCATCTTGAACTTGGGCGAGACCTAGTGTTGAACCCAGTTGATGCAGAAGGTATCCATCGAAGTGAATTCGTTCCTCTCATCATGTCCTCACTTGAAGCAGTAGCTGCAGCAGACCTTAGAGGTGCCGCTGATTTAGAAGCTGCTATTGGTCGTGCAGTCACTTTAGGTAATGCGACTCTTGCTGATGTCCACATACCCACTGGTCTTGTCGATGATGCTCTATCAGGTCCAATGGATGCACAGAAGCCTCCAGAGCAGCTTCCATCCAAGAAGTCAATGACTGGTTTTGAAGCAGTAAGGTCTCTGTACGAGGGATCCGCAGCGAAAGCATTCTACGGGACACAATCTGTTCCTACTTCTCGACTCGTTGAACCGGACCTTTGTGTTGTGAAGATCGCCATGGGGTCGACTTCTCTTGAACACTTTGCATGGAATCTCATCAGCATCAAGATTGCTGGACTTCGACCAGATCCCAACCTAGTGGTCATTCTTGACGGTGCCGAAAATATGCGAGTAAGGAATCGAAGATACATGAAGCACGATTCCTTTACTGAGCGGGTCCTCAAGAGACTGAAGAAACGAGGACCACTTGTTGTAGCTCTTGAACATCCAGTTGACTTTGCCCCAGGTGCGCTTGCTGTTCTTGAATCATGTATATCCCTTAGATTAAGAGAATCTGTGGACATTAAGATCGCAGCTGACGTACTTGGTCTTAACGTAATTACAACAGGTATGCACACAAAAGCTAGGATTTCACCACGAGAGTCATCGTACTTGCGAATAATGGGTGATGATACCGCGCTCATTGTACACGATGGAACTGAAACCTGTCAGCCAATTAGACTCGACCCTGCCCTAGACCTTAGTCCCGATTTTGTTGCGAGTGAAGAAACACGTAGGGTCACATCTCTGACTGATTCTGGTTCACCTGATAATGAGGGGTCACTATTAGACAGAGTTTCTGCTGGAAGTACAAATCTTGCTATTAGAGTTTTGAAATTACTAGAACGTTATGAGCCTCTAACTGAGGAAGCCGTTCGTCGTTTCATTGCTTCTAGTGGATCAGACAATGACCCTGATGTTGAAGCAGTACTAGCCCGCCTGGAACACGCAAGCATGATTCTGAAAGGTCATGAAACTCATAGTGGGGTTTCATACACTAATTATAGAATAACGATGAAGGGTAGCATGGCACTGAGACAGACCGAAGGAATGGAGGGCGCTACTGTATGAGTACGGTCTCAGATGATGTATCATCTCAAGTGACCAAATTACTCAACCAAGCTGGGATGAGACCTCGTGGAGTTCAGAGCGATTCTATCTCCAAGGGGCTCCTCGAAGGTGAGAATATCATGGTGTCCTCACCTACAGGCTCTGGAAAAACTTTGGTTGGAGAGATGGCACTTCTAAGAGCTGTTACTTGTGGTAAGAAAGGTCTCTTTCTCGTTCCACTTAGAGCCCTAGCGGTTCAGGTCTTCAAGACGATGAAAGAACGCTATGAACATCTTGGCGTCATGATTGGACTGAGCACAGGAGATTTTCAGGGTACAGGTGAAGAGTTAGCAGAGTTCGACATAGTAGTGACTACGTACGAGCGAGCAGATTCACTTCTGCGTAGACGGAGTAGTTGGCTCTCTGACCTTGGCTCCATTGTTGTTGATGAGATTCAGACGATGTCTGAAATAGGAAGAGGAGCACGACTTGAGAGTCTAATAATCAGGCTGAAGAACTCAATTGAAGATTTGCAGATTGTTGCTCTCTCAGCAACCACCGGAGACCCTGACGAGGTTGCAGAGTGGCTAGGATGTCAGCTTGTGGTATCTGAAGAGCGACCTGTTCCCTTAGTTCACAAAGTAGTGACAACCAACAATAGAAATCAAAGCCTCAGGAAACTAGTCATGACCACAGTGCAAGGGAATGGTCAAGCTATTGTATTCCATCGAACAAGACGAGAAGCCGAGGCTCAAGCAAAGCGATTGTCTGAGGATGTTGGAAGGCAGTTCACTTCTGAGGAGAAGAAGAACCTGGATCAAGACCTGGGGTCGGTTGAAAATTGGGATGTTACATTATCACCAGAACTAAGGTCTCTATTGCACAACGGAATCGCATTTCATCATGCAGGACTTGGCTACAACGAGCGAAGATTGGTTGAACGCCTATTTGGAAAAGGCGATGTTAAAGTCATATGCGCAACAACGACCCTTGCAGCAGGTATGGATCTTCCAGCTCGGACTGTGATTCTTTCAAGCTTCAAATCTCCAGCAGACTACAGACGACTCCTCTCTGCAAATACCGTCCATCAAATGTTGGGAAGGGCAGGGAGACCGAGTCATGATAAGATTGGCTTTGGCGTGATTTTGGCTGGGAGCACGGGTGAAACTGAGGAAGCAAAGCGCAGATACTTTGATGTCATTGTTGATGATAATAACGGGAAGGAGACCCTAATTCCCAAGTATGACCGCATCAATAGTACACTTGGCCAAGCAGGTTCACTTTCCGAACAGCTTCTTGTTGTTCTAGATATGCTAGGTGCTGCAACCATTGAAGAAATTGAGAATGGAATAATGGGTGATTCATTCTTGGTTCACTGTGCAATAAGAGACTCAGGAGCACCAATGAGAGTGCTACAACTTGGAGAGATCTCTGCTAAGATAGTGCTAGAGCGACACGCACTTCCCGAAACTATCCAGTCTGCACGTAAGAGCGTGTTAGGCAAGACCATTCTGCGTGAGAAGAATGAAACCGTAATCGGTGGCATTGTCATAAGTTATGATGGTGGTCAATTCACATGTCGATTTTCTGCTAGATTGTCAACTAGTGGTACAGTTGAGGGACCAATGTGTTCGTGCGGAACTCCTGTCAATGAAAATGGAATTCTCTGTCATCATCTTGTAACTCTAGGTATGGCTGCAGCCGCTGAGCTTGGGAGTATGGCTGATTATGTGATTCCATTATCACTATCCGAGTCAAGTCCACTCGGTCTGCTCATTCGCTTAAGATTAGTTGAGGGTGCAAATGATGGGGAATTTAAGCCAACCAAACTGGGTCGGGCAGCGAATCGATTATACTTGAGTATTCCAACAGTAAGAGAGATTCTTGCGATGCTGCCTAATACTGAGAGTAGTACAAGCTTACTCTGGCTATTACGACATGTAATCTCTATCGAAACTGGAACAACAGTCGACGAATCTTTTGACAATTTGTTAGGTTCTCTAATTACTACTGACATTTCACTACAGGATCTTGCTGCTCAGTTTGGTCTGAGTATTGGTGACGTCTACGGATTGCTAGATACATCAAGGTGGCTTTTACACTCTATCTCGGTACTAGCAGAATTGGGAGGATTGGCAAGAGCCTTTGAACTATCACAAGGTCTTGCTGAGGCATTGGATAATAGATTAGGGCGCAAGAACGAGGAGGATGACTAACATTGGAGTCTGAAACGATCAATAAAATCAAAGAAGACAAGGAAATCAAGAATGAAACCACAGAAGAAAAAGAAGACTATGATATTGAAACTGCTCTAAAGCTGACTGAACACTTTACAAGTAAGTATCCAAATGGACTTACACTAGGAGTAAGACTGGATGCTGTTCCAGGAACAAAAGGTGTTCACGTCGATATCGTTTTTGTTCTTGATCTACGGAAGGCTGAATTTGGAAAAGGAGGTCTCGCCATGCGTGCAGCAGTGCTGGAAACCGTAAACAGGGACCTTGAGAGAATTCTCAGTGATGTAGGTTTAGCTGGTTTCCTTCGTGAGCAGAGTGTGCTAACACCATTTGGGCGTGTGCGGCTTCCACTCATGCGCGGAATGAAAAATGACTCTCTTTCATTGATGCACGAAACACGTACTGTTTATGTCATCACAGAGAGTGCAAAGCCTTCAGCAGACCTTACATGGCTAACTGAAACAGGTAGAATTGTTACAGCAGATCAATTTGCGCTTATACGACAGAGCGATGCAAGATCAAAACTCCCTGATTTGAAGAAGAGTGTAGAAGGTAGTAAGTGGAATCTTTTAGAAACAGGGATATCAAGAGGTTGGTTCGGAGTGCTGTCATTGCTAGCTCTTGCAATTGGTCTCTCATCACTCATCGCGGTCATTCTCGCAGGTTCTGGTTCTATGTTGATTCCCGTTATTGCAAGTGCCGCTGCAGGTGCAGTAGGTGGGTGGCTCTTGAGTTCATCCCGTAATTCAATCTCATCATTTGTCGAAACCTTAAGCAGAGAACAAGAGCAGCTGAGAACAGTTGGTGATTCCTCAAGAATCACAAAATCAATCGAGGAGAACGAAGAGAAACTTCAACTCATTGGTCATGTGAATTTTGTAATATCTCCACTAGTCGCTGAAGCCGCAGCGGCAATGAAGAATAGCAATCTCGAAAAAACTGTTAACATTTCATGTACTGTTCTTGACGAGTGCGTAAGACTATCTCCTGCTGAGGCCAGCTCAAAATCTCTTTTGATGGGTGACAGTGGACTTCGCAAATTTATAGGCCTCTTTGAATACTTAGGCGGTAATGTCGAAGAGGAGAAGCTCGCACTGGGTTATGTTGGGCTCACTGGGCACTTACTTCGCCCTATCAACTTTGGTGAAGCGGTATCTCATCTGACTGAACTTGTCAATTCTCTCTACAACATTGGAGCGCTTAGACCCGACATCAAAGAAGGTATTGACGACCATCTAAACTTCGGCTCAATGAAGGAAACTGAGGAAGCGTTTGCTAAGGAATTGGCAAAAGAGCCGGATCTCAGATTTGATGTTCCCAGTGAGAATCCAACGTCAGCTGAAGTAGATGATGAAGAGGAAGGAATGCTTTCGCCTGCGGAAAATACGGAGGAACAATCTGATCAATTGAAAGAACTCACCGAAGAGATTCGTGTTTCTTCATTAGAAGAAGAAACTCCCGCACCTCCTGTCGAAGAGGTAGTTGATGATTCCCTCGACGACATAGTACCTGGTTCCGTCATTGCTGAAGGGTGTGAGAAGAAGAAAAAGAAAAAGAAATTGAAACCCAGGGATGTAGAAGAGTTACCTGTTTACGAAGGATATGATCATCCCCAGGGGGAAAGTGCTGGTGTCTAGAAGTTCCTTGATGACCTCTTTAGGTCTAAGAGGCCTCATACATCTGTGGGGAAGTGCTGGTGCTGGTAAGACGCTACTTGCATGTGCACTTGCTGGTGATGCTTCGAAGCATGGTAGAGTTGAATGGATTAACACTGATGGGAAAAAGAGCTTTGTAAGTTATCTCAAGAGAAACATTGACTCCTCTGGAGGAGAAGTGGAAAATGTCACAATCACAATGACTGATGACCAGTCTGAGCTACTAGAACTGATTCGAACACTTCCAGATTCAAACCTTCCATCTTTGATAGTGATTGATCCGATTACTAGAGTCTTGGACCTTGCCCGTGACGACCCAACTCTTTGGGGTCAAGAGATTGTTGAAGATGTACTTCCTACTCTTGCAGGAATCGTGAGTTCGAATGACTTGGACATTGTGATTACCAGTGAGAGTAGAATGTTGGGCGATTCTGGTAATCGTGCTGTCCATCATAACACCATTGCAAAATGGATAGATCACGACCTCTGTCTCAATAGGGATATGTCAGGGTCTCTTACACATATAGTTCGAAAGATAGAGGATACTGAACAAGAAACCGCACAACTAAGGGTGGATGATACGGGAGCCCTCACGATTATTCCTAGTGTCTTCCATTCTCGAGTTTCTGAAGGAGTTTGATTTCATGCTTGGGAAAGGAATAATGAAGTTAGTTGGATATGCAGTTACTGGAGCCATAGCATTGATTGTGGGTGCTGAGTTACTTGCTTCAGTTGTATCTATTGTTTTAGCTTTCAGACTTGGAAATTTCTCTCCTCTACTTGTGGTCATTGTTCTGACAGTGGTCCTACTACTTATTGTCAATCGAGTATCAGAGGACTCTCCAACTAGACTAATCCTCAATGTCTTTGGTTATGCAGCTATCAGCTATCTGGTAGTGGTTGCATTTGTCATTGTGCTACCGTACGGACTGATTTTTGCTGGAATTGCAGCAGGCACAACAGCAGGGATTTGTTCTTTCATTAAGGACCCCGGTTCACTCAACACTCAATTTACACAATTCATCTCACAGATGCAAACTGCGGGTTCATTGAATGGAATCCGACAGAGAGTTGTTGCGGTTGGTGAAGGAGAGTCATTCAAACTGAACTCATTTCACAATATACTGCTTATTGAGAAGGGGGGAAGAGAAAAGATAATTCAAATGATGCGTGACCGTCCCCTTTTACCAGTTTCACTGACTTGTTATGTTGATTGTGATGTGCTCTTCATTTCTGCAAAGTTTGACCAGATAATCAACTTGATCACTAATCTTGGGATTGAAATAAGAAATACATCTCCACTCCTTGCTGAAGCCATTCAGATGATTCCAATAATTGACTCACAGAATGGATTGAAAATGGACACCTATCGTCTAGCACGAGATGAGAAATCAATCACTGAGTTGCTCTCCCTTGCACCAACAAGAATGACGGTATTTCCAACAATATCCGGTTTAGTTGTTTTAATTCCAGATATGGATGCTCCGGGATTACTAGTTGAACAATTGGAGCAAGGTACGGAGGCTGATGTATTATTGCACCGAAATTATTCTTTGCTTGAGGAGGTAGAGAAACCCGTTGAGACTGCCGCTTGAATCTATAGATACAATCACTGAACCCCAAATTCGTTTACGCCCGAGAATCTTGAACAATACGATTGGTGAGTTGTTCGTACCTCAGCAGATCAGTCTATTTCATGGTTCGGAGAGAGCACCATTGAGCATTCTAGCTCATACTGTCATTGTATCCGCGGCTAAGATGAGAACCGCGTCTTGCGTCTTTCTTGATTCAGGAACTAATTACAGTACACCTCTCGTAAAATCCCTTTGTCAATCAAATGCCGAATCATCCCAGGTGTTAGAGAAGATTGTTGTAGCACAGGTCTTAGGCCTTGCTGATGTTGTTGAGAAAATTGAGATGATTCATAACTTCGGAGAGGTCTCAATTGTAGTCCTTGACAATCTAACTGGAGCCCTCAATCTAACAGGAGCTCCGGGAACTAAGGGTCGTCAAAGAAATCTGTTTGGAGCGCTCGACAAAATTAGAAGAGTGATAAATGAACTTGATACTCATGTTATGATTACAGATCACTCCTCCCGAAATTGGACCTCAGAGCAGCCCATCCCAATTGGTGGCAATGTTCTATCTCATGCAGTGGATAGTGTTGTTCAAGTTGATCGACTCCGTCAAGGCGATGATGTTGTAAGAATTTTAGTGGAACGTTGTGCTCTTCCATCAACGCCGCCTGGCGTAATTGTAAAGATTGGAGCAAAAGGAATTCGTAGCATAAGGTGCTGATTGATTATGGGTGTGAAGAATTGGGGAGATGATATCATTCCGTGGCAGTGGAAATCTTCCTCAGAGATAGCACCTGGAACAATAGCTATTGATGTCCCCAATTATCTTTCTCGTCGAATCTCAGTAATCCGCCAAAACCCCGGACAGGAAGGTCGGCTACCCCTTACACATGTCGGGCTCTTCGTCAGTCTTGTCAAGGTCACTCTAAGCAATCATGTCCTGCCTGTGTTTGTTTTTGATGGTCCTCCAGAAACCATGAAACGAAAACCAAACCCTGGCCTAGTTCAAAAAGCCTCTGAGCTTTACAAACAATTCCAGATAGACAGAGACCCCTATGATGAAGATCTTGCTACAGTATTATGGAAGAGTCCTGCTCTTCGGGCTTACTTTGCTGCAGAGCATATGAGAGACCTAGGCAGAATAGTTGGGGTTCCTGTACTTACCTCTCCATCAGAAGCTGAAATGTTTGCTGCTGTATTATGTAGAGATGGAGTTGTTAAAACCGTGGTTTCTAATGATTCAGATGCACTTCTATTTGGTAGCCCTCATGTAACAAAACAAATGCAGTTGTCCAACAACAAGATTCTGAGAGCAACCTTGAGTGATTTCGAGAATCATCTTCAGTTAGACCTTGAGCATCTAAGAGACCTCGCAATAGTTTGTGGATGTGACTTTCATAAAGAGGGTGTTAAAGGAATAGGCCCCCGTCGTGGTTCCGTGCTCCTGCAAAAACATGGAGGTCTCGAAGGTTTGCTTAAGGCAAGAGGATTTCTACCCGGTGAGCGTGACGAGTATATCGAGGCCAGAGAAGTATTTGACGAACCCTCCTATATGTCTGCAGATAAGATGGAGTTCAAGTTGAAGCCACCATTGATTCCCAAAGTTCTTCGATCTCTTGAAACGGTTATGCCCGCAGAACGAGCTGAAATAACTACTCAGAAACTGACCAATCTATGGCGTTCTTTTGGAAATCGTCAATCAACTCTTGAACAATGGCTCTAGGTCAAATTGTCCTTTTCCATGGATCTATCCACTTTCTGGACTTTGGTTTTCTTAGCTTGTGTAGGGTTGCAATTTTGTAAGTATTAGTTGAACGCAATCTGGCAGTGAAATAATGGTCCGAAAATTCACCTATCTTATCTTTAAGATCACCAGCTACATAATCGCTATTCTTCAAGGGGACCCGAATGTGTGCAAGAACATCATTGGAATCACCAATGCGAATGCGTGCAAAAGATTGTGATTCTATGATATGGTCAACAAACCTATCTCTGGATCTTCTGTCACTACAGTTCGCGTAAGCAATTAATCCATCCGGTAAACTACAGAACTCGAGTGCAGGTAAATATAACAATCTCACTACTTGACTATCTAACATTTCTCGTAGCATTCTATTGGCCGTTTGATTGGGATAGTTTACTCGTTCGAGAATGAATTTTCTCTGACTTCGGGGTCCATTCAAACCCCATAGAAGGCCTATAATTTCAAGTTGTCTTGTTGTGAGTGAGAATGGTTCATTATCATCAGAAATTGTTGATCGCTGAATTAGAAGACTATCCTTTTGTTTTTCTCTAGGTACCTCTTGCTGAGTATTAGAAAGCCAATCCCTACTTTCCAAGTCAAAGTGATTTAGATTCAATGATACAATTTCATCTTCGACAACAGCTTCATAGGAGCCTTTTCTGAATTGACGAGGATTAGGTCCTTGCGATGTATTAGGTTCCACATGTATTGTACAACCTCGAATTTCCTTCTCAGTCAAGATCATTCTCTCAACAAGTCCCTCCGAGAGAACTCCTGGCCGCTGACGCGGTGTGAAAATATATCGATAGCGTAATCCTAGTTTTCTGAGCGTTGGGATAAAGCATTCATTCAGGAGAGGCTCGATTCGATGCATTTCATAATAGGCAATTCTTGTACCTTGAAAATCAGAAACTTGATTGAAATCATCTAATGTAGGATGTCCTGGGTCTTCAACTGATGAAAGATTTATGCATAATTTTCGAATCGGATCATATCTAAGAATATTGAGTTCGCCGCGTATCAAGCGCAATAATGGTTCATGAGCTTCTGCTGTTGGACCATCTGATCTTAGGGCAAGTGTATCCCAATTTGTTACCGCTGTGCTATGAACATTAATTTTAGTTTGCAACGTTGCGCTGTATCCCAACAGATCTGCAATGATTTCTTTGACCTCTTTCCTGAGGTCACTCTTTTGCGTTTTCATATCTGAACTCTTTGTTACAGATACCAATCTTATCCAGTCGTTTATCTTTCTGGATAATGGGTCTTGAGGAGGTAAGAAACCATCAATTGTTGGGTCTTTCCCAAGTGCATCACTGATATTTTTGTCTGCTTCTTGCATACTCTCCTGGATACTGTCTTTATTTGCCTCTTTTGACATTGATTCGTAGATTGATTTCATTGCATCAATCTTGACTTCTTTGAGCTTTAGTTTCCAGATTGTTAGTAGCCATGGAATTTTTTGTCGTACTGCATTGGAGATGATGTATAGATACAGAAGTGCTGCAGAAAGCGCATCCAATCCAATTGGCACAATATCCCATCGTGTTTCCTTTGGAATTCGTTCGAGAACAATTCTACTAAATGCATAACAAAATGATTCGACTTCGCTTGCTGGCAAATCTCTGGGGAGGAGTGACTTGATTTGTTCTTCTAGACTATCACCGCTGGGTTGAACTTTTCTCATTCTGCTTGTTATTTCATCCATCACTCTTTCATAGCTCAAACTCCGATTGAGCATATCCGGTGATACAGCAGCTTTTGGAACCGGTTTCAAATCATATGTCTTCTCAAATAGTGATTTATCAAGAGGACTCGTTTCGCTTTTCCAAGAAGATGATTCAACAATAAGGCGTTTCAGAATATGGATATCATGAGTCCTTCTGTTTCCTTTAAGCCACTCTGTTACTGTAATCATGTCTGACTCGTTCTTCTCTTTCTTCTTTGCCATCTTCACAACTCAGTATTCATACTTCTACTTATCATTATAGGCTCATCAAATAGGAGCTTATTAGTGTCATCCAATACTCATTATTATGAAGCCGAATCAGCTGACCCTAGTTTCTCTAGACATTAAGCCTGATAGCATAACCATGCCGCTTAATGATACACTAACAGAGAGCTTATGGGACACTGTGAAAAATAACTCTCTGAACATCATACTCAGAGAACCTTCTTTGCTAGAACTTGCTTCACGTAAAGATCCTGGTGTAATCGCTTATTGTGATAATTTGTTGCGTGCAGAAGATCAGGAATCATGGTTCACTGCGCTGAAAGCTTTGGAAACCCTAGACACATACGACTCTGCCCAACGGCTTCTAGTTCTCTGTGGAACCTCAAGCACTGGCGATAGAAAAATAGTACTCAATGTCCTTGCTCGGGTGCTCAGCTCTTCTCAGCGTGAAGGTTTCCGCAGGCTCATCCGCTCTATTGTTGGTCCTGGTGAATTGGATGTGACAAACTGGACTACAACTGCACTTCGCGTTCTTGAGGTTGTCTGTGCTGAAAAAGGAATCCAAGTTGTCGATACTGCTGGTCTTCCCCTCTCAAATCTTGAGCAATATCTTCAGACATCTATTTTCTCTGGATCAAAATAGCAGTTTTTCTTCATTGGATGAGTCATATCCTGCAAAGTGCTACCAAGACATACCCCAGAAGTCAAACATGGGCGATTATTGAAAAAAATAGAGCCCTCATAAATCTTGTTTGGCGTTTTCACTATCTAAAAAATGAGTACTCTTCATGACTGGCTCGCATGTTGAACTTCTTACTTCTTCGGCAGAGTTACTAATCTTCTGTACACAATACAACGTGAGAAAACAATGAACTTGATGCTCTATGTCCGAAACCCAAAGCGGGTCATGCAAAGGAGGTCTGGCATTGCAATATGATATAGGATCAATGCTCGTTCTTAACTTGGTATTTTCAGTGAAGGTCGCGCCAGCTGTTGTATTCACGGCTACTTTGATACGTTCATTGATATTATTATCAGGGAATAAGCGAGTGTTTAGAGCCTGGACAAGAAATGCGTTGCTATCGGCAGTTAGCATCATATTCTTCCCAGGTTCGATAGTCAATACTGCTGTCAGATATGCTGTCTGCTCGCTGTTCAGAATTGACCTGAAAGGTGTTGCCGCCGGGAGTACGTACGCAGAACTAAATCTATTCCTGAAAGTGGATTCTCCTCCCAGGGTAGTAGTATTAATTTCTGCTCTGTTTGTTAGCACTATTGCATCTGTGTTCATTGGATTCTCTCTTCTTTTCCTTCCTGTCGTGCTTCTTGCAAATGCGCCAGTTTACTTACTATGCTGGTATCTCTCTCTTGCAGTACTCTTCAATAGTTCACTGAAAGGAGGGGATGTTTCTCTTCTTGGAGCCGCATTGCAAAAGCATCAAGGGAAAGGACTAGCAGAACTAGTTCTTGCACTATCAGTCTTGATAGTATTCTATAGCTTCGTCGGCGTGGGGGTCGGGGTATGAGAATACATCGAGGAGAGCTAGCATACTTGTCCAGGGTCGACTCTCGTTTTATTTTACATCCATCCGCACGCGATAAGATTTCTTTTCTTCTCAGTTCCCACATCAACTTATCGCAGAATAGTCGGCCCGATGGACACCCTACTATGAAAAACGGAGGCGCTATCACCGCATGAAACGCATTGCTCTATCTCTACTCTTGGTCTGCATGATATTTGCTAGTATCCAATTCACAGCTGCTCCTGTTGAGCTGGGGCTGAATGATATTGATGTTCAAAATGATCTGAAAGACCTCGGAACTACTTCAGCAGATACTGGAGTGACGGTCTCCAATAATCCTTACATTGTGCTGGAGCTTGTTGGAGGAGATATCTCCAATCATGGTACTGACTGGTCTACACTGCTGAATTCTATGGGCATACCAAATTCCGTGCTACAAACTAGTGATGTTCTTGCTGACCCCTCACTGTTACACGATGTCCCTGCTGTGATCATTGATGGCAGTCTTGGTTCATCCAGTGGGAATGCCGTTTCACAGAACATAGTGGATATTCTGATTCAAGAAGACATCACTCTGATACTTACCGGACGTTCGGCTTGGTTGCTTCATCGGCTATCAGCCCGAAGTCCACCCTCTCAGACCGCTTCTGTTGCGACAATCTTGACTACCGAGTCTGGATATGCAGGAGCGGTCTTCCTATCACAACCAGTTCCTTTGACAATTGGTTCAACACTAAGTAATGAAGCTGGTCTAATCCTTCCAGTTGATACTGTTCAGACTGAGATGTCCCGGCTGGTCAATCTGACAGGAAGTTCAATTTCCACCACGGCCCCATTACGATACGATTCTTGGCCGCTAGATGTCTTTCTGTTTGCATATGAAGACCCTACTCTTCTCACTTCAACAGGTGAAGGTCTCTTAGAGAACACGGTGGCTTATTGTAATGCAGTTAGAGAAACTGCAACTACAACTAATCTGGCCACCTTTCAAGCGTCGGAAGGAGAACTACTCGCAGGCGGTTTCAGTTATGACCATGCACCTCTCATTGTATCGGTTTACTATGCAGTTCACACAGCTTCAGACCTTCTCGAAGGAACTGCTTGGACGAATTGGATTGTAGACAATACACCTCTAGTTCGTGATATTCTTAATGACCTCATGATTGACTACGGTTCCGAAACTGGTTTCATGACTTCGGCCGCTGATGGAATCGTCAGTTGTCAAAGTACCGCACAAGGACTCTGGGTTCTGACGACCATGGGTTTCTCTGCTGAGTTTCCAGAAAGTGAAATTGTCCAATATCTCAGTTCACGACAAGAAGTAGCAGGCGGGTTTGATAATTATATTACAACAACCTACTATGTCACTGAGGCTCTGGCTGTTTCAGGTCAACTAGGTGAGATATCCACATATGATCTTGAGCTATTTTTGAGATCTCTTGTTATTGATGGTTCAAAAACAGGTGACCCCGATCTTTGGGGTTCAATCGGCTCAAATCCGACCAGCATCTCTCCACGGACAAACTATGCTTCAGAGTATCTAAGGTCTCTTGCGTTCATAGGATTGGCGCATCCTGATCCAGCAAAGCTGACAAGTTGGATATTGACACGAACTGCAAATGGGGATGGGTCTTTTAGAAACACAAATGGTCCAGATGAAGAGATTGTAACAGGGACAGCGTCAGCATTGGCAACCATGCAGCATCTTGGAACCCTCAGCGCTGAGAATAAAACTGCAGGTCTCGCTTGGTTCTCCAATAACCAACTTGGATCTGGCGGTTTTGGGATGAAACCTGCTACAGATGATCTTGTTGCAAAAACTAGAGAGACCTCAAGGGTGGCTCTCTGTCTTGAATCTCTTGGAGAGACCTCAGGCGGGATTGCATCTGGAATCACAATCTTCATTGACTCAATTACAACTAGCGTTGGATTCGAAGCAATGGACATTCTTCCATCACTCATGTGGACCAGCTGGCTTCTAGAATCTAGCCGCTTAGTACATGCACCGCTGGTCGACCTGAACCTTGCAGCTGACTATCTTAACGGGTTTGACAGTCTGAACGTCTATCCCTTTTGGTCAAATCTAACAACCGTGAGTGCATCTGAGTATGGGTTCAATCAGTACCGGACAAAGAGTGTCTGGACCCAATACTTTGGGACTAGTGTAGTAAATGCACTTGGGATAAATTTTGACTCGACTATGATTTCTGGTATCACACTCTATCTATCTCAGAGCCAATACATGACTGGACATTATCGTCCAACCTCTATCATGGGAACTGCCCATATGCAGTATTCAGTGGCTGCTGTAGAGACCTTGTTCTTACTTGATGAGCTGGCCACAATTCCTTATCGAGCAGCCCTAGAGACCGCTATCCTTTCCGAGTACAGCTCGGGAAGTTGGGATACAGCAGGATGGACCCTTGAACCATTTGCTGGTTTCCAAGAGGCCATCGATTTTCTATCAACTCGCGCAGCTATTAGACTTGGAATTGTTACTCCAACAATGGCATCTGAGATTACCGCTTCAATTGAATCTCGTATTCAATACACAGACCTCACGGCACTGAGCATGGATGTAGCTACACTCTCTCTTCTCCATGCATCAGATTCTTCCGTCAATCTTGATTCTGTAGATACTTCCACAGTTCTCAGTGCTTTGAGGTCATCACACTTCAGTGATGGCTGGTTCAATAATAGTGTACTCTGGCAACCTGTTTTTACTCAAAGTGTTCTCAAGATGGTTTCAATTCTTGGACTCCGATGTGAACTCTTTGATACTCCTGGTCTTGGTCTGAGTGCAAGCGCAAGTGCGAACACCGAGCTTGGTTCAACCCTTGATATCTCAGTAAGTATCTCTTCTTCAGAACCAAGTCATACTGTTATTGTGAATGCATTCGGTGAAACTACGCTCTTTACAAATGTCGCCAATTCAGATTCTCTCTCGCTACCTGTTCCGTCAAGTCTAGAAACCTTAGGTTCATGGACCGTTTTTATCATGGTACAAGATTGGGGTTCATCTCGTGCATATGACACACTCACTGTGCAGGTTGAAGGAACTCTTGAAGGCTCTCTTGATATTGAAACACCAGTTGTGAAGATGGGTGAAAATATCAATGGCACGATTTCTTGGACACTTGCAGGAGATGGTGATGCTGGTGTCGGTCATATCACTATTCGTCTTGGTGATCCTCCAACATATCAGCAATACAGTTACGATGAAACCTCTCCATTCTGGTTCTCGATCCCGAGTACAGACTTTGATGCAGGGGACTACAATCTTACGGTTACAATTGACGTACCAGATTGTTCTCAATTAATTCTCAGAGATCAAGTAACGATTGCAGAACCGAATCCAACTTATCTTACGACGGTATCAGAAACCGATGGTCTTGTGGGCAATGAGTTATTTGTAAGCTGGTCTTTGCATCATCAAGAAAATGATTCATTGATTGCCAATCAAGAGGTTTCACTAATAATCCGAGATGACTTTGACACAATTGTCTATTCCACTCTTCTCATTTCAGATTCTAGCATCGAATTTTTCTCTTGGACTCCTATGGCAAGAGGTGATTTTACCTATACTCTGACTTTTGATGGAAATGGTTCTCTGGATGGAAGTCAAACTCAGGGAATGATTCACGTATACGAGCACACTGTGATTACTTGGATTGGAACTGGCACTCTAGACCAATACTCAACAGTTACACTAACAGTGCAACTTACAACTCAAGATTCAGAGGTATTGAGTGGGCAGAGTCTACATGTCACTATCACATCCCCATCTTTGGTGAATATTGTTGATACGATACTCGTCACCAATTCAACAGGTCATGCATCTGTTACAATTACGCTTACTGAGAATGGGAACTACAATGTCCAATGTGATTTCTCTGGTGTGAGTTTTCTTCTCAGCTCATCTGAATCTGATGTAGTGACTTCATGGTCTTCAAGCCAATTAGAAATTGGTGGGGTAATTGTTGAGGAAACCATAGGTGGGCCTCGAACACTGTGGGCTCAATTGAAAGACTTGATTTCAAATCCCGTTTCAGGTCAATCGATTACTCTTCGTGTTATCCTTCTTCCATCTACTGTGCTAATGGAACAGACACTTACAACAAACTCTAGCGGTTTTGTTTCGATGCAATGGAGTGCAAGTAGTGCAGGTTCTTTTAGATTTGAAGCTGACTACGGTGGTTCTCTTTCACGAGGGTCAGCTTCTGAAGCATTTGATTTTGATGTACTAATTCCTGTGACTCTCTCAATAAGTTACAATCCATCTCCAGAGGTTAGCGTTCCAGGTTGGATTCAGGTGGTAGCAGTTGACCATCTATCAAATCCAATATCAGGTCTCACTGTAACGATATCTGTTGAACGACCCGGTGGTGGCGTTGATTACACAAATATTTCCACAACTTCTGGTGGTATTGCTGTATTCACATGGACTCCATCTACACGAGGAATCAATGATATCATTGTTACTTCCGTGCAACAATCCTGGTACTATGCAGGTTACTCAAGTCTTGGAGTAGGTGTCTGTGAAACTCCCATTATTTCGATTGATTTTCCTTCAGATCTTGTTGCTCCTACGACTGATTCAATTCAGATTACATTGATTGGGAGTGATGTAAGTCCAGTCAGTGGTGCAACAGTTCACACTATAGTTTCACTCGATGGTTCTATAATCTATGACGCAGATGATGTCACCAGTGCTGCGGGATTAATCACCCTCACTCTTGACTTTGGAACTCCTGGTCAATTAGAGATTCAGGTCCAAGTTTCTGCGCAAGAATGGCTCCTTGAAACCTCAGAAAACAAGAATGGAATAGTTACTGCTGCTACAACACTTACAGTTACGATTCCTGGTTTACCTGTTGAACAGGGTTCAACTGTAGGAGTTCTTGTAACGCTACTAGACTTTAGTGGTTCTCCTCTGGTCGGAGCCACAATCGACATTTCAGTAACCTGGAGCAATGGAACCGTTCTGAATACATACTCTCGAACTGCTGACAGCTCAGGGCAATGTACTCTTGCTCAACCCTTCAACTATGTTGGAGATTTTATCATCAGTGCAACCTATGCTGGCTATGGTTACAATTCTTCTGCAAGTGACACGGTAGCACAGAGAGTTTACACTACTCCAAACATCCAATTGTACCACAATCCTAGTTGTATTGTTGGAAACCCTCTTGAGTTCCAAGTAGCTTATCTTGATTCGCTTGAAAATTACATCATTGGACGTACCATTCATTTTAGTATTCAACAAGATGGAGTTCAGGTATTTGATGCACAAGTACCCTCAATAAATGGACTAGCAATAATCACATGGTATCCTTCTCAGGGCGGTCTTGCTGACATCACTGTTCTCCATGTAGGAGACATTTTGTTCCTTACCAATTCAACATCCTCGACAAGCTCAGTCCTTGAGCTCGTAGATGGAACACTCTGGATAACTCCTGCACAGATTGATTTGTTTGGCTCGACTACGCTGGTCTACAATCTGACCACGACTCTCCCACAGGCTGGAGTGACAATACATTTCGAAGTGCTTGGAATGGATTTGGTTCCGTTATGGTCTGCAAATGTATTAACAAACTCGTCAGGAATGGCTAGTGTGGTGTATACTGCAGATGATTCTCATGGAGTCCTCATTGTCAATGTGGGCCCTGTGGCCGAGGAATTTCTGATTGGTGGCGAAGTTCAAGATCAACTGATTGTGATGACACACAGTAGTGTTTCTGTTTCACTAGTTCCCTATCCTCCCGCAGTTGACACTTTGATTAACATTACCTTCTTGGTGATTGATGATCTAGGTGGAGTTGTAGATGGCATCTCCATCACCGTGACAGTCTATGATCCATATGGTGAACAAATCAAACTTGGAATGTGGACAAACTCGATCACGGTTTCAGTAGTGGAGGGTCTTGCAATTGTCGAGTTCACACCTGAAATGGTGGGTCTCTATACAGTCGCCTTCACGTCTACTGGCTCGGTTTCAGTGCATAGCTTCACTGACTCAACCATCCATACAATCTATTCAACAACAGAACTGGTACTATCACTATCAACTCTCGATCTTGAAGTCGGAGATACACTGGACATATTTGCTCAGCTATTGGATCATGATGGAAACCCTATGGTCGGGCGAAACGTGACCCTCGAACTGGATGGCCCCGGAGCAAGCTCGATGGGTCCTGTTGAATTAATAACAAATGCAAATGGCTTTGTTACTTGGATAGTTGAAATTGTAGAAGAGGGGTCATGGTTTCTTGATGCTTCTTTTGAGGGTCTCGGAGTCTATCTCCCTTCCGGAGCTTTTGAAGAGGTCAATGTGAAATACGGGACAGTCGTTCAACTTGAGCTTCTCAATCCTGATGACGTGATAGCTGGAGTAACTGATGCATCTTTCTCTATTCTCCTAGAAGACACTGGCGGTACTCCCATGGAAGGATTCACGGTTCACTACGAGGCACACCATCAAGTCTTTGGACTCATCATTGAAGGAAACTTAATTCAGTCTGGAACTGAGCCGATAATCCTGAATATCACTTTAGCTAACATGGGCAATATCACTTTCATAGTATCTTTTGGTGGTACAAGTCACTATCATGCATCTAATGCAGCGCTACAATTTTGGGTACGAGGAACCACTGATGTGGTCACATCAATTCCAACATCCATAGACCGTTCTTCTGAGGACGGATTTACGCTATTCATCAAAGATGAGGTTTCTGAACCTATTCCGTTTGCTGAACTCGATTTTATAATTGAGCTCACAGGTCCTCTGGGGGTCGTGACCCTGACCAGTCGATTACAGTGGAATCAGTCCTCGGTGGATTTGTTCATCAACTCTCTTCCTGTTGGTCATTACACTCTATCTGTTATTGTTGCTTCAAGCATTGAACGACTAGGTTGCAACATTCTTATTGACTTCACAATCACAAGTATCACTACGCTTGAGATTGGCGATGAGGATTTCTCAGGGATTATCTATACTCTACACTCTCTGACTTTCTTCCTTAATGACTCTTTGATGGAAGCGATTGATGGTGCTGACGTCTGGCTGAGTATCTACGATTCTCTAGATCGTGAGATATATGGACATCCTCTCAGCACTCGAACTCTTCTCACTTCTACCATTCTGGGTACCGAGGTCTCTTGGACGCCATCTCTTACCGGCGAATATCGTATTCTCATTGATTTCATAGGCAATGAATTCTACAATCAGTCATCCCTTGAGATTGTGGTCCTTGTTCGTCATCTTAGTTCAGTATCCCTTGAGGCTCCGGAGCTTTCAGAATTCGGCGAGATCATTCCTCTCACTGGAACACTTGAAGGAGCTATTGGAGGGATGAGTGGCAAGACCGTAAATATCACAGTCTTCACTGATGGCGTCATACAACTGGAAGAGACCCTTGTTACTGGTAGTCGTGGAGTGATTAGCTATAATCTTGTAGGTCTCTTGGCAGGTACTCACACGGTCCGAATTACATTCGAAGGGTCCGACTCGCAGGCTCCTTGTTCTAACCAATTTGTCCTTGAGATTGCACCGATTATTGTCATTGCAATTTCCAACGACCATAGTTTCTTTGTCAGCCGTAACAACACTCTGAGCGTTTCGGTCAGTGTGCTCGGAACTCGCGCTGATTGGATTGGGTCATTAGATGCAATACTGTTTAGTCCTGGAAATGAGGACAGTGGTTCCTGGAGCTTCGAGATAGACTCTTACTCTATCTTGGACATTAACTTTCTACCATTGGTTGAAGGGACCTATTCTCTCAATATTACAGTGGTCGGTCTCCCTGTTGCCGTTGAACGCACATATCCCTTAGCGATTGCTGTAGTACGTGAGTCATTGCAGATCGAGCTGGATGCAGCCAATACATCTCTATTAGGAGGGTTTGGAATCTTGTCTGTGGTCGGAGTAATCATGAGAAAGAAGATGAAGGGTGTTGTTGGCTCAATGCCAGGAGAATGGACCGGTTAAGTGCTATGATCTGATTTGACTTAGAAATCCAGATATATCATCATCCCACGTTCCATCCGGTTTGAGAAGTCTTTTGTAGAGGTTATGTGTATACGCTGCAAATGCATTCACACGGTAGATCTTGATATCCATTTCATGTTCCTTGGCTCTTTTTGGTAATTGTGTTGAGATATCATAAACCGAATCCTCTGGCAATCTGGATATAATATAGCTTTGTTCTCCTTCTCCAGTAATCCTTGCAGTCGTGCTTGGTGCATGCTTTAGCAGCGACCTAGTCAGGGATTGTATCTTTTGTGATGGCCCATTACAAACAAAGCATATTGACGCAAGATCTCCAATAGGTAAATAGTACTGGAGACGGATAATATTGCAGCTTGTTAGTTTAGCAAGTATTTCTCTTAGTCGTTCTGTGTTCATTTCTAGAAATTCATCATACTCTCCCAGTTCTAATGAATGCATATACAATCCCCATGTAATTAGACCTAATACTTTGGCTTCATCCATACTTGGTGTGAATATTTTTTCTAAAGGTTTCACTTGGAACTCCCGATCAAGTTGTTTCAGGCTTCTCTGACCTTCCACTGATTTCAAGATTCGTGTTGTATTAACTTTCCATTTTTGCTTAGAATCAATGAAAAGATTGTAGTTCATATTGCTAGCAGACCATGATACTTCTGAGATATTTGTTCTTAATCTCCGAATTCGTTCTACAGCTGAAGGTGGCATCACCATTACCTGAATATATGGTGGTTTCTCTGTTGGATTTCCTAATCTGGCTGTCCATGCTAAATGTCTATGAGGCCATCTATGAGCTCCTCCAATATAGATTAAAGTTCTGAGACCCATATTCTGATTCTGAACATGACCTCTAATCTGAAGTGCATTTTGAATCATGGCAAATCTGTTAATCCATGCTTCTTGTGACAAGGTAGCATCATATTTTGAAATTGGAAGACCTGATAGGATTTCTTGGTTTTGATTAAGTTTAGTTACTGTTTGAAGGATACGACTACGTCTGTCTGGAAACATACTGGTAAGTTTATACCATGCAATATCCCATGGATTATTTTCTATTGCTGTGGTTGCAGGTTGGAGCGCAACAGGAAGAATCCCTCTATCTGCCATTATAAAAACTCGAACGTATTGAGGGGGTGTATCACCTTCAATTAAGCATTGAATGTGATCAAAGATTAAACAGTGAAGAAGTGGTGTTGACCTATATTTCGTGCTTATCTCCAATGGATCTTCATCAGGAATTTTAATACGGATGACTAATGATAAGAATGTCATCAGTTCATCTCTGATATGACTTGGAAATGATTTAGGAACCAACTGATCCATTGTATCTCTCATCGTTTTACCAATCTTCAGATTTGGTACTGTGATACCCTCTACCAGTGTTGCAAATTCATTCCATTTTGGTGCAGGTGAATCGAGTATACTTCCTATGAGTGAATTTCGATTTTCATAATCTAATTCTTCATTCAGTTTCTTGTATGCGTCCCAATCTCTGTCCATATGTAGAATAACTATCTCATATGGATTCACTTTTTGTACATTTAGTAGATTATGATTTTCCAAATCAAATATCAATAGTAGATACTTTTCACTATCAACTATGGGGTGTGTGACAAATAATGCGTCACTACCAGAATCCGATAATCTATTTATCCATCCACCACTACTTGCAGGATACATCTCATTCATCGGAATTTCAGTAGCAGTGTATCTTCTAATAGTAAAATTAGAACTAAAAAGAATTTTTTCATCGGTTGAAATTGGAATTGCTTCTGATGCTTTTCGGATTGAAAATGATACACCATCTCGGGAATCTGCATCATCAAGAATTTCACCATTATCTAGAGTGATTTTTGGTCCCTCAATTGAATATGAAAGAATACCACTCTCTACCAAACCTGATGGGAAATAAACAGTAACTAACATTTCCATTGAATCTGCATCCAATTCCATTATTCGTAAGATACGTAACGAAATTGGGCTATATGTATAATGTGTTAGTTGTAGAATGGTGTACAACTTATAGAAAAACAATATTGTGTGAGGTGGAAGCTTACTAGAAGATTCACATCCTCACTGATTCTATTTCTCACCATGGAGCAGAAAATTGTGTTTGAGCGGTTAGCTTAATCATCCAAGGTTCTGTTGGGGGCTTTGTTGGAGGAGCTTCTCGATTGATCCATGGTTCTGTTGGAGGTTTAGTAGGTGGGAGTTCGTGTCGTTTCATTGTTATTACCAAAATACAATGCAAATACAAGTCGAATTTCCACGCGCAAAATCAGGTGCTAGATATTGCTTAAAATCAAGTCTCAAGTGAGCATTTTTCCTCAATATTTTATAGTGAAAGTTGGCGAGTATATAACTACGAATAATCTTAGATACGGTCTATTCAAAATATGAAAAGGAAAAGTGGTGCGCTCGGCGGGATTTGAACCCGCGCCGGATCCGATCTACGGTTCCGAGGGATTAACCCCCGCACAATGGCAGGGATCCATCATAGCCCCTAGACAACGAGCGCTGTAGAACTGAGCGCGTTGGTGAGTGTTAAAAAGTTTGTCAAAGGCTCAGTAGGTTTTCACTTTCTGTCCAAAAGCAAATCGATAGGAGCGGCCATCATGACCTCATCACGGTAATTATTCTCATGTTTGAGTCCATTTTTCAGCTTACCAAACTGACGAAAACCAATTCTTTCATACGCAGCAATGGCAATCTCATTATCTGCTTCAGCACTTATCTGTATAATTTCCACGCCTCTTGATGCGAAATGCTCAGCAATTCTCATCATCATCTGACGTGCAACACCACGACCTCTGTAATTCTCTCCGACAACAACTTGGACCATCTCAATACGATGTCGAATCCCAAACCATTTCATTCGTACCCCTGTGCAGACTCCAACGGTGTCACCATCCGATACAGCACAGACACTGAAGACCTCATCAGGACCTGGCTTCAAGAGTTCCTCCCTCTGACTACGAATTACTTCTTCTGGAACTCCTTCGAAAAGATGTTTAGCAATTGATTTTGCACGAGCCTTCTTGTACGCTTCGACTGCAATCTCATGACTCGACATATTTCATCATTTCTCCCTTCATTGTTGCAACATTCTAACATGCAATATATCTGTTCTCGCAACATGAATTTTTGGCGATAAAGTGTTAAGGAAGATTGTTTTTTCTTATATTGAGTAGAGCAGATGACCAAACTAGAAGATCTCAAGAAGAACATCATGCAAGATGTGTATGAGAAAAGGATGATTCTTACATCGGTTCGTGATAGACCTGAGGGTTGGACTCTTCACTCTGGTTTATGGAGTCCGTTCTACATCCAACTCAGAGTTCTAAGTTCATTTCCTGAAACCCTGAAATTGGTAGGGAATGCATTATCTATCTTGATTAAAGAAGAAGCACCTTCAGTGAATAGACTAGTTGGCATAGCCTTTGCTGGCATCCCAATTGCTACCGCTGTTTCACTTGAGTCAGGTATCCCCGCATGTCACACTCGCAAGATCCTTGGTGTGAGAACCGAGCAAGAACTCTATGACGCCATTGGGAAATATGGTCAACATTCATTGATGGAAGGTGAGGTGCAAGATGGGGATGTTCTCTGCCTTGTGGATGATCTTGTGACAGGAATGGAGAGCAAATTAGTGGGACGTGCTCAGGTATTGGCGGAGCTCAAAAAACGAGAAATCTCTGATGTAACCGTTGATGACATCGCAGTTATTATCGACCGTCAGCAGGGTGCACAAGAACGGGCAAAAGACTTGAACATCCGATTACACTCATTGATTGACTTAGTGAATGAAGGACTGCCTTTGATTCAGGACTCGATGTCTGAAGAAGAATACCAAATCGTATCAAACTATCTTCAAGACCCCCTCAGCATCAAAAAACCATAGGTTAGCAAAATTAACCACCATAGAAACTAATTTCTTTACTAATCTCATATTCATAGACTCCCATGAGCCCAAAAAATCCCCTCGAAACCCTGCTGAATCTTGCTCTTTCTATGTCTACTCGTCACTATGAATACTATGATGAAACTGCAGGTAGTGTAGAAACACCGCAAGTTAAGGCTCTGCTTCGTGTACTGGCTGATACCGAACGTGATCTGATAATCGAAATCAGGGATATGATGGCTACCGGAGTTCTCGATGAGATTGAAGAAATGGGCAGAGTAGAAGTTGGCGATGATCCCCCAGATGACACACCCTTCGCTCCTGACCGAAATGATACCGACCCACGAATTTTTGTTTGTAACAAAGCTCTTGAGCAGGAGGTCAAGGGATACACTTTCTACCTTTCTATTTCTGCAAGGGCAAAATCTGAGCTTGTGAGTCGTGTCTTCGAGTATCTTGCATTTATCAAATCTGAGCAGATCGAGAGAATTCGAAAGGTCTGCGAATCGTTCTGAATATCTTTGATTAATGATAGAAAGCTCTTTCTTCAAACAAGTATAGTATTTCAATGCGATGACAGAGAGGAGTTCAGTACAGAGTATGCTGAAGGTTGCTTTAACCACTTCAGCGAATCACTACGATTTCTATCTGAAGGCAGCTAATGCAGTTGAAACTACTCAAGTGAAAGCTCTCCTCATGGTTCTTGCTGATACCGAAGGCGAACTCATGGAACGAATCAGGCTCATGATGACCACTGGAATTCTTGATCAGATCGAAGAGGTTGCTAGTGAGTCCTTTTCAACTGCTGAACCAAACCCAACTCCTTTTGGAATGGATAGAACACCTTTTGCTGTATCAAATCCTGATACTGATCCGAGGCTTTTTGCGTGCAATCGGGCTCTGGAGATGGAATTCAAAGGATTCAGCTTCTTTAGCTCAATTTCCTCTCGTGCCAAGTCCGAACTGATGAAACGGTTGTACGAATATTTTGCCCATATTAAAGCAGAGCAAATTGAGAAGATACGCAAAGTGTGCGAAACCTTCTGATATTGCATTTTTCTTCAGAATTAGTTCAATCATAGGAATTTAGAACACGTGTTCCAATGATTTTAATTAATCAAATAACGAATTAAAAAAATGATTAGAAATGTTTATATACATTTGATGTAATGCATACAGTAGTGGCCCGGGAGGCCGCAAACAGCGGAAACCCCGAAAATCTCCATTGGAAACGAAGGGGGTGGGGGGTTCCGAAGCAGCGAGATGAAAATCATGAACAACGAACAGAATGCATTTACACCCCCTGTAAAGCTAGATAGCTACTCAGATTTCAAGGGTCTTGCAAACGAGGCTGCAATCGTGGTCTATAGCCCAGAGTACTATCAGGGCCCCTTTACAGACGAACCTAAGCGGTTACGCAGATTCACTTTGACTGCTGTAGGCGTTAAGAGAAACAATGTAGTATTGACCTTCAAGTATATCCTTGATGATGTCCGTGATATTGATAGAGTTGCATCTGAGATGATCATGGACCTGGAGGATCAGGGAAATCTAGTCCGTGGCTCCGTTGAAACTTCTCGACCAATGGGCGAATTACTTGCTACGTGGCCCTGAGCACTTTTCAGAATTCATCCAATTGGCGCTTACTACTCTGAATATTACCATCTCGCATCTACCGATACTTCTTTTTATGTAAGTGTCAATTATAACTTGAAGAACAGTGACCGACCCAGAACCAGCTGAAGAAATAGTACCTCGCATTCTAAAGCAGTACTCAGAACGTCCTAGAGGATGGCATATTATGAACACTCCAAGAGGAGAGGTTCTTGTCCTCAGTTCTGATTCTGCATTTCAGCTGAAACTGATTCCACTAAATCCCCGAGAGTTTACTGGGGCTGGTGTTGAACTTCCCGAATCCAATGATATTGTTGATTCTATTAGAACATCTCCAGAGTTTGGCCTTCGTCCTCTAAGTGAGGTTGATCTCCAAGGGATTGCCAATTCAATGAGTGGTGGAGATGAGAGTGCCCGACAAGAGGTTGGTGAGATTTTGAGTCGAACACCGCTCTCCCTTGAGGACCTGTCTACCAATGAGAGTTCTCATATTCTTCGTGGTCCAGTGTTATCCCGACCTGACCTTGGTTCTCTAAGCCCTGAGATTTTGAAGATGCAAATGGCTCTAGACCGGAGTGCGAATAAGACATTCAGAAAACGCTATCCAATGCGTGCAGGTATGTATGGCTAGACTATAACTTCATTAGTTTCAATTACAGCTCTCTCGATTGAACCTGATGATACGCAACTTGATTATAATTGACAAGGACGGCCGCGCGCTCTTGAGTGCGAATTTTGGTGAGTGTCATTCAATTGGCAAAGACAATGATTTGGTCAGTGGTTTCATCAGCGCAATCTATAGTTTTTCAAAAATGTTCGAAGCTGAATCTGTAGATGAGATTCAGATGGGTAAACTTTCGTTCATTTTAATGTCTAAAGGAAACCTAGTATTTGCACTTTCTGCAGATGATGAGGACATAACTCCACACAAAGTGACCCTGGTTTCTATCATCGACCTGTTTGAGGAGCTCTATGACTATTATTCAATGAGCGTAGAATCTGATATTGATACGACTATATTTCAGGAATTTCCAAAGTTCCTTGTTGATCAAGATATCTTGAAGCCAAATTGTGGAAAATATACAGAATGTGAAGGTTGCCCAAATAGTGAGAAGACACTTCCTCTACGGGAATTGACTGAAGGATTTGGGTCCCATCATAAAATCTAACCAATTACGCTCCTTTTTTCTCCATAAATCAGAAACTCTGCTTTTCATAGAGTTTATAGAGATTAGATACTAACGATAATACCATAGCGGAGGTAGCTGTTTGAAGAAAAGCGCGACCATAGTTTTAGTTGCATTAATTGCAACAGCGATAATTATACCACAGGCATTGGCTGCAACAAGTCAGGGTTTATTTTACCGAATGGAAGATGGTGATCGTTTCTATTTCACATTAGATATGAATGATGAAGGAGATACCTTACCGACAGAAATCATCTATATCGAGATAGAGAATGCCAGTAAACCAATACCCGATCCCCTTACACACTTGGGTGACCTCGATTACTTGGATGTAGCTATCAATTTTGAGAACGATTCAAGTCTTGGTTTCTTAGTACTCATATTTCTCTTTGTACCACAACTTGAATATCCTGTTGGAAACTGGGCATTAATCGATAGTCTGGCAGTAACCGATCTTGAGGGAATGATGTTTACTGAAGCACGAAACATTTCGATAACCAATGGTAACGATTACTGGGGTTACTCGTATAAGACCAATAGCTCGAGTGATACTGAAATTACAATTTGGATAGATTACTCAAAGTTTGATGGAATGTTGTGGAGCTACAATGTTGAATATCTGAATACCACAACCCATGAACTGATTTCGCAGTGGGATATTAGCAGGTTCTCCTATCATAACTTGAAATGGGGATTCGATGATGGGGATAGATTCGATTTTCATTTAGTCATGACCGGAGATGATTTTGGATTCAGTAACGTGGATGAGGATTTCTACATCGAAGTTGCTGAGGAAGGTCTATCTATCATTCCATATGCAGTGACCGAATGGGATGACATTCCATTCATTGGTGGTCAACTATACTGGGCAAATGACACTCCGTCATATGACCCATTTCTCTCACATTCGTGGAGAATCGCGGTGCCTGTTGGAAATTGGTCGCTGCTTGATGATTTCATTGACGACCTGACTTCCGTAGATACTGTAACTGTTGATGATGCAGATCCCTGGTTCTGGGGATACTCATGGGAAGACCTAGACGGAGATATTCTTATGGAAATCCACACTGATTATCTCAAAGTAGATGGATTTTTAGCTCGTCATACAGCCTCATTTACAAATACCACGAGCTCTGAGGTTGTTGGAACCATCTCAGTTGAGCGACTGAATCTTGAACGATACACAGATCGCACAGCACCAACAATTAACCATCCCGATGATTTGGAGTTCGTTGAAGGCACTGAAAATCAGAATATTACTTGGATTCCTACTGATGGCAATCCAACCACTTACGAGATAACAGTGAATGGTACTGTTGTGGATTCCGGTTCTTGGACTTCTGGTGATGCTATAGTTTTGGATTTGGATGACTTTACAGTTGGTGAATATAACTGTACTATTACGGTCTATGACATTGCAGACAACTCTGTCATGGATCTAGTTGTGGTTACTGTAACCGCTACAGGTGGAGGAATTCCAGACATAATCATGGATAATCTTCAATACATTGCAATAGGTGTAGGTGCAGTAGTTCTCATCGGAGTAGTCGTATTCATGCGAAGAAGATCATAGTCTAAGGAAAATGGGTGTGAAATCACTCATTTCCTCTTTCTTTTTCTGCAATATAATTCACTTGTAGAATTTGCTAGGAATCCTTTTTCATTAGGCTTAACCTGAATATAGATAGGAGTCCTGTGAATGAGTACGGATAACCGTAAGTCAATAGTGATACTTGCTCTTTTACCAGTCGTTGGGCTAGTCTTCAGTCTTGTCTATGCATTCGGGTTTTCTGACTGGGACAATGTTACACCACTATTTGGACTGCCAGCACCCTATAGGTTCTTACTCGTCGCATTTGCAATACCCATGATTGGTAGTATTGTAACAGCTATTCTAATGCCTAGAATAGTAGCCCCCTTGTTCCTTCGCATGAAGGGTAAATTTATGCCAAAATACAAGAACGCTTACGTGAACATCAAACCAAATCCCTTTCAATTACGACGATGGTTGAGTCGTGCTTTACTAACAGCCCTTCTCATACTTGGCCTAATTTCTATCTTAGTCAATGTAATTGATCCACATATGTTCATGAATCCTGAACAATATATCATGTTTCAGGAGGAGATTGGCTTTCCCCAGCTTGCTCCTCCAGTTACTATTTCTCTTGCAGGATTCATCGCACCATTGGCCTTCGGTCTATGGGCTGTATCATGGGCAATGGAGGATGCTGGACTAATGCATTATAATCTTCCAGAATCCGATGACGAGCGTCTATACGAAATCGAACCAGTGTATCGAAGATATAGCAGTTATCTGAAAGGGTATGCGGGACTTGCATCTATAATTTTCATGAGCTGGACATTAAGTTTACTCTGGGTAGCAAACATGGATTTCGAGGCTGTTATCTTCACGCTTCTAATGCCAGTATTCTCAATTATACAAACAATACCCGGATATTTCGTGTACGCACGATTGCGCACATCTTTCCTCACATCAAAACTCTCTGAGATCAATAGAATTTCCAAATCAGACCTGATAAAACCAGGTGAATCAACATCCTAAGTCACATTATCTGGAATATTAAAACAGAAATCGATGGTGGGTCGGACGTGATTCGATATTATCCTGTTATCTAACAGAGTTTATTCTTAGGAAAATGGTGCATCATATGATTTCACATGTAGGGTCGATAATCTCGTCGCTTTCCAATCCAGTCACCTATGAACGCTCCGATAACTACAGATGGAATCGTAAGAAGGGGCATTCCTATCCACCAGGGAATTGATCGAATGAATGGGGCAAAGAGGAAAACCGAGGGGACTATCAAGCCCCAGAATCCTATACCACAAGCTCCAAGCATAATAAACACTGCTCTCCACATTTTCTTGGTAGCTACTTTGCGTAAATAGTAACTCATTGCGTACATTGGGATGCCAACTGCTACACCTAGGAAGAGCTGTACGGGTGGCATTATTCCAAGGTCAATCATTGCGATGTAGATGATAATCATTGTAGCAAAAGAAACGGCTCCCACAGAAAGCCAGAAACTCCTAATGCTTCGTTTCCACCACTGAGGTTTCTGAGGACCGATTGGCCAAATCTTCTTCAACAAATTGTCAACATTTGATATTCTGCACACTGGATTTGTTTCGACAGAAACCTCTATGATCTTCGCACCACAGGCGAAGTCATCATTCTGTAACAGTGTTGTCAGATTGGCTACTGCCTGGGCTTTATCGAGTAAACCACCATTTACTCCCTCAACGGAATCGACAACACAAGATTCAAGCAACGTCATAGTCATTCCAAATGGTCCTTCAATAAGCCCACAAGCCTCAACGGAATCCCACAGTTGTTCCGCAATGTGACTGTATCGGGTCCCTTCCCAAGGTTGAGCAGTCCACTTATTGACCATCTCGTACAGGGTCTGCGTAGTTATTCGATCCATTTTGCTTCACCGATTTACAACATGTAGGGCATGTAGTTCCGTCTCTTTCCATGGCGATCACCGAGGATGCCACCTATCACTATACAAGATCCAAGAACAATCCAAGATACGAGTCCGGCGAAAATGCGGTATGAGATGTCGGGTGAGGGGAGAAAGACAGAGTTAAAAAATGGCACCAAGAAGACTCCATACAGAATAAAACCACCCATTGCAAAGATGCATGCGTGTCCCACGATCCAAATTGCTCTCATGAGTCTAGGGGGATTAAACTTGTAGAGGTAGTGTAGCAAGATACCAGACACACTGGTGATGACAAGCCAAGACAGTAGTCGACTGGGTTCCCACAATTGCAGACCGATCATCACGATATATAACCCAAGAGCTGTCACAAGGGACACAACCATTGCGATTTTACCGCGACGAGTCCATCTAAGAGGCTCTCTGGATTGACTCTGCTGTAGCAGACGGTCAATGTTTGGTATTCTGCATACGGGATTTGCTTCGACACAGACCTCTATGACCCTAGCACTAATGATAAAGTCGTCATTCTCTAAGAGTTTCTTCAGACCATCTATTGCTTGTATTTCTGTAAATTGACCTGCTTGTAATGCATCGAAGGAGTCAACGATACATGACTCAAGCAGTGTTACGGACACGCCATATGGTCCATCCATGAGACCAGAAGCATCAATAGAGTTCCACAATTGCTCCGCAATGTGACTGTATCGGATCCCATCCCAAGGTTGAACGGTCCAATCATTGACCATCTCGTACAGGGTTTGTGTATCTATGTGATCCATTTCAGACGCCTCATAAGTTCGATGAAGATCTCCTCTACTGCATCAGTGGCTGGTAGGTTCTTCGGTAATGGGAGTCCCCATTCAGCAGCAAGAGTGTGGAGTATCTTTTCACAGACTGACTTCTCACTACAATTCTCACAATCTCCTTCATGACTAAACCATACCTGGGTTCCCAGAGTAAGTGAGTATACAATGTATGTTTTTGATTTATTTGCAGGACTATGGCCTACAGCAAATCCATACCTGGGACTGATATGCTGAATACTAATTCGATTAGTCGAAGCAGTGTACAATAGAATTTTCTCTATCCTTTCTTCGGCAATCCGTTGAGCTTTGCTTACTAATGCACGTGACACGTCCAATTCTCGAGCGATTACTGACGGAGGAATCTCTAGTCGTCTTCTCTGCCAAATGAACTCCTGTTGTTTCGTTGGGAATTTGAAATGAAGGGATTTCATTAACAGCACACACTCTTATTAATTAACCAAATTTGGTTAACAATAACCGCTTTCATTTTTAAATCCTTTGTTCATTTGCTTGAATAAGGAAAGGTCTTAATTATTGAAAAATTGCAAAAGAAAACATGGTGGGCCGGACGAG
>JABCTV010000309.1 GCA_018238205.1 Candidatus Thorarchaeota archaeon
CGTCCTCTGGGACCCAGTCTGGTTCTTCTTCCGGGGACCAGTTTAGATCAATGACAGTGAACTCAGCACCTAGAGTTTCGAACACACTCTCAAGGGGCAGGTCTTCAACTCGCAAGTTCATTTCATCCTTATCGGACACTGAAACCACCTATATCCACATCATCGTTTCGTCCTAAGTGTCCGCCCCACAAAGCTTCAACCTCCGTTTTCGTCATTCACTATATCGCTCTTCAACGACTTCCACCAGTCAGGAATGGATTCTGTTCGAACCAGAGATTCTTTTCCATCCTTGACTTCCTGATATTTAGAATCGGAATCAACTATTTCTCTAACGAGTTTTCCCACTCTGCTTGTGGACATCCCCAGTTTTCGCGCGATGTTCTTCCTAGAGATTCCTGAAGGATGGCTTTCAATCACTGACTTGATCCGTTCTGTGTCGTTTATGGTCTGAAAGCTCTGTTGCTTTTTCTTAGGCAAAGCAGATGAATATTGGCTTAGGTTTGGGGTATCGATTGTGTGGGCTGTGATCTCTGTAATGGCCAGAGCGTTTGGATCGGTCCCATCGAATTTCACACCCGGTAGTGAGAACCGAAGTCCCTTCTTCGTCTGCTCCACTTTGAGAACACGGAACGATGATTTCCCATTGTGGATGTGGTAAATATAGTCCATGTCAGCAACAAAGATCAGTTCATTGCTGTTTCCAGGTATGATTTCTTTACACTTGAAACAGAACCATTTCGAGGATTCTGAACGTCTCCATCCCCTCGGTCGGTCAACATCATTGCGAAATCTCATCCAGTCCACCTGTAGTTGATAGACGATTTATCCTTTTGATTGTAGTTGTTTATGGGTTCGAATGTGCCATACATCGTCCGAGATGTCGTTTCAGATAGCATGTAAGTTTGCAGAACGCAAGATGTTCCAGACAGGTATCAAGCCATCGGAGGACTATGCTGGGTAGCGAGAACTATACTGGGTAGGACTATACTAGGTAACGAGATTGTTTCTGGTTGATTTTTCCAACCTAGAAAGCAATTGACCCTATGATTTTTTACCAATTGATATTGTAGAGTCATCAAAGCGACAGGGGCATGATAATGAATGGTACGCACTACTTCAACTCAACATGAGCTAGACTTCAATGATTTATCTAGTGATAATTTCGAACATTTGGTTCTTAGCCTACTTCTTGAAGATTCGGAGTTCATTCATCCTGAGCATTACGGTGGAGGGGGAGATCGTGGACGAGATATTGTCGCAATCAAACAAGTTGGCAAAGTGAGTGAGAAGTGGTATTTTCAATGTAAACGACGTAAGAGAATTGAGTATTCTCAACTGGAGAAGGAATTGAAAAAAATCCAACAACATATTGACGAGGACCCTGATTTCAGACCTGATGAGATTGTATTTGCAATTTCTTGTGCTGTTTCTGCTAAAACGAAAGATAAGATAGAAAAACGAGCTAAAGAAATGGGAATGTGCAAGCCCCACTTCTGGACCAAGCATGAGCTTGTTGCTAGGGTTAGAAAAAGTCCAGTTACTTTAAAGGCCTTCTTTGGAATCGGTTATTCCCTTTTACCTGATATATTCAGTAAGCAAGTTCAACGAGAACTGAGGAGAGTTAAATCCAAGTTTATCCCAGGCCTCTACACACAAAGAGGAAGAGCAGAAGAGATATTCTCTTTACTAGTTGAACCTCTAGGGACTTTAAAACATGCAATCAGCGAACATAGGAATACTTGGATAGGGTTTGATAAATCTCAAAGTGATGGATATACAAAATTCTTATCCTTACTAGATCGGTGCCTTGAAATAGTTGAAACTGAACGTAGGTCAAGTATCATCAACAACATTGAGAGAATTGTAGAGCTCATTCTCGAAGAGATTGAAAAAGAAAGAACAAATTTCGAATCTCAAGAAGACCACTATTGGATAGACCAAATAGACATCTTGGAGAATTTTATGCGAGAATACCTTTCATGGATGCAGACACAGGTCTTTCTCATAGTAGATCCTGCTGGAACTGGGAAAACAAATCTTCTGTGTAACTGGGCATTCGAAAGCTTAAACCAAGATTCATCGTATAATGTCTTACTATTGACCGGTAACCTCTCAATATCAAATGAATCAGATGTTGCAGAATACCTGTTGCGATCATTATCACATGTTGGAGCAAATGTTTCAACACTACCCAACTTGTTGATGGCTCTACAGTATTACATCAGAGAAGAAGGTAAACCGATTGTTATTGTTATCGATGCTATTAATGAGAATAGAGATATCACAAGTACAAATGCTTCACTTGGGCAGTTTCTAGATGATGTGGGCAATCACCCAGAAATTAAAGTTGTGATTTCTTGTCGTACGGATTATTTCAAGAGATTTAGCTTTCATCACGAGAGAGACAATCTGAAATTGATTAGGGGACTCCTTCATAGATTCAATTCTTCTGAACTGCAACAAGTAATCCCACTCTATCTAAAACATTACCGTATAAATGCTGATTTTTCAGATACAGCATTGGATGCCTTATCAATGCCATTCGTGTTGAGGATGTTCTGTGAGGCATATGGAAACGCTGAAAATCGTGGAGTCAATCAAATAGGATATTTCCAAGATATTCTACTTCATAAGCTATTTCTCAAATATGAAGAGAGAAAACTCAATGATCTTCAGAAGAAATTTCCAATAGAGTTCAGAGATCAGCGTCCTTTCCAGATATGTCTTCTGAAAATCGCCAAGTTGATGTTAGAT
>JABCTV010000093.1 GCA_018238205.1 Candidatus Thorarchaeota archaeon
AAGGAAAATTTTGACACGAACCTCTCTGGATTTGCCCGTGAACATGACTTACTTGGTCCTGAGATGATTTTTGCTCATGGGATCCACTTTGAAGATACTGAATTGAAATTGTTGGCAGAAACAAAATCGAACATTGCTCACTGTCCAGCAAGTAATACAAAATTAGCTTCTGGTTTCGCAAAGGTGCCCCAGATGCTTAACCTTGGTGTGCCAGTTTCATTAGGCTGTGATGGAGGTCCTAGTAACAATACCTACGACATGATCCGTGAAATGCGACTTGCAGCTCTTATTCACAAACCTGTTGTGAACGACCCTCTTGTTGTTAGTGCGGAGAATGTGATTGAGATGGCTACCCTTGGCGGTGCTGTCGCTATGGGTATTGATGCTAAGGTTGGCTCATTAGAAGCTGGAAAGCTTGCAGACATCATCCTCATTGATATGCACGCCCTTGGGCTCACTCCCTCGGTCAATCCTGTTTCAAATCTAGTCTATAGTGGAAATGGGTTGAGTGTTGACACAACCATTGTTAATGGTAAGATTCTGATGAACAACAAGCAGCTCCTAACTCTTGATGTAGAACAGGTCAAAAGCAAGGCTCGTACTCACATTGTTGACCTGTTAGAGCGGGCTGAGGTTGATATCAGCCCTAAGTGGCCTATTCTCTAATACTCTAAGCTATTATTGCCTCTCTCTCAAAGAGCTTGGCTCCAATTAACATGAAGACGATTGTGAAGCCCATCATATAGGCTACATTGATAGAGAGTCCAATCAGTGTTCCAGTCCCTGCCAATACCGCGTTCAGGAAGAGAATCGCATGAGTGAATGGTATTGCGAGGATAATCCATCCCAGAATTCCACCGTATTGAAGAATGCTCCCTGTGAAGCCGAGGATTCCAATGGCAAAGGTTGGAATCAGCATTACCATGCTGTTAACTGACTCGGAAGTAGCCCTGTCTTTTGCAAGGCATGATATTACTACTCCAATTCCTATCGCGCATAGTAACACTAGAAACTGACAGAACATTATGAGTGGTATTGTGGCTGCATTGACAGTGTAGAGATTTATGTATAATTCTTGATAATCCTGTGGAAGACCCGCAACTCTCAAGATTATTGAGAGATTGTATGTTAGGATTCCCACTGCTGTGAAGAACGAGTATATTGATGTTAGAGCAATACCTGCTACTAGCTTTGCGCCTAGAATCTTTATTCTACTCATCGGTACTACTAACAATGCTTCAAGCGTTTTGGCTTCCCGCTCTCCTGCAAATGATTTGCTGATGTATGGTGCAGGAGCAAGAACCGATGTTAACATGACCAAGAAGATTGCTAATTGATGTCCATAGTTTGCTTCTGGTGAGATTGTGTACCAGTTTACGTTAACGTTTCTTACTATAATGATCTGGTTGATGTAGCTTTTAGTAAATGCATCTATCCTTGCTGCGGCCGCAGTAGCACGGAAGTTTGCTGTATTCACCCATACAACTAACGTAGTGTGGTTGCTGGTGAGTAAATCTTGCGTGAAATTCTCGGGTATCCACACCCACACCGAAAGCGTCTTTTCGGTAATCATTATTTCCCCTTCTTCTCTTGTGATATTGACAAGGGGATCAATTAGCAATATTGATTTATTTTTGACAATTTCTTCATACAGATTTCGTCCCCACTCTCCGTCATCCTCAACAGTGATGAAGACCTGTTCTGATTCCGCAGTGGTCTGTGCTACAATAAATGAGAGAAACATTCCCTGAAACACCCATGCAAACATGGGACTGATGATGAATCCCAATATCAACCATCGTGAGCGAAAGACCTCTCTGATCTCTTTTCGTATCATCCACTGGACCTTGATATCAACTCCCGGGATTTTCATGGTTCCGCACCTCCATAGACACCTTCTCCAGTCACAAGCCCGGTGAAGACCTCCTCAAGATTAGCAGCACGGAATTTCTCTTCAAGCTCACTTGGTTTTCCAACCGCAATGAGTTTTCCTTCATTCAATATTCCTACTCTATCGCAGAGTTCTTTGACCTCATTGAGATCATGAGTCGTCAAAATCACTGTCCGTTTTTGTTCAGAACTGAGTTTCTTCAAGAGGTTTCGAACAATCCGGGCACCAAGGGTATCAATTGCAGTTGTGGGCTCATCTAGGAACAGAATCTCAGGCTCAATTACCAAGGCTCTTGCAACGAGGACTTTTCGTTTCATGCCCCCACTGAAACCCTTCACTTGGTAATCCTCTTTATCCTTCAGCCCAACAATTTCAAGGAGTGTATCCGCTCGTTCGTTTAGGTCTTCTTCAGGTATTCCATAGAGTCCCCCATAGTAGATGAGGTTCTCTCTTGCAGTGAGTCTATCATAGATACCTGCTTCCTGTGGCAGCAGACCTACACGTTCCCGAATGTAATCAATATCCTCTGTTACTTCTTTACCAAGGACGTAGGCTTTTCCCTCTGTGGGAGTGAGTAGCCCAACCAGAACTCTGATGAGCGTAGTTTTTCCAGCGCCATTGGTTCCAATGAGACCAAACACCTCACCTCTTGATATCTCTAGGTCTACACTATCAAGAGCTACCACTTCGCGTTTCTTTCCCTTCTGGAAGATTTTTGTCAATCCTTCAGTTTTGATGACAACATCATCTGTAATCATTAGTACAACAGTCCTAGTGTGATTCTATTTCACGATGTCTACTTTTGGAAATGGTGGTTCTCCCTTGAGATCAACAAGGAATTCGTATGCTCGTGCAGTTTCCTCATCGCCACCTTCAATGAATAGAGTGATTGAACCCTCTGCACCATTCACGCCGCCTGCAGAAATCGGCATTGCCTGAACGTCAAAAAGTGCTTCAAGCGCTTCAATCTCGGTAAAGGTAAGGGCTTCATGAAGTGCGATAGCTCCAACTGGAGTTCCTATCGCATAATCCCAGTCCTCTTTTCCAAATTGGCCACAGAACTCTTCGTATGCAACTGGAATTGACTTCTCAAGACCGACAGCAACAATGAGTTTGATATTCCTTGATGCTACAGGACCAAGGAATACACCTACAGTACCCGCTGTTTCATGAGCTAAGAGAACTATGGGGACGTAATTTTCGTCAAGAGCATTAGCACTCTTGATAATCACATCATCGGGACCTAGTTTGTCAAGGACATCGATAACTTTCTTATTCTCCAATAACTCTCCTTTGTGGAAGATAGCATCAGAGGACCTCTTTTTTCCATCGGTCACTGCTAGACCCTTGGGAACAACTATGCCTGCAATATGTAGTGTCTTGTCATACTCCCCAAGTATCTCTTCAACAAGATATCCTGAGGTAGTTCCCACTGTTATACATAGATACCCGTTCTTCAGGGCATTCTGTACAAGATCCGTGGCTAGAATTCCACGTGCAATCAACCTCTTACTCTCCGCTGGTGTCAGTGTGGCTAGTAGTTTCTTCATGTGCGTGCTCTCCATTTCTCAATGTTTTCTTGATTCAGCCTCTCGAACAATCCGTCGGGAAACCTCTCTAATGTTATTGTAATACTCCTCTAGTTTCAGCTTTTCAATGTCAAGGATACTTGCAAGAGCGGTATCATTTCTCACCGCATCCAAAAGACTTGTGCCAGCTGCCTGAGCACTGTTACTGAGTGCTCTGAGTTTTTCATGTGCCTTTGGTCGTTCCAATCCTGCTTTTGTAAGCAAGGTCACAACATATTCACTCATGATTGAATCGTTAGAAAGGTTGAGGTTCCTGTCCACCGCCTTTGTGTCAATCGTGAGTCCTTCAATCACTCGGCTCAACTCTCTGACCATGTAGTCTGTAAGAATGAATGCTTGAGGAATGATGAATCGCTCTGTTGAAGAATGAGAAATATCACGTTCTTCCCAACTAACAACATTCTCTAAAGCTGGCGGAACAAGTGACCTCACAATTCTTGCCAGACCTGATAGTTTCTCACAGGTCACAGGATTGCGTTTATGTGGCATTGCCGATGAGCCTACCTGCTTTCCTTTGGCAAATGGTTCGTACGTTTCTGCTATTTCCGTTCTCTGCAGATTTCGTAGATCTGTTGCGATCTTGTCAATGCTTGATGCCAGATTTGCAAGAGCAGTGATGGCTTCAGCAAGTCTGTCACGTTGAATTATTTGTGTAGTTGCAATTGGTACGTTTAGTCCAAGGTTTTCCAGAACTCTCTTTTGAATATCAAACCCGGATGGACCTATTGCCGCATGGCTTCCAGTAGCTCCAGATATCTTTCCAACTCCAGTGGTTTCCTTGGCACTTAGAATTCGGTCATTATGGCGGCGAAACTCCTCTAACCAGACAGTGAACCGTATTCCGTAGGTGATTGGTACAGCATGTTGTCCATGAGACCGACCAACAGCAATCAGGTCTTGGGTTTCCTTTGCCCTTTTAATCAGTGTTTCACATAGAATGTTAATCTCAGGCATCAAAATCTCAAAGGCTGCCTTCAATTGCAGTCCGAGAGCAGTATCTTTGATATCATTGCTCGTAAGTCCGTAGTGAATCCACCTGGCTCCTGGACCTTTACACTTCTCTGCAATGGCTTCGAAAAGAGCCACCACATCGTGCCTTGTTCTCTTTTCGATTTCCATGGTCCTTTCAAGTGTGACAATATCTGGTTTCGCGGTCTTTCTGATGTCCTCTGCAGCTTCTTTTGGAATCAAGTTCATCTCAGCTTGTACTTCAGCTACTGCAGCTTCTATACTCAACCAGAGTGAGTGACGGTGTTCCTCCTCAAAGACGGTCACCATATCTGGATGACCATATCTTCCATAGTCAATAGGACTGACAGGCATGATATTCCACTCTCGCTACTGTTTGGATTTTTCATGCCTTGAAAAGTCCATGCCTTGATATGGTTTGCCATTCATTGTTAGTTCTACTATAAGATTAGCGTCATTGATTACTGACGGTCGGCGGCGTGGAGGTGTATCCCTGCTCTGACAACGTAGACTGCCGCGGTAACAGCCGCGTGCAGCATGATGGTGAAGAGCGACCAGAGAGGAACGCCCAGAATCACAAATACCAATATGTGAAGGTTGTAGAGGTTACGCCGTCCCGCCACTCGTCGGAACCCTCGTTCAAATCGCCCGTAGTTGTCAAGGCTCTCTCCCATTGTTCTGCTAAACAAATCGTAGACCATCCGATAGAAGGCCATCAGTGTGATGGATACTGCAGCCAGCAGAACAGGCAGTGTTCCCCAGAAGGCGCTGAGATAAATTGCCAGTGCTATCAGCCAAGTGAACTCAAACAGTAAGTCGAAGGTGTGTTCCAGTTTGCCCAGCCGAGTGGTCTGATGCCGGATTCGAGCCAGCTTCCCATCTACGCCGTCGATCACCCCCACGACGAAGGTGAGCAGGGCTGCCGGCAGAAGCTGGCCAAAGAGAAAGAACGCAGCCGTTAAGTAGGCCACTACGTTGCTTGCCACCGTGACCATGTTGGGGGTGACCCGTGTATCTGATAGATGGTATGTCAACGAAATTTCAAGTGGTCGGTTTAAGTAGTGGGCTATGAAGTCTGAAGCGCCTCGCCCCTTCTGGGTGTACTTCGCCAGAATTCGCTTCGCTCGCTTCGCATCCTCCTCTGTATCAACATCGACCCAGTAGTGTCCGCTCACATCCAAGACCTGCGCCTCCCCCGCTTCCGCCGCCAGTCTAACGCATTCCACAAATTCTGCCTTTTCCGCTTCCGCCGCCGCTATTGCATACTTGAAGATTTTTGGGGAGCACTTGAAGAACCCTGTGTCCACGCCATTCCACGTCGAAAGGTTCTTGCCAGCATCCACAATCAGACCGTCGCGTTCCAGCACAAGAGTGTCGTCAGGAGAGTACTGAACCCGATCCACTGCCAAGGCAAGAGTCCCCTTGAGGTCCACTTGTTGTAGTTTCAGCACAATCTCAGGGTCAAAGATATGATCGCCCATGCAGAGGATGAAGTCTTGATCACAGAAACCGCGGGCCGCCACGAAGGACTGAAGATTTCCCCGAAACCAGTGTTCAGCGCGGATATACTGTATATTCAACCCTGCATAACTCGTGCCAATCTGCTGCTGAACCCGATCCCATTCATAGCCCACCACCACGTGAACTTCCACGACTCCCGCATCCCGCAATGAGCGCAGCACTCTTTCCAACAGAGCAACCCCGGCCACCGGATGTAGCTGTTTCAGTGTTTCTTCGCTCATCCTGCTGCCCTTTCCAGCTGCCAAAACTAGGGCACACAACGTCTTGCTCTGTCCCAGAGCTCTCGAGTCTGTTTTCATATGTATATCTTCCTTCACTACATTGCTTTCCAGCTTCTTCTAACCTCTACTGTGAGAATCGAGCGGGCTTGTGAGCTTGGTGCAAGGGCCTGTCATTCATTGTACTGCAAGGATCCAATGGTTGACAATTCTGGACATTCTATTCCTGATATCGATACTGAAACAGAAACGTCAACTCGTCTACTGGAGAGTGAATACTCCCTTGATCTACCAGAACGCGACTCCAGTACCGTACCTAGAGGAACAGAGTGTTCGACTTTGTCGTACTTACAACAAATGGTCATTTACCGCAGAATCAAACACTAGAACTTGACAAACTAGATAGTTACGTTTGATAAAAGAGTTCCTACTTGGAAACGGCACCCAATTTCAAATGCTAAGACCTACGTACTTCTTGACCTTACTTCTCATCTTGGGTAATAGGTTACGTGGGTCCACGAAGACTTTCTCTGCTAAATCACTTGTTTCCAGATCTTTGATAATTTGATTGTGCCCTACACAGAGTACAACAATATCTGAGATTTTGAGGAGTTCATCCATCGAATCTGCTTGTTTAGCTCCAAAGCCCTCATCAACCAGGGGATCATACACAATGACATCAACATCTGTTGAAGTGAGTGCCTGAAGTAGTTCAACAGTAGGACTGTTCCTGGTATCTGAAACATTCTCTTTGTATGCAAGTCCAAGAAGACCAACAGTGGCTTTAGCAGTGCAATCTAGAACTATTTCTCGAATTCTCTTTGCTACATGCCATGGCATACTATCATTGACATGGCGAGCTGCTGGAATAAGTTCTGCACTACCCCCTTTCTTTCTCGCCGATTCAACAAGAATCCAACCATCCTTTGGGAAACAATATCCACCAACACCTAGTCCGGGACTGAGGATATCTACACGAGGATGAAGATTTGCTAACTTGATTACTTCTGAAACATCAATAGCAAGCGTTGTGCAGAGTTTGGCAAGTTCATTTGCATATGCTATGTTTGTATCACGAAAAGCATTCTCAGCTAATTTGGCCGCCTCAGAAACCGATGCTGTTGTTGGATGCACAAGATTTGTTTTGAATATTTGACTCAAAAAGACTACAGCCAGTTCAGTGGATGCCTCTGATGTGCCTCCTGCAAGACGATGGTTTGTATCCATCTCCTCTACTACTTTTCCTGGTAGTACTCGCTCCGGACAATGTGCAAACCAGAAGTCAGTATCCGGTTTGAAACCACTCTCTTTGGCAAAAAGTTGGGCAAGGAGTTCTGTTGTTCCTACAGGAACTGTGCTCTCAACTAGAATCAGGCATCCCTTCTTTGAAACCTTAGCGATATCTCTTATCGCATGTTCAAGATATCTGATGACTGGTTTTCCGCTCTCATCGATTGGACTAGGAAGACAGAGAACAAAAACATCTGTTTCACCTACATTGTCATAGGAGTTTGCTAATTGAATCTTTGATAGATGCTCCTTCGCAATATCACTTAGACCCTCCTCATGGATTGGAATTACTCCCTTTTTCAGTCCATCAATCAAGGACTGATTCGTATCAATTCCTCGAACTTTCATACCTCGCATTGCATAGAACAGGGCTGTGGGTAGTCCAATGTATCCAATCCCAATGATCGAAACATCTGCCTCTTTTTTCTTGATACTTTTTAGAAGGTCATCATATCGGGTCATGCGGGAGCCTCCTTTCTTTGGGATTTCACTTGTCTTTTAACATTAAGCTTCCGTTCTATCAAGTTTCGTACCATAAAACAGCTTATCAGCATCACAAACTATCTGAGTATTATGGACTCCCAAGTAGTTGCGGACATTCTCAAAGTTGCTCATGATATTGAAACTAGTGGATTCTCTAAGGTTTCTAAAGAAATTCGTGATTCGCTAGTTCTAGGTACGATGTTCCATAATGCTGCTTCCAGAGAAGTACAAGTTTGTGAACTGACAGGTGCTCGATTGGGAGTACCCGTGATTGACCTAAGTTGGAGGAATGTCGAGTCAAAAGAAACATCCGTAATACTTGATGAACTACGGATGGCAAGCGATGCAGTAGATTTTCTCCTTACTGCCTTCTCAAGCAGTGAAACCTTTAGTGAAGGAAGGAAACTAACCGAGAAATTCCCGACATTTTCCGATGTGCCACTCATAAACCTCCATGATGATATCTACAACTGGCAGACTGCCCTCTCTCATGTGCTAGGATTTCAGAATAGCATTGGAGACCTCTCTGGAAAGCAAGTCGTAGTGTCCTGGGGATTTGGCTCTAATTTTACTAACCCTGCAATTGCGCATTCGCTTATGGTCACAAGCGCCCTTGCTGGTGCTAATGTTCGGGTCGTAGCTCCACCAGACTTTCCCACACTTGGTCGTGTTAGAAAAGAAGCCTCACAATCTGCGGTTGCACTCGAAGCGACCTCTGACTTCGCCAATGCCTTCAAAGACGCTGATGCAGTTTACGTACTCAACTGGTTTCGTTTGAATGACTTCAACCATCCTGAGCGAAATACGCCACAAGCTAGCAAGTACAAGGACTGGTATCTAACACAAGACCTTCTCCCTGATTCCTGTGTTCTTTCCACTGATCCCTCTATCCAGTCTGATATCACTGTCAGTTCTGAACTACTCCAAGATTCACGATGCATTAATCCCTCATGGCTGTCACGTAGAGTACAGATTCTTGCTGCTACTATTGACCATGTTCTTCGTGAGAGCAGTAGAAGTGACATACACTCGATTGTATGAATTTCACAGCGCTTTTATCAATAGGTGCCTTATCATCTAGTGAGATGTGGCGCATAGTTCGACCCGATTCTGTTCGTGTGTGGAAGGATCCTGAAACAGTCAGAAGACTCTCCAGATATCGTAAGATTATCGATAATGAGAGAATCGCGAAATATCTTCTTGCTAAGACTCAATCGTGTGAAATTGAGATGACCTCTTCCACAGATGCCTTGTGGGAAAAACATCGTGAGGATTCAAAGAGATTTGTTGATTATGTTGTAAAAGTCGATTCGGGTAAGATAACTCCTGACCTTACGGTTCCCGCTACACAATCCTTTCTTGATTTGAAGATAGAACTTGCAAATCGTATCCTAACTGATTGTCACTTTTGTGAACGCAAATGTGGTGCTGATCGTACTAGCGGTGAGAAAGGATGGTGCAAATTAGGATCTGAATCAAGGGTCTCCTCTGCATTTTTACACACTGGCGAAGAAGCCCCACTTGTTCCATCTGGTACAATCTTCTTCTCCTCATGTTGCCTTGCCTGCGTCTTCTGTCAGAATGCTGATATATCTACCAACCCAAACTCCGGACATGTTGCGAGTTCAGAAGGGGTTGCCGCGATAGCTGAAGGTCTCTTCAGGGATGGCGCACTGAATATCAATTACGTTGGTGGCGACCCGATTCCCAATACTCACACAATCCTTGGCTCATTGTCATTCCAGACATCGAATGTTACACAACTCTGGAACTCAAACCTCTATTGTTCTGAGGAAACTATGCATCTTCTAGCAGATGTTTTTGATATGTGGTTACCTGACTTCAAGTATGGAAACAATGACTGTGCTGACCGCCTGTCAGGAGTACAGAACTATTTTGACATTGTTTCACGGAATCATCTGATGGCCTATAATTCGGGTGAGGTGATTATCCGTCATCTTGTGATGCCTAACCATCTGGAGTGCTGCACGATTCCTATTCTGGAATGGGTCGCAGAGAATATGCCAAATTGTATTGTGAACATAATGGGTCAATATCGACCCGAACATAGAGCCCGAAGTGAGCAAGATAAATTCCCTGACATTGCTCGCAGAGTCAATGCACAAGAGATGCAGATTGCCCGAGCAAAGGCTGATGAACTGGGTATCTGCTGGCGGCCTGTGGATTGATGTGCGACCACTTCGCAACATTCTAAAGATGACAAACGAACTTCTCTTTGTGGAATACTATGTGTCTTGCAGTTCCCGCTCTGGTTCAATCGATTGATGGTGATTATGCTCAGGTAGATTTTGGTGGAGCAAGTAAGAAGGTCTGCGTTACTCTTCTTCCAGAACTTGAGGTCGGAGAGTACGTCATCATTCACACAGGCTATGCCATTGAGAAGATGAAACCAGAGGAAGCAAAGAAGACACTAGAACTTTTTGAACAAATGGCTGAAATGGCTGCTGAGATGGATCCCAAGAGCTAATGGTGTACCATCAACAAGGCTTTTGAATAGAACTACATTATCTGGTAGTGAGGACAATGCACGAAACACTAGATTCTATCATGACCGAGCTTCGAAATCGAATCAATTCTGAGGATACTGACACAAAGGTTTCTCAAGATGAAATCGAGGAATTGAAATCCAAGATTGTTGTTGTTATGCCTGCTGGAGGGAAGGGAACACGGATTCGTGCTGAAACTCAAAGTGAAGGCATCAATAAGGTCATGATTTCTGTCGATGGTAAAACGAGTATGATTGAGAAGACCATTCAGGACTATGCTGATTGTGGAATTAACAAGTTTGTCGTTCTAACTGGCTTTCTTGCCGATGAAGTAGAGAAACATCTCGGAGACGGATCGAAGTGGGGTGTAGAGATTAGATATTCACAAGATCCTGATGGAAAGAAGGTTGGAAATGCTGGGGCTATCCTTCATGCGTTGAACAATGGAACTCTAGATGATACTCTGACGGCTATCGTTCACAATCCTGATGACATGATTATTGGAATGGACCGCCCCTATGGTGAAGTTTTTCTCGAAGGGCATCTCAAGGGTAGAAAGAACGGTTGCATCGGTACGTTTGTTGTTGTACCAGAAACCCCCTTCCAGTACTCTGGGATGGTCATTGAGAGAGGTAAGGTACTGGATATCACAAAATATCCACCGATTGCTGTCCCCGCACATACTGGGATTACTGTGTTTGCTCCAGAGATGTATGACTACTTCAGAAAAATGGTATCATTGGAGGTAGAATCTTCCTTTGAGAAAGTCATTTGTCCAGTGATTGCTAAGGAGAATAGATTGTTCGCAATCAATATCCCCTCTGAAACCTGGATTCCAGTCAATGATTTGAAAGGGCTTGAAGCAGCAGCTGAAGCAATGAAGGATTAATTCCAATCTCCCGAGTATTTCTTGAATCCTTCAATTGATGCCTTGATAGCATCATCAAAATTCCAAGTTGGCTTCCAATCCCACCTTGTTGAACTGAGCGATTGCTCCTCAATTTGAGCAGGAACATCAGCCTCTATATATTTCGGTGCAATGCCCTTAAAATTCTCAAGGATTTTCAGGACTATATCCTTCTGATTATAGACCCAACCTGTTGAGATATTGAATGACCCTTTCTTATCATAATCATTCACCAGGCTCTCAATGGCCGCCACCTTATCCTCTACATACACGTACTCTCTAATCGAGTCGTCATTTGTAAAAATCAAGGGTGACTTTCCTTTCAGACATTTCTTGACAACATTCGGAATAATCCGGTTGGAGTAGGGATCGTAACCAAAGACGTTGCAGCAATGGCTCATCACGATATTCATGCCATAAGTGTCAATGTGCGATTTTGCAACAAAACCCTGACACGCCTTTGATGTACCATAGGGCTCTGAGTGATGATAGCGTTTCTCTTCTGTTGCTTCAAGACCTTCACCATAGACCTTGTCTGTATTCATCACAAGTATTCTTTCCGTGCCTACTCGTCGACAAGCCTCAAGGAGTGCAACAGTTCCCATCACATTTACT
>JABCTV010000310.1 GCA_018238205.1 Candidatus Thorarchaeota archaeon
AATACCCAACTTCAGGAATTCGCCGAGTGTATCTCCTTTAGCGACCCAATCACCTTCTTCAATATCTAGCATTTCTATTTGACGGTCAACGCCAGATGAATTCGTTGTCCAAGGTTCAAAGACATATCCGATTTGAATGGTTTCATTGAATCGAATTGATACATGGATCATGTATACGTTATCTGCTGGGCCCGTATCAGTCCATGAGATTTCTTCCACAAACCCCGGTGCAGCAGCTACTACTATAGATTCGTTTTTGAAGCCGAAATCAAGCCCATTGTGCACTGCTCCCCAAGGACAACTATCGCTTTCACTATAGCCGCCACTCCAACCAAGGATATCCGCTTGGTCTGTGTATATCACACCCATGTAATTCAGATTCGAAGAATCGTAGCGCCCCTCATTATCAAAGAGGGGGGGAGCATTAGAGTTGTTTTCGTTTTGCTTATACAAAAAAACAGCGGCGATAATTACAATCACTAATACTAGTGTGGCGCTTGTTTTTTTCTGCATAGTCTTTTTGCGTAACGAAGCATGCTCAAATACCTGTCCTTTTCTTGGCATAGAGGAGGTCGCGAGTTCGAATCTTGCCCAGCCCGCTACTGCGTTTCCGAGAGATTTCCATCCAAGAGTCGCGACATTGAAATTGCGAAGTTGTGGACTAAGCTGAGAAGGAAATCAAAGAAAAGCTGACTTGTGACTTGAGGAAATCCTGGTGCGAATCGAATCTCGCCCGGCCCACCGCCCACTCCTAGGAGTTATTGTTCTTTTACGGTTTTTTCACATAAATGATTGTTACAATGAGAACAACCGCAACACCAGCTCCAACAGCTAGAAACATAGCTTGCGTCAATAAAGAGTGATTTGTTGTTGTATTCGTTTGGATCGAAGTGGAAACTGTGGTTTCTGTTGTACTAGTGTACGGCCATTGCTTCTGTAATATTGACACTCCTACATTATCTTCTGAAAAAGAACCAAAATCGAGATTCCAGACTCCAGTTGTCTTGTCAACCTCTTGAGCAACAGTGAATGACTCCTGCGGTCGAAATGAATTTTCTACGTATTGTGTCGTATTTAGCAATTGAATTCGCACTTCTTCTAATGTATCACCATTCCATGCTCTTGCCGTGCCTACGCAATAGTCGAAATCGAATATATCCGCATCTGAACTCATTATTGCATTCGTGTTTACCTTTACAGTAACAGGATGATATGCTTGGAGAGTGATGTTGAACAAAACGAACTGATTGTCCATCATAAAACCCCAAGCTACCTGACCTTCGTAACTAAGTTCACTCAGATTGAAACCGGTTTCAGATAGCGTTACAATAAGGGTTGGGACTTCAGTGTCATCCACAAAGACTTCGAATTGCATCTCATCAAAAATTACTGGGATGTAGTAATTATTCCAATTAACGGGATATGCGAATGCCATGGTAGTGTTCTGATCATTTTCGCTTTGGACCACAAATGAGGACTGCATGTCCATTTCGTAGATGAACGTTGGTCCAGAACTAATAGTTGGGACGATATCTCTACAGATTAGAGTGATGTTGACACTGGCTTCTGGCATGCTTATGTTTGAGGAGAAACAGAAGAAACTTCCCGAGGTAGCGGATGAAATCGTGAGTGGGTTTGCTGAAACAGAGATAGGAATGCTTGGCGCAAGAAGAATTGTAGCAAGCATGATTACTGCAATTGAACGTTTCAATTATGTCCTCCTCAAATACAATACATATCTTATTCATATCAATCTACTTTTAGTCGCGTATCTATTCTGAAGATTCGTCGTAAAAGTGGAGGAGATTGCGAGTTCGAATCTTGCCCAGCCCATTATTGCGTTTCCGAGAGATTTCCATCCAAGAGTCGCCACATTGAAATCGCGAAGTTATGGAAAATACTATATGTTTTCACGAGCATTAAGAGATTGAGGAGTTTCTTTGCAGCTTGAGATTATCCCTGAAACCGTTCTCATGAGCGTCTTTGTGGGGACATGCTTTCTCTTCTCACTATACCTGATATTGAAGGCATGTACTGGAGGAAATGTAGTAAGACCTGAACGAAGAGGAGGAACACCGAGGGTTGATGATTTGACCGCGACACAGAGTGCATATGGGCATGAGGTTTCGTATGCCTCTAGCATCCGTGGGGGCATGTCTTCAGCGGGTCCTTTTCCAGTTGGTGGAAGAACAGAAAGACTTCCCACAAGATCGTTTGGAAGCTACACTAAGCCGAGAAGAAAATCAAAGAAAGCTGACTTGTGACTTGAGGAAATCCTGGTGTGAATCGAATCTCGCCCAATCCACCACTCTCTTCTCATCATTCCCTTCCAAATGAATCAAATACATCAATAGAGATGCTCTCATTGGAGTAGTAACTTGCGAAATACCTCAACCTTTGAAGTCCCGAAACAAAAGATTAGGCTGGATCGACCACCTCAGGGAGAACCCATTTTGGACGTAGGAGGTGGGGGAGAGGGATTGGTATCAAGAATCGAAGGCGCAAGAGTATGCGCAATTGATATCCGGATGGATGAGATAAGAGAAGCTCGCATTCATGACCCACCTTCCAATTGGTTTGTTGGTGATGGTAAGGCTCTTTGTTTTCGCGACTCCAGCTTTCAGGTAGCCACACTCTGGTTCTCGCTTGGATACATGAGAGATTGGGAAACCAAGCGCCAAGTCATGAAAGAGGTGCAGAGAGTCCTGAAACCGGAGGGTGTTA
>JABCTV010000094.1 GCA_018238205.1 Candidatus Thorarchaeota archaeon
TTGGCTTGTATTCTAACTCAGGATGGCCATATCTCTCTGGGGAAAATGCTTTCTTTCCAATCTCAGTATTGCCTGCATAACGAAGACGTTCATGAGCTGGGACCGCAGTTAAAACAACATCCAATCCTTCCTTCAGATCCGAGCTCATTACTCCATAGCCCGTGTCAGGATAATGCATGCAGATTAAATCGGGGAACATTACTACAGGCTCGCCATCGCTCATAGCCATCATGTATTCGTTTTTGACAACAACTTCAAAGCGACCCTTGAAATCATCAGGCTTGATACTCACTAATACATGCCAATGACCTGCACGATCTTCACCCTTGACCTCCTCGATCTTACCACGAGTTAGAACTTGTCCACCCATGGTATCAAGGAAGGCATCAATGGGATTGGTTTTATTTGCATTAGCATCTTTTACTGCAACACCTAGTTCTATTGATTTTGATATTGAATTAGGAATTACAGCTTTTTTGAGTTGAGCTCCGGATTGAAAGTAGTGATTATTCGCACCAACACCACCATCTTGAACTACGGCGAAACGACCAATTTCATCGGCAAGCGCAGGACTTGTTGTCTTGTCAACAATTATGATACTACCGTTTTTGGAAACTACTGGCATTGGACAAAGCTCAATTCCGTAACCTACGAAAGTAATCATTTGGGTTTCTGGTGCTGAACGCCCAAGTCCATCGCCATCAACGGTGGTTATTTCAGCTCGTGCTGCAAGAGAGAGCATCACTGTTGTATTGGTTCCACCAAGTTCGAACGGAACAAGATGATTCACTTTCTTGCCGGTGATTCGTTCCGAGATCTTCATAGCCTCATGAAGTTCAAAACGAGTTTCCCAAGTTTCCAACATATCTCCAACGGATTTGAACACAGAAACAGAACCCATGTATCCTCCACAAACGATGAAAGCATCGTCTTTGATATCCACAGGATCTGTGATTTCGTAAACTCGATCACGTTGATAGTCCCAATCAACAAGGGGTTTCCCAAAGGAAACAGGATCTCCTCCGCCACCAGTGCCTAGTATCCCAACACCGGTAAGCATGTCATAGGCATTCTCTTTTGACAGCTTCATTCAAACCAAACCTCAGAAAGTTACGTATTTTCTAGCCAGCACTTCGTTCTCCGTCCATCGAATGAACGATCTTGTACCAGCGCTTCTTTGTACCGACCTTTGCACGTCTTTTCCAACCACGTGATTTAGGTTCGTCTTCAATCATCTTGTGAATCTTATTTGCAACCGCAATTACATGATCTTTCTGTTCCTGAGTGATATCAGTGACCGTAGGAACAAAATTGATGAATTTCTTGATATTCTCAGTTACTGTGTAATAGAATCCCCAGTCTTCAGAGAGGATTTTTGCAATGTAAGGACCATTCACCTTTGTATCGTCCAGCTCATCACTAACATCGTGTGCTAGAAAGGTGATAATTAGGTCTTTGAGATCCTTTGCGTTTATTTCGTAAATCTGAGTCTTCTCAAGGAACAACTCTGCTAATGGTATTGTGGGTTGATCAACTTCCAATCTCTTATTCTTCTTGAAATCAATTTTATGACAAAAGTCCAGATGGTCATAGAATACATCGACTTTCCTGCCTGTGTTCTTATCAATGAACAAATCTCTAAGAGTACTTGCTCTAGCAAAACTTGGAGGAACCCAATGGTATCCCAGCTCATCCCTGAAGAGATTGATGGTTTTCTGTTGATGTTTGTAGTAAGACATGTAGTCAATGTCAGTAACTTCCCTACCCATCTTAATGTGTAGGGCAGCATATTCAGGGCTCTTCAACCTAAAAGCTAAGCATCCAATAATCCGTAGTGGGATTCCTAACTCAGCAGCAGCTTTCTCAATTCGTAGCGCTTCATCCATGAAATCTTCAAGAATTGGACCATATTTTCCTGTCAATTGTCATTTCACCTCACAGACATACGTCTGTTCTGGTCATTTGGATAAAGCTAATCGACATTAATATCTTGTGCCCAAATGTCGAAAAAACATATTTTTTAAACTATTTCTTAAAGTCAGTTATTTGTGTTGAACCATTAAACTTTAAACTAGGAATGACTGTTTTTCATCAACTGATGGTCTAGCCTGTAGGTATAGATTATCGAAAAGACGATAACTGAGGTAAAGAAATGAGGATTTTCCTAGCAGCTGATCCACACGGAAGTCAAATGACATGGGAGAAAATGTGCCGAGCTCCTAAAGTCTTCAAAGCCGATGTAGCGATGATGTGCGGCGACCTAACGGGTAAGGCGATTATGCCAATTATTCAAGAGAAAGAGGATAAATGGTATGCACAACCACATGGCAAGAAGAAGTATTTCAAGAAACAGAAGGACTTGGACAAGTTCGTTACCTTCACGAAAAATGAAGGGTACTATCCCAAAATTCTGACTACTGATGAACTAGAAAAGCTAAAAGAAACTAAGGGTGCAATAACACAGCTCTTCCAAGAGCTCATGGTCGAGAGAATGCAAGAATGGATGGATATGGCGAATGAGCGAATTCCTGAAGATGTTATGATTGTTGTCAACGCCGGGAATGATGATGACTACGTTATCGACAAAGTAATTGATGATGACCCCAGAATCATCAATCCATTGAAGAAAGTCATCGATGTTCGTGGATATCCAATGATTAGCATGGAATGGGTCAATAATACTCCTTGGGACACACATCGAGAATGTCCAGAAGAAGAGATGTTGGAGAAGTTAGAAGTAGAATTTGCAAGGCTTGATACAGATGACTATTCTAATGTTTTGTGCAACTTTCACGATCCTCCATTCAATTCTGGTCTGGACACAGCTCCAACCTTGAACGAAGACCATTCCATAAAGAAGTCAGGAGCTATGGAAGTTCTAGGTCCTGTTGGTAGTAAGTCAGTTCGAGCGGTGATTGAAAAGTATGAACCTCTCTTAGGAATGCATGGTCATATTCATGAGTCTCACGGATTTCGTAAGATTGGTCGTACTCTATGTGTTAATCCAGGGTCTGAATATAGAGAAGGTATCCTGAAAGGATTCATCATCAATATTGCCGATGGTGAAGTCAATGCTGGACGAGTAGAACTTTAGTTTCCCATAGAATATAGAGAGTGTGAGCGCACTCTCTTTCTCATTTTATTACAAAATCTGCCATTTCTGTTGTTTTTTATAAATTTCAATATAATCCAGTGTAAATATAAAGGAGTATGTCTTGAACATACTTTAACTTCATAAAGAGTGGTTATGTTAAGATGACATTAATATTGAAAACAAGAACGGATGTAGAAGACCTCACAACAGGTTGCACGTTCTTTGGAACAGGTGGAGGAGGAGATAAGCAACAGGGACTTAACATGCTTTATCCCCATATAGATGCTGGAAAGAAAATTGAGATAATTGACGTTAAGACTGTGAAGGAGGATGATTGGGTAGCATGCCCATATTACTCTGGAACTATTGCACCACCGACCCCAGAGATTGAAGCTCTGAGGACTCGGTTTCCTTGGGATTACTATGAAAAAGAACTAGCTCTAGGATTAGCCACTCTTGAAAATTATATGGAGGTTAAGTTTGCTGCAGTTGCGCCATTCGAACTTGGCGGTGTTAATACTCCGGCACCTATTGATGCAGCTCTCAAACATGGAATTCCTTGTGTTGATGGAGATTATGCAGGTAGAGCTGTACCAGAAATATGTCAAAACACCGTGTGTGTTCATGAATTCCCAATGGCACCAATGGCACTTATTGACTGGTTTGGAAACAAGAGTATTGTCGATCATATCGTTAACTACGAAATGGGAGAACGAATCTCAAAGGGTCTAAGTGAGGTTGCTTGGGGAAGACTTGGTAATGTTGCGTTCCCTGTGCAGGGTGCAGCATTTCATAAAGCAATTATTCCAGGAACCCTAACCAAGAGCTACGAAGTTGGAAAGATTATCAGAGAAAGTCGCGAGTCTGGGGATGATCCCGCAGATAACATCGTAGAAAAAATCGGTGGGTGGGTTTTATTCAGAGGCGAAGTTGTTAGCAGAACTTGGGAGAACCGAGAAGGTTACATGTTTGGAGAAACTGAGATCAAAGGAAGTGGACTGAAACCTGGTTCTAAGATGAAGATCTGGTACAAGAACGAGAATCACATTACCTGGTTAGATGAAAAACCGTGGATTACAAGTCCAGATATCGTAGAAATAATCAACGCTAAATCAGGTGAACCTATTACTAATACCGATATCAAAATGGGCGACAAAGTTAGTGTAATCGGCATGAAGATAGAGCCCATCTTCAGAACACCAGCAGGGTTGAATGTTTTAGGACCAAAACACTTCGGATTCGACTTAGAGTATAAGCCAATTGAAAATCTAGTAGTATAGCCAAAACCGAGGGCTAGTTTGCCATAAGGCTAGCCCTCATATGAAAAGTACTGAAAACCATTAGTTCTTTCTGTGTTTTGTAATGATTTTCATTGTGTAATGCTTACGGAGACCGCTTGGTTCTTGTATAATTTCTACACCCTTGAAATCATTGTTATAGAACTTGGTCAATTTCTTATCGGGTTTAATATCCTCCATTCGCATTATACGAGCAGCATGATAAATCAACGATTGAACCCAATCAAACAACATTTCATGTTCCTTGGCAAGAAGAGTGGAATTGTTACTAGTATATTCAAAAATAGCCCAAGCTACCTTTCTATTATACCACGCATTCGTTATTGCTGAAAGAAATACAGAACCAACCGCAATTAGAGCTAACGGGATATTGATTGCAACAATCCAATCTACACGGAATATCCATCCAAAGACAAGCAGAGGAGCTGAGATTGTTAAAAGTGCAAGAGCAGCAAATGCGATAATCTGTCTATGTTTCAGCGTTTTTTCGACGCCTGGAACACTAGGACCAACAGCCGCAAATTTGTGCAAGATACCTCTCATAGTTGGATACTGTTTAATGAATCCTCTAGGCAATTCGCCTTTCTTTTGTCTTTTAACTATAAATGACAAATCAAAACATCTATAGATACGGTATCCGTCAATTACAGTAATTAGACTTCTAGTCAGTTTAAGGTCTAGTTCAGAAGGGTCGAATTTGAATTCACTGAGTGGAACACCAAGTCCCTTCTTCTTCTTTGGCTTTTGGCTCATCTTAAGTAGTCCTCTATTAGTGGTCGAATGGATGGTGACATATTAAGATTTGGGATTTTAAATACCGACTTCTTTAAGAGGTAGTTAACTTCTGCCCCGACAATAACACAAAGGTGAAGGAATCATATGTTAGATGACGCTGACCTCTCAGATTACGAATATATCGGTACACATCCCTATTCCGATGGACCAGATAAAATTGCAATTGGTGCACAAGGAATTCGATTTGTACTTCACAGGACAAAGAAAAGAAAATCTTACCAAACAGTCTACAACCTTGATTGGGAAGAGGTCATCTCCTTCGAATGTACTGAAGTTAACTACTGTGAGGAAGATAAATCATGGCCAATTGATGAAGAACCAGTTGAAGACCTCGATATTATCGGACCAGCTGGTATGGCGTTCTTTTTCCTAATGCCCAAGGTACCCGGAATTCTTCAAATTTGGTCTTTCATCCCCATTGAGGATGTAATCCAAGTACGCAAGCTTATAGAGCAATACACTAACAGATCTCAACTACCTCGCCTTGCACATCATGGAAATGCTGCGGCTGTACGATATATGTTGGAACACTGTACAATACGTGAACGCCATCAAACAACATGGCATGATTGGGTAAAGACCGGACCACTCCTAGGAAAACCAAGAAAGAAGTTTCGCGAGAGAGGACCAGATTACGTATTTTGTGAGGAAGGTCTGGGAATTGACTTCTATGGGGCAGGAGAAATGCTTGAACAAATGTCAACATTTTGGCCTTGGAGAGTGATTGAGAATATTTGGCTTGATGACTATACAATCCTCTACAAGTGGTATGATGATGCATATGTCTTTCGTCAACAAGTCTGGGATAAGGATGAAAGAAGTGCACTCTTGGAATCAGCAACGAGAGCACTTGCTGCATATCAATCATCAGATGATACATCAGAGTTTCTCATGATCAGACCTGTATCATTTCCATCATATTTCTACACAACCTGGGAAAAACTAGACCCGCTTTCAAGCAAAGCAAGTCGCAATGGATATCCACCAGTTTACGATTTTATTGAATAATAGAATAGGTTTGTTCTACCAGTACGCCTAGCAAGAGAAATCCACTACTTATCTTATCGTAGATATTGCGTTAGAAGAATTTGTTCAGAAAAAATAAAGGGGGGGAAGAGAGCAAAGCTCTCTTCATTATTCTAAGTAGACTACTCAGGGGGTAGCTGACCGAAGATGGCTGACATCTCGATACCCTTGGCCTTGTTCTTAGCACCATAGTACATGTATGCTAGTTGACCGATTACGTACACTATCACAGTGAATAGAATTTCATGCTGTGCTGAGGGTACGAATGCAATCATTGCATAGAAGAATACTGCACCAGACACAAGACCGCCGATCGCTATTAGGGGTATACCTAATACCTTCCAGCCGCCACTCCGCTCCCACAACGTAGGCCGATAGTATGGTAAGGACACTGCTGCCAGCGCCATCTGCCACCTAATGAATACATAGGTGAAAGCCACACCGATCAATGCTCCTAGAGCAGTTGCGTATACCATCTGTAGAACAGTAGCATAAACAAGGGTTGCTGTAGAGAGGATCAGCCAGAAGTATAGGGAGATGTGTGGTACGTGATACTTCGGATGTACTTTTGCGAATGCTTCGGGACAGAACCGGTCCATCGCCATTGAATGGAATGGCCGCGTTACCCAGAGCGCGTTGCTCGGGGAGTCTAGCACACTCGCAAATATTGGTCCCATGATAACAAACCAAGCTAATGGGTTAGTTCCAAGTGCAACAGCTGCATAGTTCCCAAATCCTGGGAAGAATGTGAATGCTGTGTTTGCTTGGTACAAGAATGTACCCATTGATGCTTCGAGTGCAAATCCGGATAGCAGGAACATTGCTGTAATTCCAGCCCAACCACCGACATTGCTTAGTGGAATATTCTTACTTGGCTGCGAAACTTCACCAGCGACGGGCATTATTAGATAAGGCCACATCATACCAACGGTTACAATTAGCGCAGGACCAACTGCTCCTGCATTAAACGTTGTATACGCTGATGGGTCAGCTATTGTAGAATTAACCGTAGCATAACTACCTGCGCCAAAGACGTTATCCCAAACAGTATCTGTAATGGGTGTCATCAACAGAATTATGTCGCCCACTAGTAGCGAAGCAATGTTAATGATACCTAATATGATTACGAACCATCCAAGCCATTTTACGCTCAGATAACTAAATACGAATCCTATCAGAATCATTGCAAATGCTGCAATAAATAGTGGAATTGGTTCATTCAAGGTAGCTGCTAGGCTTAGTAAGCCAGCATCGCCATTGGCACTGCCAATAACGTACAGACCACCTGCGAAAATTTGTACCGCGAAAAAGCTACCAGTTCCCCTAAAGACAGGGTTCGTGATAACAGATCGCCAGCCTTCCATGACACCAAAGATTGGTGAAAGACCTCTACCAGTAAAGTGGTATGAGGCACCAGACCTTGGCATCGCAAGCATTAAGCACATTAGTGCAAGGGCTTCAAAGAATACAGCGAAGCCAGCCAATGCGAACATTGGTACTAATTGTGCACCTGGATTCCAGGTCGAGATCTGTGGACCAGCAAAGTGGAACCACGGACCTAATGTTAGTGCAATTGGAAGAATGATAGCGAAACCCGTACCTACTTCTTTTACTAGGCCCGAGCTTTCACGTACAAAGAGAAGCTTTTCTTCACTCAATTGTGTTGTTCTCCTTTTTTATTTCTCTCTCACGATATGACAGGATATCGTACCGTGATAGTAGATTTCATAATCCCCGCGATATTTAAGTTGAGTGGGTTATTAAAGTCGAAATTAAAGACCACTCTTTAAGCGATATTTATTCAGAAATGTTAACGATAGATAATGCAAAATATGAAGTTCGTTAATTCACGGATTTGTAGCATATCTATGATGAACGACGAAGTCTTCGGAAGAATTCTGTGTCTAGCACAAGTACCTCTACATTTTTGCTCCTAACGCCTGTTCTGCTCTCTATAAGTATGTTTAGCAGGATTTCAATATCCATGATATGTACGGGTGGAACAGATACTTTCATACCCCTTGTTGAGAAACCTAGAGCTTCCTTCTTTCCGTCTTCTGAAACAATCCCGTTGGATATCAATACACCTTGATTAGATCCATGAGTAGGAAGAGACCCGCGAATCTCACGAATGACATCTATCCCGATTCGCTCATCAAAGCTACACTTCTTCGCATATACAACAACAGGAGACCGACCACCGTCATCACGCCAAGAAGTTAGAAGCACAACAGTTTCATTATATCGATCAACTTCTTTTGTATCTTCAACTATAGCTCGAATATTTAGCAGTACAATTTTAGCCAGCTCGTCGAAACCCTCAAGATCAAGCTTGGCAATTTCATGGCGCATTTCTCTACGTGTGGCATTGTTAAAATCATCAGCTCGAGCTCGAACCTCTGAAACTAGTTCCTCATCTACTACTCCTTCGCAGACTTCATTATACTGATAGAGACCTGGACCTATTCGGAGAAAGTAGGCAGGTCGTTTAGCTACTTGTGCTTGCTTTCCCTCAATAGACAAAGAAGCTGAAACTGATGCAGGGTCTCTAGCTAGTGCAGCTGCAATCTTCTTGTAGTGAACAGGTTCTGCACGAGCATTCTCAGCAAGCCATTCTCTCAGGGTCTGTCGTTGTTCTCTAGCATCAGCCAAATCTATCGCAACCATTGATAATCAAGGATTTTGTTTTGCTAGCGCGCACCGTGATATACCAAGGTACATCCTTTGTGGCAGCAGCGTTGGTTCACACTCCGAGCAGGTTATAAACTTTAACTATAACTTTAACTAGTATATTCAGATGGTTAAACACGGCGGATAAGAGAAATGACTGAGATCTTTGTCAAGCTTATGAATAAGGGAGTCAAATATTCAGAGCACAATAAGTTCTCTTACAATACAACCGAGGGGGCAACTATTGAAGACCTTATCGGAAACCTCCATGAGGATTATGGCGAAAGATTTGATGTTTATCTTGAAGACAAAGAGGCAAGAGCCCTCAAAAAGGAAACCATCATCTTTGTCAATGGGAAGAACAGCGTTTCAACTGGAGGTCTGAAGACTAAGATATCAAAAGGAGACCTCATTGTTTTTATGATTGCAGCTGTAGGTGGCTAAGAGATTGGGAAGAGAGTTTAGTCTTCTGGGAAATAGTCTGCATCAAGAATCTCTTCATCTACAATTCCTGCAGCAACAGCCATGAGTTCTGCAACATCCAACACGCGAGCCTCAATTTTGGCGGCATATGTTCCGTGAGTAAGATTCAATTCACAAGCGGGACATATCGTTGTCATGAGTTCAGCTCCAGTATCAATGAAGTCTTGGATTCGTTCCACGGCTACATTATTGGAGTGATCTTCATACATTGTTTTCACAGCCCCACCGCCGCCACAGCAGAAGGCTTCTTCTTTATTCCGAGCCATTTCCACGAACTCAATTCCCGGAAGTGCTTTGAAAACATTCCTAGCTGGATTGTAGATATCCCTGTATCGTCCAAGTTCACAGGGGTCGTGATAAGTCACTTTCTTGTTAATTGGTACAGTAAACTTGAGTTTCTTTTTCTCAACTATTTCCTCTAGAACTTCACTTGTGTGTCGCACTGAAATTGGAAACTTCTCCAAACCCAACAATTCGGGGTATTCCTCATCGAATGCTCTAAAGCAACTTGGGCAAGGTGTGATTATCTCTTTCACACCACGCGCTTGAAGTTTATCTAAGAAATCCGTTGCCCACTGTTTTGCATTTGCAACTTTTCCTGTGACCCACAGAGGGGTTCCACAACAAGTCTGATCATCACCAAGAAAATCAAGAGTGTAGCCTGCAGCTTGGAGGACCCGTACAAGGATATTGGTCTTCTCTTTGAATCGGTGACTGGCAAGACAGCCAGGATAGAATAGAGTGCCAGAGCCTTCAGTGAACTCTAAGCCCTCTGCCCACTGATTGTGCATTGAAGGTGTATCTGCGAATATATTTCCACTTGATAGAGCGGTCTCTGCCAGTTTATCACCACCCTCAGGGATTTTGATACCGAGGTCAACAAAATCAGCTCTCATAGCTTTTGTTATTGCAATCACATCTATCTGAGCAGCCTTCTTACATTCCTCTTTGCATCGACCACACATGAAGCAGCCAAAGATACGCTCAACCAGGTCTTCAGAGTAGTCAAGGTCTCCCTCAAGAATTCCACGAGCAATAGCCATTCTACCACGAGCTGTTGATGACTCCCAATATTGGGTAAAGATTTCAGGACACCTATCGTCAAAGTCGATTCCCTTGCAGTAGTTACACCTACCACAAGCGTAGATCATGTCCTTGTATTCTTCGATTCTCATCGCAACTCCTCCTCTGGAATAAAGATTCCACGTTGCAGTATATTCTTTGGATCAAGAGTTCGTTTCAAAGTCTTAAGAAGTCGGTAGTACCCCGTGTCACGAGATGCAACAATATTTCGAAGACCATCTCGCCCACCCACTCCATACGGTACAACTGGACCGTCTAGAATGATCTCATCAATCTCATCACACATCTTAACAAGTTCATCCCATTCCTCAGGCTCACGATAGTTTGTAACCATGAAAGCTAGCCATCGTCTTGGTAATATTTGACCTCCAAAACCAGCCTTGACATATCCACGCTTTCCTATTAGCTCGTTCTTCCAGACATCATACATGAACTTGATGTCATCTATACGTAAGGTACCAGAACCAAAGAAGTGCCAGACTCCTGCAACAAAGAGGTCGGTGAGACCGGTCAGTATATGACCAAAATAATCGTCAGCAGGAGCGCGGTCTCCGAGCACGCCGCCAAGTTCCTCCACTTTTGCGATAATCTTGCTTCTTCTGTGGTTGACAATTTCTTCCTCATATCCAAAGATATCCATCATCAGCGTAAAAACATCAGGAGCGCTTGGATCCACCCAGAGATAAACTCCCTGCAAGTACTCATCACCTACATGTCGATTGATAAAATGTCCAAATTCAATCACACTATCAAGAGTGGGCATAGTAGCCAAGAGTCGTTCTTGAATATCAGTTGCAGGTCTAATTCTCATTGTAAGTTCGGTACAGATTCCAAGAATACCTTCTGCACCAATAAACATCCCAGCCAGATCTGGGCCCAGGCATTGTCTCTCGAATTTTCCTGCACTTGGCCATGCCGCAGAGCCAGTTTGGACTATGTCACCATTGGGCAGAACCATCTCAAGTGTCACAGCGTCGTTGTTACCATGAGCTCCGAATTTAGCAGTGGAATGAGGACCACTGCCAGCTTTCATTACTGATCCACCAATGGTCATTGCAGGACCACCTGCCTCGCTACAGAGATACGTTAGGCCTTGCTTTCTGAGTTCTCTATCGAGCTTTGCCCAAGTGCAGTTTGGTTGAACAGTTGCAACAAGATCCCTTTCATTGATTTCTACAATCTTGTTCATCTTGCTCATATCTAGCATAATACCTGGCTCTTGAGCCAAGAATGCATCCCAATGAGATGTGCCACCACCGCGAACATATACAGGAACATCTTGTTCATTTGCGATTTTCAAAATGCCTTGAATTTCCTCACGAGTTTCAGGAATGACAACATGCGTGGGAAGTTTCTGTTTTGCAGGGCTTAAGTCTCTACTATAAGGGATGAGATCAAAGTCTTTATCACTTACACGAGCAGGGCTGACAACTTCGCCCAAAAGTTTGGTAACCTTTTTGACATCAACCATTCTAAACACTCCATCAT
>JABCTV010000095.1 GCA_018238205.1 Candidatus Thorarchaeota archaeon
GCCCTTGCCTGAACTGCCTTTGCTGCGGCCACCTGATTTTCTTTTCTTTGCCAATTTTCAGTTCCACCATGACTGATTTAGAGCTCGCTGGTCTGGTAGCCTTAAAACGTTGTCCATATTACGCAAGTTTAGCCTACTTCTTCAGGAACGGCTTAATGGTTTCAAGAACTTTTTCGATTATCTCATCATTTGACTCAACAATCAGCTTGTTGACCTCTCGATCTATTTGATCTTCTAGAATTGGTTGTGCATTACCTGCTAGTCCTTCAAGACTTGCATGAATAGAAGGTCCAATAGTGAATGGATTATATCCGCCTTCTAATACCCAAACAGAACCCTTTGCTGCAGTAGTTTTGACTAATTCTCTAATCTCTCTTCCAAATCTCCAATATGTTCTTGAGTCAATATCCATATTTCCAACAGGATCTGCAAAGTGTGCATCATAACCTGCTGAAACCATTATCAAATCTGGTTTGAATGATTTCATTGCTGGAATCACAATGCGATTAATGGCGGATTCATAGGAGATGTCTGGTGAGGTTTCCACTAATGGAATATTGATATTCGTACCTTTTCCACCACCATGGCCTATCTCAGCGTAATGCCCGAGACCAAAGTTCTCATAGTCGTATTCATGAATTGAGATATACTGAACATTCGGATTAGTGTAGAAGATTTCTGATGTTCCATTACCATGATGGTCATCAAAATCCACAATTGAAACTCGTTGTACTGCATCATTTTGGAGCGCATGTTTAGCTGCTATTGCTACGTTGTTAAAATAGCACAAACCCATCGGATTTGATGTTGAGGCATGATGACCTGGGGGTCTCATCAAAACGAATGCATGCTTAACATCTCCTCCAAGAACCATATCCACTCCTTTCATAGATCCGCCTACAGTAAGAAGTGCAGCTCGTAGAAGGTCTGGACTTGCGTATGCAGACTCGCCAAGCTGTCCACTTCCTATTTCAGACAACAATTCTACAGTGTCCACAAGATAGGGTGAGTGAACAAGTAATGGATCTTTGAGACTCGCTCTTGGGGCTTTCACTCTGACCATTTCCGTAAGAGCCCCGCTTGTTTCAAGATACCTCTCTGCCATCTGAAAGCGCAGTGGACTCTCGAAGGACTCAAGATGCGGTTTAGGGAATGGCATACGGTGCATACTGGCCTTCGGATGTGAAATGAATGCAATCTTATCCTCTACCAAAGCAATCACATTGAAGGTTTCTTGTTTCTTTCTTTAACTCTTGTTATCAGTTCCCTGAACTCAGGTTCTAGAGGGAGAATGAATTTATGGAGTACATTTAGGACACGATTACTCAGTATAGTTTCATTACTTTTAATTTCGAGTCCATCAATTGGATTGTTCTTAAGAAGACTTTCAAACATAATTGGAAGGCTTGTCCACTCTCTTTCTTCACTGACATAGAGAAATCCATCTGACTCAAAAGTTTCTGCGTGTGCGTTTCTAAATCTCTCGGCTGGCCCTTTCAATGCAATTGGAGGACCTTTTCGGTCAAAGGTCTTAGAAATAATCGGGTTTTCTACAAGCATACCAAGTGCATATCTGTTGCCTTCAAAATATACTTCTGCTAAAATCTCTCCAAATCGGGCTTCTCCAGTTCTTTCAATCTTCATTTCTGAGATTATCTTTCTCATGAGTCGATGCAGTTTATCGCGAAGAATTGTGTAGTGAACCTTGCTATCGGATTGGAACTCACTAACAACGATATGATTCCCGAGCGACTGAGGTAAGCTGTCACTTGGAACTGGTGATTCAATTAGTGAATCAGTGATTATCTTGGAATCTCCACTTTTCAAGCTCTCCCAAAGTCTATCTATTTTGTATTGCACCCAAGCATAAGATCTGGGTGTAAAACTTGATGCCATATTTCTACGGTGATCAGTTGGGTCTATCAAGAAGATATGGTCATCACGAAAGGCTGGGATCTTCTTTAATGCAGTAAGCTGGCGATTAAGCGGATCTATTGGATCAGTTTCTAGGTTTCGAAGTGTTTTGACTGCAGAGTCTAGGTTCGATTTGAGTATGACTATGATTTCAAGTGTTACACCTGTAAGTCCCATTCTACCAACTGCACAAGTATCTCCATAAGCATGGCATGCTCTTACGAAAGACTTCAGAATTCTCGCATCTTCTCTCTTCTTCTCGGTCATTCGGTCTGCTACATAGCAAGTATGATGCACAGTTCTATCTACTGCTGTAATGGGGCCTTTCTCTGCAAGCGTTTGAGCGTCAATATCAAAACACCCAAGAATATCGATGTCTATCCCTTCCATTTTCAAGGACAGAAATGGATGTTGAGAGAAAGCTCTCTGTACTTCTGAACCTCCAAGACCACTCACTGCGGGTTCAAACCAATCCGAAACAAGATTGTTCATGAGATCGTTGATTGCTTGATGATTCACTGTTTGTTCTTTATTGAAGATTTGAGGGTAATCTTCAGGTTTGAGTGCAACGAATAGATCAATATCAGCTGCTCCTCTGAGCTGCGTTTGTTTTTTTCCAGTAGATCCTTCTGGTTCAATGAATGAGTATACATACTCTATTGATTCTGCTTTTTCCTGTAATGATTCACGAAGTTGATTGATAATTCTAGCCTGAACCTCTATCTCTTCCTGACTCGGAGTAATCTTTGCAAGTACTTGCTCCCTGATAGAATCTGGTAATAGGTCTGGCAAAACAATACCCACTTTGTCATCTGCTGAGCATCCTATGAATGTTGGCCTAGCAGTTGCCTCAGGATTTAAAGCATAGAACTGAACGGTCCTGCTACTGTTGTAGGTGTATTCAATGTCCAAGATAGTTCCTATTGTCATTACTATTCTTGCATGTCAAGAGAGATACCTGTTCATTAGACGAAAGAACCCTCCTTACGAAGGTCTCTGGAGTATGGTTGGTGGAAAGGTCGAAGTTGGTGAACATATCACTGCAGCCGCTATCAGAGAGGTGATGGAAGAAACCGGAACAAAAAGTGTTGAGGAGTATGACTATCGTGGCATTGTATCAGAGCGTCTTGTGGATTCCAATGGAGAACTAATCGATCAATTTCTAATCTTTGTTGGACATGCCTCGATTCAAGATTTTTCAACAAATCATCGTGAAGGAGACCTTGCTCTATTTTCAATAGATGAGATAAAGGGAAAGAAACACAAATTCTTGCCTTCTGATTACGAGATGTTTCAGCGATTCTTGGAGATAAGTAAGAGACCTGTAGTCCATGAAGTTGAACTTCTACATGATGATAAGGGATATCACCTAGTATACTATAGGGCGCCAGAAAATGTATCTTAATGAGATTGAAGTAAATCCAATAGCTGCTGAGAGTCTTGGAGTAAGGTCTCTTTGTACAATGGTTAGAACTCCTGATATTTCGATTCTGCTTGACCCCTCTGCAGCTTTAGCCAAGAGGGTTGGGCTTGAACCTCATCCTTTGGAGTATAGGGCTCTCCAATCATCTATGGACGAAATTAGGTTACACGCAAAAGAAGCGTCCATCCTCTCCATCTCACACTATCACTACGATCACATTCGTCCTGGATTCAAAAACTGTCTCTATAACATGAGTACTCGTGATGAAAGAAAAGAGATGTTTACTGGAAAAACAGTCTATGCAAAAGATAACCGTGAGAATATTAATACATCACAGAGACGAAGAGGTTACTACTTCCTAAAAGATGTAAAGTCAGTAATCAAAGAGATTCAGTGGGTTGATGAGAGAAGTTTCAGCTTTGGAGATACAACAATTTCATACTCACATCCACTACCTCATGGACCAAACGGAAGTCGCCTTGGCTATGTACTTGCCACAACAATTGAGCACTCTGGTACACGATTCCTTTTTGCACCAGATATTCAGGGCCCTATCTCAAAGGAAACTCTATCATATATTCTATCTATAGAACCTGAAATGGCAATTATTGGTGGTCCCCCGTTGTACCTGAACCACATCAGCAAAGAAGAGATACAATCTGCTCTGTACTGTTTGTCAAATCTTGCAGTTTCTATTCCTACACTAGTTGTTGATCATCATAATATGCGAGGTGGGAATTGGAATGAGTGGATTAGACCCGTTCTCAATGTGTGCAAGGAATCTGGAAATAATCTACTATCAATGGCAGAGTTGGCTGGAAAAGAAGAACAATGCCTTGAAGCTAATAGAGCAAAACTCTATCAAAATCATCCTCCGAGTGAAGAATTCCTGAATTGGACACATGCATCAGAAGAATACAAGGTTCAAAATACACCCCCTATCTGAGGTGTTCAATAGAGACCACAAAACATCTTATTTGAACATAAAACATTGAACCTTTGATATTGAGGTAAGAAGATTGCAATGGAGGTGAAAACTGGTTTGGAAGAAGTTGAAGGTGATTCTACACGAGCTCTTCTCACTCGTTTCAAGAGTGCAGTAGGTCGTGCTAACGAACATCTCTTTGTAGAGGAGTACCAAAAAGCAATGGCTCTATATTATGAAGCGAGTCAGTCTGCTGATGAAATGTCCCAACGCTTCCTAAACCTGTTGATCAAGACTGCTCCCTCTACTGCACACAAGACTATTTTCATTGAGTTTCTATCGTGGCGTTTACGATACTTTACTGCTCAATACGATTATCATTTAGCAGTTGCACAGACCCTATCCGGACTGCCAAGGGAAGAATGGATTGCAAGATTGGAAACAATACTTGTGCTTTCCCAGAGTTTGGTAGACAAAATTTTACCAGTCTACCAGGAATCCGAAGATCACTCAATCAAACTACGAATTAAGGATTTGCTGGAAGATTGGATAACAGGTATTCGTAATCTTGTTTTGAATCTCAAATCTTGGGGAATGGCTAGCGCTCAAGCTGCTAGAGTACTGGAATGGGCTATGGACAACGGGATATAGTAGACACGATAACTCTGTATCACTCTTTGGATTTTCCCTCAACAAAAGAAATCGCAATTTCAGTATCCGCAAGCTGATAGTGGCTATCTAGATAGCATATCAAGTAGTGATCTTTGTGTTTAATCACTATTGGGGCTGGAAACCTCTTCACTTTCTTCAAATCATCCTCTGGAAGCTTCCAATGTATTGACTCCTTACAAACTGGACATTGGAACCATTTCAGCCCTTCTGACATTAATATCACCATATTACATATTGAATTTGCGGGCGGGCAGTTGTGAATGTCTACAATGGTCAATAAAATGTTTTCTAGGAGAGGGTATTAGTTTATTCTTCAGTTGTCATCAAGGTCTATGTCCCACGCACCAGGATCATCAAGGTCTCTGCTCAGAATAGGTCCCTTTCTCGCCTCTAATGCTGAAGAATCGTATGTATCGCTGTCTATCACTAGCTCATTTGATTCATCATCATAGTACGCTGGAATATACCCCTTCTCAATAGAGCTCTCAACAATCCGTTTTAGCTTCTTACTACTTAGCCCTGTACTTTCCTCAAGGCTTGAGATTGATATTGCTATTTCCGACTCAAGTGATGTCCGAATAAAACCAACTAGAACAAGTTCGAATGCACGTTTCATCTTTTCCAGATGTTCTCTATCGAGCTCGTCCGCAAGAACAGATTCAATCATCCTGTCTGCATCTCCGAACCTATATTCTGTGAGCATCAATGCAAGGTCGATGGTACCTGTTACCTCTCCTTTAGTTGTTTCAATCACTGCGTGAAGAAGAGACCGAGCTATATCAATATCTCCTCCCGTAATAGAACAATACGCTGCATCTAAGAGATACAGAGGATTCTTTTCAGATTTTGCTGCTGAAACATATGCTGATGCTGCAATTTGACAATTTATCTCGAACTTGTCATGCTCTCCATGTTTGATCCATGAAGCGCTTGCAGCAGTCATTGCTAATGCAGCTTCAGCATATTTACACGCAAGCATACCATGTTCGTAGGCTCGCTCATATGCTTGAGCTGCTTTGGAGTAAGATTCCCATCTTTTCCAGCAGACTGCCGCTTGTGAGAAATGCTTCATAGATTCCAGATTCTTGCCCTCTTTTGCAAGTTCTTTAGCAACCTTCTCATGTTTCTCGCAGTCCATCGGCTGCATATCACTCACAACTACCTGATGACTCCATCTTTCATCCGAAGAGTTCTCTTAGCGAATTTTACTAGGTCCTCATTGTGAGTAACTAGAACCACAGTCATGCCCCGCTCCCTATTGAGTTGAGCGATGATCTTCATGATGTTCTCCCCGGTCTTGGTGTCCAAGTTTCCGGTGGGTTCATCACAAAATAGGACTGGTGGACTGTTTACTAGTGCTCTGGCAATAGCGATACGTTGCTGTTCTCCTCCACTCATCTGCCTAGGAAAGTGGTCTCGACGTTCAAGCATATCGACTTCTCTGAGAACTTCCAGTGTCTTCTCTTCTTGCTTTTCCTTTGTGTAGTCGAAACTTGGCCAGAGGACTGACTCAACATTTTCATAAGCGGTTAAATCTTCAATTAGCAAGAATGACTGGAATACAAATCCAACTTTCTGCATTCTTACTTTTGGAAGGTCTCTCTCACTGATTAGAGTCACATCAACACCATCAAGTAGAATCCTGCCTGCTGTTGGTTGTTCAAGACCTGCCATGACATGTAGCAGGGTACTTTTACCACATCCACTAGGTCCGACAACTGCAACAAATTCTCCCTTTTGGATTTCAATATTGACATCCTTGAGGGCAGCAACAGTATTTTTCCCTTTTCCAAACTCTTTGCTAGCATCTTGAACCTGAATAATTGGTTGTGCCATTTGATCATTCCTCCCTCAGTGCCTTCATTGGCGGTACTGACATTGCACGTCTCTGCGCAATGAACAATCCTGGAATCTGCATTAAGAGTACGATGAAGAAGGTCGTGAACAGTGGTCCTGAGTCGATGACAATGAAATCATGAACCATAGCTAACAGAGAACCTGGAGCCATATTCACACTGAAGTAAGTGACGATACCTACGATTTCAAAACTGATCTGAAGCATAATCAGAAAAGAAGCAATCGTGACAAGTAGAACCTCTCCTATGACCAGTAGCATGACATCTTCATTCGACCATCCTATACATTTGAACACAGACATATCTCGTCGTCTAAACTGAGAGATAAGAATTGCATAGAAACTGGATACAATCAAAGCCATCAGAATATACCATAGTCCGTTATCAGATAGATATCCATCTGAAACTACTATGAATAGAATGGCATACACAATCATGAATGGTATGACTCGTTTTTTTGCGCGGAAAGCGAATTTCACACTTTTGAAGAAGACCCTGATATTCAAACAATTAATCCTCCTGCGGATTGCGTGCTGATTATTACTCTGGCTGTTCCTAAGCATTAAAGGCTTTTTCGTCATAAAAAATGGAACTATCTATTCTGAATCAGGTATCTTAATTATTGGACTTCCATCCTTTGGCCAGAGTTCTCTACGCAATAGGTCTCTTATTGCAACTCTAATCGCTTCACTTCTGGATGGATACATTCCTATCTCTACAAGCTTGTCAAGTCCGTTCACATATATGTCGCTCATCTTGACGGTTACTAATTTCATTTCTAGACCTCACAGCAAATGAAAATCGGGAAGATTTTGGATATAAAGTGATACCACACTATGCGACCAGCGCGCCAACTTATGATTTCTCCAGTTCAATAACGGAAGAACTGAGAGGCATTGAACCCAGATATGGCTAAATATGAAAAATTTAATTCTGAACATGGACGTTGATGGGTGGACATGTCAGTTATTCCCCCGCGATGCCCCTAAATGGTTCTAGAATGAATAACGTCTGTAATTTGGCGAGGTGAAATCTTGAGTAGTGGCGGTTTTGACTACATGCGTAAGGTCGTAATGATAGGGGCCGGAGGATCAGGAAAGACCGCACTAGTAAATCGCTTTTTGACCCAAAAGTTCTCTGAGGAATATATAGTCACTATTGGGTCTCAGTTTGCTGTGAAGACTGTGAATGTGGAATCAGCAAATGGTCGTAATGTTGTTGTGAAGCTACTCGTTTGGGATCTTGCAGGGCAGCAACGGTTTGACTTCATTCGTGGTAGTTATTATAGAGGTTCGAAAGGTGCCCTCCTAGTTTTTGATACAACGAGAAAGAGTACCTGGCTCGAACTTCCAAAATGGGTCAAAGAGATTGAGGATGCACTTGGTGAGAAAATACCTACAATTCTCCTAGCCAATAAGGTTGACTTGATTGAACATCGTGTTATAACCCGTGAGATGGCATTACAGTTTGTTGAGGAGAATGGATTTGTAGGATACCTAGAAACTAGTGCCTTATCTGGACAAAATGTAGAAGAAGCATTCTACCTGTTGGCGAAGAGCACGCTTAGTCATTAGACTCATTTTCATTATTATTGCTCTTTCCAAAATAACAAAAGGACAAACTCAATTTCCCAGAGTCATTAGCAATATTATTTTGATGTGAATTCCATGGCAGATTTGAAATTCGACTTGAAACTTCTTGAAACCCTCTGTAATGCGTTTGGACCTAGTGGCCATGAACATGAGGCTCAGAAGATTGTTCAAGAATACGGAAAGAAGTATGCTGACGAAGTGCTTCAAGATGGCTTAGGTTCTGTTATCTTCCGAAAGGGTGAAGGTGGTCCTAAGATTATGCTTGCAGGACACGTCGACGAGATTGGTTTTGTAATCACTGAAATCAAGAAGGATGGCTATCTTGCTTTTCACCAACTTGGGGGATGGTGGGACCAGACACTCCTCACACAGGAAGTCGTTATCAAACCTTACGAGGGCGGTGAGAAAATAATCGGTGTGATTGGAGCTCCACCACCACATATTCTACCTCCAGAAGCGCGAACAAAAGTGGTTACCAAGGAGAAGATGTTCATCGATATTGGTTGTTCATCAGCTGATGAAGTGAAAGAGCTTGGGATCCGCGTTGGAGACCCTGCTGTTCCTCATGCTATCTTTAGGACCATGAAACGGACCCGGAAAGAGAAGAAGGATGAGGATAAAGACGCCAAAGAAGAAACTCGTGAAGTTACTCTTGGAGTAGCCAAGGCATTCGATGACAGAATTGGTGTCTTCATAATTCTTGAAGCTCTAAAACGAATCTCCGAAAACAATATCTCACTCCCCAATGAAGTCTACTTTGTATCAACAACCCAAGAAGAAGTTGGCTTAAGAGGAGCAAGGACTGCATCTCAAAAGATCAAACCAGACATTGGTTTTGCTCTTGATGTGGACATCTCAGGTGATTCTCCTGGTGCTGAAGGTCTTGTTCAAAAGATGGGTAAGGGTGTATCAATTTCAGCTGGAGATGGATCAATGATACCAAATCCACGACTTCGTAAATTTGTAATCAAGCTGGCTGAAGAGAAGGAGATCAAGTATCAACCAGCATTCTTGAAATCTGGTGGTACTGATGCGGGAATCATTCACTTAGCTGGAATGGGTGCTCCATCCCTATTCCTTGGAATTCCTACAAGATACATTCACTCTCATCATGGAATGCTTGATTTCGATGATGTTGAGAATGCAATTCAATTACTTGTAGAAGTTCTTCAGAAATTAGATACAAAAACAGTAGAGAGTTTCACAGCTCTCTGAATAATGTGAAACCAGCCTAGAGAATATCTAGGCTGACTCATTTTTATTTTACAAATTATCGTTCTCTCTTACCATCGATGAATTCGTCAACATGTGTTCTTGCTAAGAAGTCGTTGATTTGATATCTTGGGTGTTTGAAGCTGTAAGAGCTAATACTTGAGAGTTCTCCACCAATACCACGGTCCATGGCTATCTTTACAGCCCTGACCACATCAATGATTACACCACCACTGTTTGGTGAGTCTTGTACTGATAACTTCAAGTCAAGGTCAAGTGGAAGGTCTCCAAAAGCTCTTGATCGTACGCTGATGTAACAGACTTTGTTGTCATCCAAGAATGGAACATAATCACTAGGACCAATCTTAGTTGGCAATTCATAGTCTACACAGCTTGTAACCGCCTCAGTCTTGCTGATTCTCTTTGAGCTAAGTCTGTCTTCAACTTGCATATTTTCGAAGTCAGTGTTCCCACCAATGTTTAGCTGGTAAGTATTTTCGAGAATCAATCCTCTCTGGTCAAATAGTTGAGCTAGAACTCTGTGGAGAATTGTCGCACCTAATTGGCTCTTGATGTCATCCCCAGCACAGGGTATTCCTGCTTTCTCGAATCCTTGTGCAATTTCCGAGTTGGGATCTGAAACAATAAACTCTGGAATTGCGTTCACATAGCCTACTTCTGCTTCTAGAGCAGCTTGAGCGTACATCCTCGTACTGTCTGCACTCCCTACAGGAAGGTAGGTTACTAAGACCTCTGCTTTAGATTTTCTGAGTTCTTCAGCAATATCAACTGCTTCCATTTCCTTCTCATCATATGCAAAGAAGGACTCTCTCATGTGCGGTGCTACACCATCAGAAATTGGTCCTGGTAGGACTTTCACACCCAACTTTGGTACATCTGGTGCGAATTTCACACAACAATTGGGTTCAACCCAAATTGCGTCTGCGATATCTAGACCTATCTTCTTTCTATTTGCTTCAAAGGCTGCAACGAATTTAATATCCTTTGGAAAATAGCCGCCAAAATCCACGTGCATGAGACCTGGAACTTCATCCTCCGCCTTTGAATTGCGGTAATAGTGTGTTCCTTGGATGAGTGCTGAAGCACAGTTACCAAGTCCTGCGATTGCTACACGGACGTCTCCCATTTTGTCATCACCTTAAACTAGGTATTCTATGACTATAGAATAGTTGTCAATTTAACCTTTGTGTCGAGACTGTAAATCATTTTTCATCGTTATGTTCAGAATCTTTCTCTTCTTCCTCACTTTCTGTTTCATATTTTGTGTGAAGCGTCTTTTTGGCATTGGCAATGGTTTTCTTTCCAATACCAGCAATCTCTCCCCATTCATCTGTACTAGATACCACCTCATAAGGAGAACCAAATCTTTTGAGTAGACTTTTCGCTCTTACAACGTTGACTCCTGGAAATCCTGCAATGAAGAACTCTTGCTCATCAGAAATACTATCGAGACCCTTTCGAGTACGAATGACTGGAAGTCGTTGTCCTGTCTTCTTCTTCTTCTTATCTTCTTCACTGAATAGCGTTCCATATAGTAGGCCAGCTGAGTGTAGTGCATTGAAGCCCTCCAAGACTTCTATTCCTTTATCTCGTATACTTTGAATCAACGCGTCTAGTGAACTTGGATGGATATAGGCTGCTCTCTCCATTGTTACGAAGAATGGCTTTCCCTTAGTCTGCTTGCTTGAGAATGGAATATACACACAACCCTTCACAGGGTCTCTTCGGATAGCAAGAATATTTTCAATTAGAACATACGGCTTTTCATATTCTAACAAAGCGTCCATTTGTTTGGTTAAACGAGGAACTCCTGCAGCACTTCCTTTGAGAGTATTGACCAAATCATTTACTGTTTTACGTTCTATCGCAATACCATCAGAACCAAGAATATCACCAATTGGAATCTTTTCGATTGTGTATCTGATACCTTCCTTATCCATCATAGACATGAGATGTTTTACAGAATTGATGGATTTTCCTCCAGTTTCGTGTACGTCAATAACAATCTCGGGTACATTTCCAAAAAGGTCAGATTGCATGAGGTCACCTTCAGAAGAGGGTCATTACTGCTGCCATGGAAACCTCTCTAGCTAGGTTTTCGTCGTCAGATGATCCAATTACTATTACATCTCCATCCTCGGGTCGCAAGCTCTCAATCACAAGCAATGTTTCTTGTTCATATTCTTGAAGAATGTGAAAATCATCTGGAGGCATTACCAAGCTACCAGATTTCTGGATTA
>JABCTV010000311.1 GCA_018238205.1 Candidatus Thorarchaeota archaeon
CTTCTGCTTAGTTGCTTCAGTTTTTGATCCTGTACGTTTTGCTGGAACGCGGTAATACAACACTATACCTTTCCTTTTTATTGATCCGACCAATCCTTTCTTCTTTAGTCTTGTAAGCGACCCTCTGATTTGGCTGGCAGGTTTTCCCACAGTCTGCACAATCTCCTTGATGGTATGTGTTGAGTCACACAACTCGTATACCTCTCTTTGTTCCCCCTTCAGGTCATACCTATCCGGAGTTGGTTCTGGCACCAGAAGATGGATAAGAGTCGTAAGGATTGCGGCAATCTCGTCTAGCTTTGCAAGTACTGACTTCTCGGTTTCACTCATCTGCGATTCGCTCCCAATTCATTGATTCTTAGGATGAGTCGTGATTTCAAAACTCCTTCTGTTGCATGGCTTGGATAAGGGCTTCATACTTCTCAGCTGAATCCGCCGATAAAACGTTTAAGAAAGCGCGAGTCTTGAAATTGTATGTGGTAAGGTACTGGGAATGGTTGAAATGTCGGAAGATAGCATCCAAAGAGTCATCGAACTGCTTGAGAAAATTGATGGAGTTCTGCGTGCGGCTTTTATGCCTCAGATTAGAGAACGCATGGAATCTGTGCTAGATTCTGAGGAGAAGCGGAGGGCTTTTTACTATAGTGATGACCGTAGCTCACAGGAAGTCGGGAGTCTATCAGGGGCAAGCCATACAGTGGTAACGGAATGGTGGAAGGAGTGGCATCGTAATGGACTTGGTCACATGAAGAACGTTCAGGGTGGCAAAAGATTCGTAAGAGATATTTCTCTTGAAGATGTCGGAATCCCGTTACCGTAGGTTGAGTCGTAATGAAGAAGCTGCTTCCACTCAGAAAGAAACTCGCAGAAGAATATGATGTTTCAGAGAGAACCATGCGTAGACGGATCGCTGACAGATGGAATGAAGGTGGTTGTACATTCAGTAGAAGAGTGGCAGCTCTCTCTCTTGCCACAGATAAAGGAATCAACCCGGCTCCGTATGCAGCAGAGGAAGAACTCGAAGAATTACGAAGGCTTCAATCCATGCTCAAAACGAAACCACCACCCGCTCCAAAAGCCATTGTCGCCAAGAAAAGGGGGAAGCCTGCCAAAGTCTATGAGCTGAAGCTGAAGAAGGGCCTTGGAAATGTGCCCCTAAATCTCACCCCCGCTGAAATGAAGAATGCTGAAATTATGACTGATGTCTATTATCATTTGTATATCCTTGAGAACTCCCTGCGGCAGTTCATATTGGATGTGATGTCAGATAATTCCGGGAAGGACTGGTGGAACGAGGCGAGAATTCGCAAATCAACTCGTGAGAAGGCCTCATCTCGGAGAGAGAAAGAAGAACTAAACAGATGGCTAGATGGCAGTCGCGGAATGCATCCGATTTTCTATGTTGATTTTGAAGACTACAAAGCAATACTGATGAGGCACTGGAGTTTCTTTGAACCCTATTTCGCGCAGATAGATAGCCCTCAAAGCTGGGTTCTGACCACATTGGGGGAAATTGCTCTATCAAGACATAACGTTGCACATATGGGCTTTCTTGGCAATGATATCAGACAAAAGGTTCTACTCAATCTTCGCGCGTGGCTTAGACAGATTGCTGTCGAGAAGTAGACAATACGCCTACTAGTTAGCCTGCAATAAGACAAACAAATTAGGAAGTCATCTTCGAAGAGAGTAAACAAAGAGTGTGTAACAATGATAATGCGGAATCGGAATTGGAGGCTGTATTCGGACATTCTTGATCAGATACTGAAGATATCAAGGGATATCCTATTTGGAGGAGTTCGCCGCTCAGATTACCTTATGAAAGCCCGCGTAATTACAGATCCAAAGATGAGTGGGTTAATTGCGGACATTGGGGAAATGTCCTCTACACCTTCGATGGAAGGTGTGAAATTGACATTCGTTTGTGATACCTTCTCGAAATGGCCTAGGTATTATCACATCGTCAAGGTAATAGACATTGAAAATAGGAGGTCGATTCCAATAGTTAAACGGGGATGGCTCCTGAATCGTGAAGTTCCCGTTTTTGCTAAAATAATAAACGCCTTCATTCAGGGATTATACAACTACGCTTTCAAACAGTGGTCAACAGAATCGCTTGGCAAACGGTTTGGGGTTCCTGTGAAACTTGTCCCAAGAACTTTCGGATGGACTCTTGAGGATTGGGAAAAGGAATTCAGCATTCCATCACTAGGTACAGATGATGTAGTAGGTTCCTACATGCGACACGTATATGATGGTACATTGGAACTCACAGACAAGACTCTCTTTGATAGATAACCTTTGGAATCATAGCAGGGAAGTGGCTTGCCCCAATAGAATATCCGAAACCTCTATAACCCGAAACTGAACAAATGCGAAATAACGGGCCAGTGGCTTAGCCAGGTTGAGCGACAGGCTCTTAACTTGTTGGGCTTGGGATCTCCCCAAGTCCGAGGAGTGGTCGAGGGTTCGCGTGAACTGAACTCCAGCTCACGGCCCAAAAATCCCTCCTGGCCCGCCATTTTTAATTCTACAAACAATCACTGAGCAAGGAAACCGATTGTCATCGAGTAGACGTTATGGTTCCAACTTCCAGAACACATTTTACGAGCAACTGAAATTGTGCTCTGGCGGGGTCGACAAGGAATGATACTACTAAACCCTAACAATCATACTCGCAAATATCCTGATGAAGC
>JABCTV010000312.1 GCA_018238205.1 Candidatus Thorarchaeota archaeon
GCTTCGTCGATGTTGGATGTTTCTTGAAGAATTTTGTCAACATAATAAGCATAGAAACTTAGTAACAGTGGATTTTCTATCTTGGGCATTGATTTGAACCTCTTAGTAATTATTTGATAGTTCTGCCAATCATCTTAAGGCCTAATTTTCTGTATTTAGCAAGTGTCTGTACAACTCTTGGAATTGGTATACCCGTAGCTTCTGCAATCTGTTCTTGCGTTTGTTTACCATCACATAGTCGAATAATGCTAATATCATCACCCGAAACTTTGGATAGGTTTCCTTCAAACTTTGGACATTTTACATATCTACCAATGGGCTTACCATCGCTCGATATATCATCTTTAGATGCTTCTTCAATTCGTGGTACAACTATGATACTTTTTGTTGCTCCCCATTTCAGTAGGTCAATAACTCGATCAGTAGGTTGAAACATTGAGTCTGCAATACTCTCGACATTGTTCGACCCATCTACAAGCATTAGAACATCAAAACCAAAGTTTCGATATATTTTCTTCATCTCAGCATAGAGTTCTGAATTTAGTAATAGGGCTTTTGAATAATCTGGGCCCCTTTCAGGAGTTGTAGAAGGTAACACATTGAAGTCATCAGATGAAAGATCCTCTGCAGTGGTACTTGGAGATTCAGAAACCGGTGAAGGTACATCAGGAGTGTCTTCAACAGATGCAGCATTGATTGCAATGGTTTCAAGAACTTGAAGATTGGTTTCAGATGACTCATCAAACTCCTCTGGTGGTGGTGGAAGCTCGATTCCTTCAAGTAAGCGAAGGACATTCTTTGTTTTTGCTATAGCAAGTCCTAGCTGGAGCTCTGGTACATATAGAACTGTGAGAATCCAGTTGTCATCTACTGGAGAAAGAACAACTAGACCCTTGTCTGTATCGATTGTCATGAGGCGTAGGTCTTTTTTGTAAAGTTGGATACTATTCTGAACCCTTGGAAAGAGCTCATCAGGGAAAGCAAAGCTAACAAAGGGTCGACCAACTTTGGTCATCAGTGAATAACCGAGGACCTGATCATCAAATCGTAACTTTGATAGAGCTCTCTCTAAATCTTTGGACATCTTATAACACCTCAATGGTCATGGTGAAAACGCTTCCAGCCTGTTCAAATTCTTTTTCACAGAATCTTCTGAAAAGCATTGCGGTGATGGGCTCAATTCTCTGTTTTACGATTATTCGAAAAATGTTAAGAGGCCATCAATTTCTACATTAGAAATAAGGAAAATAGAGGTGATTTAATGAAGAATTTGCTGGGCGGTCTTACTGGGGTTCTAATAGGATCCTTCGTATTAGTGTTACTAGTTGGTTTAACAAGTCCAGCGTATTATTGGCCATACAGCACAATTTGGATTATTTTTAGTGGGAGCAGTGCACTCAAATCAACCATTACCGGAATTTCAAATCCTAGTGCACTACTTGGATACATTCTTACTTGGATCATTATCGGTGTAATTATTTCACCATTTTCAAAAAAGGGCTGGAACACGGTACGGTCAGCTGCCTGGGTTGGAATAATTCTTGGGATTCTTTCTCTTGTTTCTGTCTTACTTTTGGATGTGGATTACTGGACATCACCTACGAGAAATATCGATTTATTTTATCATTTTGTGACATCTCTTAGTGTATCATTGTGTGTCATTCCTAGTGCATTTCCATCAACCCTGATTATTGATAGGATTAAGAAACAAGCTGAAATGCCTATTCCAGAAAAGATTGAAACATCATGTGAATGCGGTGCTGTTTTCAAATCAAATCCACTGATTTGTTCAGAGTGTGGGACACAATTGCGTGATGAATGATATTAGCGATTTCTTGTAATGCCTCCACCCAGTATGCCGCCAACTGCACAAGCAATACATGGATAGATGGCTCCTTCCAGAGCAACTTGCATAAGCAATAGAGATTCATTTGAAAATATGGCAGCTATGTCAAACCCAGGAGAAATCATGAAGAATAGCAGCCATGTAAGAATAGCCCCAAGAATTGCAGCAAAGACTGCAGAGAGAATTCCTGGAAGGAAGTCCTTTGCCAGCAATCCAGCAATAAGTCCTCCAGTTCCCCATGCGAGAAAAGTAAGCACTGAAGCTCCACTGGCACCGTAACCTACAAGAGAACCTAAACTAGCACCACCAAAAGCTGATGGATATAGGATTGTACCTACAATTGCAAGTCTGAGCTCAAGATCTGCATTGGATAAGAAGTCAGTTACAATACTTGAAGATATCAAATCCTCAGGCATGTAAATACCAAATGTCATTACGAGAAATGTTATTGCAAAGGCGGTAATTAGCCCGAACAGTGTACCTAGACCTTGACCCAAATAGGCAGCCTCCATATATCTTGATGATATATGGGAGTTTCTCCCCTAATGGTTTTATACTTATACCTAATGTTTTAACCCTAGGACACCCATAACTTACAATTGTGAGTGAACTGTAAGAGACTCCTGTGTTCCACCTTTCTCACGACTGCTGTCACCAGCCTCCGAAAGACCGGAGTCTTTCAAAGTGTCGCGAGCTTTGCCCCTCTTCACTGGAACATCGTTCCTCCGATGGGACTCGGCTTCTGTCCGCTGCATTACCTCACACTCACCAGTAGGTGTGATTGCAGACGGTGTTTCCACGGCATTTACCATGGCAGGGTCTTCACTCCTCGCAAACTCCA
>JABCTV010000313.1 GCA_018238205.1 Candidatus Thorarchaeota archaeon
AAGGTATGGATTATTAATTCCATAAATCTCAACGTATATACTCTCTTCAGCGCTGTTCAAAAAGTGCCATAGCTGGTCACGACTTCCATCAGGGGAAACAAATGTGGTCACATTCATATCCTTGTTGAAAGTCTGCCATGTAAAAGCTGCAGGCACGAATTCGTTTTGAGGCGCATCTAATGATGCTACCGGAGATACCAAGAATGGAATGAATCCAGAGAGCATCAGTGTAATCATCAATAAACTTACCAGTTTGTGGTGGTTGTTCAAGTATAAGCCTCCCGACTTGTATGTCATAGATTTATCAAGTGTTTCACTTATACCTTACCGTGCTCCTCAATATATGCCTCTACATAGGAATTGTTACCAATGAAACTGTATTATCGAGTGAACCCAGAAGGCTTTCGTTCATTTATGAATAAGATCCGTGATAACTACGGAATGCATGAAGAAATAGATGAAGCAAGAACAGTATTGAAGCTGGATGATGAAGACAAGATTGAGAGGGTTATCGGAACCTTTGATCCCGATGCTGGTGAATCCCAAGTCAGAGTCATTCTTGTAGACGAATCTCTCAAGGAATTCTTCGACTCAGTTCTTGGTAAACCATACAAAATCAAATGACCGTCCTTAATTAAAAATATGAAAAAAAGTATCACTGACAGGAACATCTTTCATATTGAAAAAGACGCTCCTGTCGCAGCACAACTCACTTGGAAGTGAGAAACGTTTGTATCACTACACTGTAATTACGCTTCTTCTTCGATAGCACCCTCGGGGCAGCTATCAATGCAAGCATAACATTCAGTGCATTCCTCTGCACGGGCAACTAGGTAGACTGCAATGTCTTTCATCTCGTATAGAGTAGGATCGACAGGACAAACATCAGCACATGTGCCGCAAGCAGTACATGATTCAGCTATTACTTTCCAGTTCATTTGAACCACTTCGTTACCAGACAATTATCCATGTCCGGCGAAACTGACCGCCTCGCATATCCATTTAAATTCTAGGGTGTGGCGTGGATTGACATTTCCCTGTTGGCGCTATCGAAAATGAGTAATTCACAACCTTCAAAAGAAGCGCAAAAAGGGAGGCTAAGATAACCCACCTTATGGGATTCTATTTTAAATCAAAGGTCGTAAACCAAATGGTGATTAGTCCAGATGATGCACATGGAGGCGAGAAATTCGCGCGTCATCTTGGTCTTGTTGGTGCCACGAATATCGGTCTCGGAGCTATGTTGGGCGGAGGAATCTATGTTATTTCTGGAACTGCCGCAGGAATGATTGGACCGGCACTTGTCTTAGCATATCTGGTCACTGGAATACTTGCTATGTTTACTGCAATCAACTATGCTGAAATTGCCAGCTCTATACCCAAGCAAGGCGGAGGTTACACCTTTGCTCATGATACTCTTGGGGGACTTCCAGCATTTTTCACAGGCTGGTTTCTCATGCTTGGAAACATCGTTGCTTGCGGTCTCTATGCATTGGCCGTGGCGCATACTCTGGTTATCTTTCTTCCAAATGGAACAGAGTTCATTGCGGTGGTAGCTCTAATCATCATTGCGATAACCTTCATCACCAATCTTGTCAGCGTCAAGAGCGTTTCTGGTGTTCTTGGGGTCCTCAATATCGCTCAGGCAATCATTCTCTTCTCATTCATTGTGGTTGGATTGATGTTTATTGAACCCGCTAATCTCACTCCCCTCTTCGCAGAGAATGCTGGTTTTCCAGCCTTTATGGCAACTATCGCGTTCATCTACATATCCTTCGTTGGTTTTGAGCTAGTCACTTCAGCATCTGAAGAGATCATGGAACCAGCAAAGAATGTACCAAAGGCAATTTTTCTTACTGTAGCGATTGGTACAGGAGTATACATGGCAGCATCACTTGTACTGGTGGGTGTAGTGCCATATCTTGAAATCGCTCAGACATTTACGCCAATTGCTCACGTGTACGCGGTGATGTTAGGACAATGGGCACAGATCCTCGGACTTGCAGGGATGGCTGCTTCAAATTATGCAGCTCTGAATGCAACCTTCTTAGCAGGAGCCAGAATAGTCTATTCAATGGGAAGAGACAGGTTCCTTCCCAAATCCTTCGAAAGCGTAAGTAAGCGCTTCAAGACCCCAATTCCCGCACTCATTCTTGTACTAATTCTGGTGAGCCTTTTTGCAATGACTGCAGATGTTGTGTTAGTTGCACAGTTGGCTGTTTTTGGATACCTCGTTGCACAGGGAATCGTAAACTTTTCTGTCATAATCTTGCGTAGGAAAGGACTTAGTGTACCTGGTACTTTCAAAGCACCTCTCTTCCCCCTCTTTCCAATTCTAGGTTTCATATTTTGCTTCGCACTCATACCATCATTAGATTACATTGTACTTCAGCTGGGTGTCATTCTAACCATGATAGGCTTAGTTTTGTATACAATCTATGGAAGAAGAAGCAACCGACGACATGAAGACATCATCCTAAATGATGTCAAGTGTCAACAGTGATGAACGATGAAAAATCTTCAGTATTTGGTAGTGAAGCAACCTTTTCAATTAGTACGCGATATCCATCCAGAGTATCAACTTCTACAAGTGCAACAATATCATGGGGTCCACTATCAACAATACACACAAGGCGGACTTCATCAAAGGATTTTAGCGAGGTATAGATCTCATTGATTCG
>JABCTV010000314.1 GCA_018238205.1 Candidatus Thorarchaeota archaeon
TCCCAGCAGCATCTTCCCCACCTTTTTTGCCAGTTCGAGGTCCTTTTTCTCTCAACCTTCGTGCAAATTCCCTTCGGAGGCCTTTCAGTTTCTCAAATTGTTCGATTGAAAGCTCTTGGCGAATGTCTATGGCCATCTTAATACGATTTTCAGTCTGCTGGGAATGAAGTTGTGCAACCCTCTCTGCTAATTTGTAGGCCCCCTGTCTATCTGTCATAGGTTGGGACATCATGTTTTCTAAGTCGAGATAGGCCTTTCCTATATCACCTTTGATATCGATGATGCGTTTTTTGTGTTCCATCCAGATTGTATTGATCGTATCGATTTGATCAGGGGTGAGCTGTAATGTATCTTTCACACCCGGCCTGTACCACCATTTACCACTCTCCATTGGAGAATTAAAGGCGAAAAGATTAGGCAACGATAGACTGATCGAACCTATTAATGCGAAGGCTGTTAGTAGTAAAATTGTTTTTTTCATTATGTTCCTCCTCTATTGGTGAAATAAAGTTTAATAATTGTTGGAAATCTTCCTCACCCCACTCAGTGAGAAGCACGATGCTTTGAGGAAGTTCTACTTCATGTATACTCTCTTCAAACAACCAAATCTGCTCCTGTACTTCTGTTACTTCGATTGTGCTGCCATTATTTGGTTGGAAATAGATCTGTTGCAATAAAACGGCAGAAATAACTATTATAAATGAGAAGACTACAGCCGTTCCCCATCGCATCCTTAATGCAGGAGACCGATAGTCAGATACAGCTGAAAGAATTTTCCCCTTCTCTCTTGTCCAATGTATCTCAGTATGCTTTGCTGAGCTTGCACATTCCTGAATGTGACTGAGAAGATGCCAGTTCCTTGATATCCAAGCCGCTGAGTTGCCTGATGATGTGGGGGATGAGACTGGGACATATAGAGTCAGAAGTCTATCATCGGATATTCGTTCACTGAACGGGTCATCAACAGGGAGTGATTCTGGTACACACATTTCATTGAGGAGTTCAACTGGACCATCTCCTGGAGTAAGGATAGTGGCTATACGTGGTGTCTTCATTGAAGATTTTGTCTTCAGACTGTATGCGGTGGTCTTTGAAATATCAAGAAGGTCCGATGTAATCTTCGTGACGAGGTCATCCAATAGGTCATTGAACGCATCAAAGACCTCCAGAGGGTTCTGGTCCGTATCAAGGACCATCACTCCTCTCCAGAGCGACTTCGGAGGTGTGGGGTCGAAAGCTGCAACTTGCTGATACTCCTGAATAAGTTCTGATTCGTACGCGTTCAGCTGTTTGAGAGTTCTTGGGTGGGGATTTGAGGAGAATATCTCCTTCCACTCATCATCATTCTTTGCATGTCTCCAGGCATAGAGGGTTGGAGCATAGTCTTCAACATTCTTATTCTTCGTGCGAAGACCATAGAGGTTGTAATCGAAAGACATCTTGGTCTTGACTTCAAGGATCAGAACAGGGGTCCATACTATTCGACCAGATACTTCTCGTCTTACGAAAACGACAAGGTCGATCTGCCCCTTTCTTCTTGACACTGGAAGTTCCCCAACTAACAGTATTGAAGATGGCACATCAAGCATAGTGTCCCCAGCAAAAACAACCTGCTTCAGTGACTTGGGATGGTGCAGGTCCGAGAGTAATATTCTGTGCCACTCACTTCCCTCTCTTGAACTGAGAGCAAGAACCTGCTCTATGACCTTTTCAATATCTTTCTGTTCTATATCGCCTTTATCGATATAATTCAGGATTTGTGAATAGACGGCAGCTTCTTCCTTATCCTTTGCATTGTCACGCAGAGTTTCTACTTTATCTCTGAATGAATCAATAGTGAGGATTGAGGGGTCAGGATCATCAAGTCCCTTAGTGACAGACTTTTCTCTCCCGGTCCTTTTTCCGTATAGAGCATGTATCTCTTGAACAATCACTCTCAGTTCATGGTCGGAGTATCGATTGAAGTAGGGTCGACCATGTTCTCCATCAGTGTATACCCAATCAAGAAATGGTTGAAGCCTATGGATGAGGAGCTTGATGTATTTGTGTGCGTCAGTTCTTGGAACATTGTGGATGAAACATTGACGACAGAGTTCAACCATGTGTGCACGTATCATGTCCACAAAGTCCAACTCGGGAAGTGTAGGATGTGCAAGAAGAATAATGGGACTCTTTCCTCTTCTATGATATCCTCCCCTCCAGTACGTCTTCACTGCATCATCCGGACCCAAAATATCCACCTCTTCCTTGGATAAGACCTTCTTGCTACCATCTGCGTACTTCCGGATCTGGAAGGACTCTGGTTCAGGGAAGGGATATCGGGTCATCGCAAGGTCTCTAAGTCGGGCTCCAGCATAGTTCAGCAATGCATTGAGAGGTCCTACTGTACCTTCCAACCAATTATAGACTCTCTTGAACTCTCTATTACCAAAACGTCTTGTACTAGTCCACAAAATTCCCAGGTATTGATTTCGCATGTTTGGTTCGACTGGGTGGAAGTCGATAATCTTTCTTTCAAGCCGCACTCGCCATTTTTGCCACATGTTCTTGATACTGATGTAGTGTTTTCGTGTTTTCTCATTAGTTCTTTTACTTGCTAATCTAACGAGAGACACTAGTCCCATATAGATTGCAGTAGAGAGGATGTCATTAGGAAATCTTTTCTTCCTT
>JABCTV010000315.1 GCA_018238205.1 Candidatus Thorarchaeota archaeon
CGGCTTCTGAAGGTTTGATCCAATCACTGCGTTCCGAAGTGGACATTGCTTAATTCATTCATACCAGTCATCGTCATCATCATTATCTTGAGAGGGCGTTGTACAAGCTTCTGAAGCAAGATCTACCAATTCCGTATGAAATTCGTCACCCACCTCACAAAGAGGTATTGCTTCTTTGAAGAGCAAACAGGCTTCCTCATCGTAACCATACGAGTACCTATGCGAGTAATCAAGAATGGACTTTCCGAGTTCAATGACATATTTCAAATTCGCTTTGTCAATCTTTGCCGCTTCCAGGTATGCAGTTTTTGCCATCTCCTTACGACCATTTTCTTCGTGGTATAGACCTCTCAGAATCAATAAGGTAGTATCTTTTGGGTCCTCATTCAATTTTGCAAGCAACGCCTCAGTTAGCGAGTCAACTTGTTTCTTCTGCTCCATCGATCCATAATTTCTGATGCTATCGAGTTCTGCTATCAACTCCCTGAAATTAGATTCGTTGAATTTCTGAAGGAGTAATTGAGCTGATGCTTCGAAGTCCAATTTCTCTGCAACCTTAACAATGTGATCCATCCACCTTAGAATTTCGTTCGCTGTCTGCCCGATGTCATTTTCAAGGAAACAATGAATTGTGATGGGACCGCAGCTGGACATATAGTCCAATGGCCTGACTCCCCAATGATGTGCCAACAGAGGAAAACAAAGAAAGGTTTTCTCTACTGAAGGAGTCACACGGTCAGAGTACTTGTCACCAATTCCATCTTCAATAGCTCTCAGAAGGAATTCTACAAGCTCGACTACACCATTTTCATTCTCAGTGTGCAATGATGAGAGGTCAGGTATGTTCTGTTCAGTGAAAAGATATAGCAGGGTGCATAAATTTTGAACGGTTTCTCGTTCAAGGAATCTAATCGTTTCCTTCGAAATAATCCTGAAGATACGTAGTGGATCCCAATCCGTCTCTGATTCGAGAGTAAGATATCTTATTCCTTTTTCAAAAAGCCTAAGCTTTAGGTTCAACCTAGTTATTCTACGAATGCTAATCCCAAAGAAAACTGATTTCATTCTATTCAGAAAGCTGCTTTCACTTCGTTTAAGCTCAAGATAGAGATACATTTTCTTTGGCTGTTGAAGCGTGTCTAGAGTAGCTTCCAATATTTCGAGACCTACGCTGATACTCTCATAGAGCAGAGTGTCCTCAAGACTGGTCCGCACTAGCCATGCCCAATGTTTGATTACTCTATTGTAATCGAATTCAGAGAAATAGGATGGTAGACTTTTTTCCAAGATTGGCTCAAAATGCTCTACATTAAGTGTAAAACCATCCCAATCCTTGCGTTGTGCAAGTTCAACTATTCTTAGTGAAGCCCTTTGTAATCCATCCCTTAGCTTCTGTAGTTTATCTGGAAATCTTAAGAACCGAGAGTCAGTGGTCCTATTCTCAATATCACGAGAAATCGTTTCATAAAGCCACCTGAAGAACGCGAATTGAAGAGTCTGTTTTGCTATACCTCTTTTGCGATGGACAATTGGAAGTGCGATTATTAGGATGACAACTGTACTTGCCAGTAGAACAAATCCTTGCAACCATAGCATCGTACCACTAAGAAGATGCATCAACGGAGGAGTAATTGCAATAATCCAGAAGAGCTGATACAGATCCTCGAACTCCTGATGAAGAGTTTCAGACTTGATTACACGACCAACCTCTCGTTTCTGCATCTCCATTATTGATGGCTGTATGTCATAGGTAGATTCCCAAGGCATTATAACGAGATATGTTCGAGCTATCCAAACTCGGAACATCTTTCCTCTCCTACCTCTTTTTGTATACAAGTAGAAGATTCTCTCTACTAAATTGTGCTCAAATTGGAATGCCCAGAGAACGGTCCCAATAACGGCAGCAATCGGAATAACGACTAGAGCTGTTTCGATGGTGACGTTCAGAGGAAAGCCAGTCACCTGAAGGAACCATGTCCAATACACGTATCCTACTGATAGGTAGATGGTGTTGTTGATTCTTGATGATCCAACAACCTGCATGACGCTCAACTATATCTCCACCATCCAGCTATTCGAGAAAAGCAAGTGAAATTAACTTTACTCGTATTGTACTTCAACTCTTCCACATTTTATTCGATTAAGAGCTAACTTGGCTTGGACGAGCGAGTGAGCCTCCTTCCTCCGGTTTAGCAAAGGGTTACACAGTCAGCCGGACCCAAACCGATTTTTCAAGGTTGCAGTGTCAGCTTAGCCATTGTTTGGATTATTCGATTTGATTTTGTTCTGAGATTTCTCAATTATCTCTTGTACACGGGTTACGGCATCTTCTTTGCTCAACCCCATATGCTCGAAGTATAATATATAGAGACAAGAAGCTGCGTGATATGCCATCTCAATTATTTCTGGAGTGTTCGCAGCAGATACACAAATATCAATACATTCCTGATATGTTAATTCAGCTAGGTCAATCCTGTTTATTTTTCTATACAACACACCTATGTTAACTAATGTTTTACCGATATCAAAAGAATAAGCAATAGGATGCGCATTTGCCAATTCTCGCCGAATCAAAAGCACCTCTTTCAACATTTGTTCTGCTTCAGTGTAATTAGATGATTTCATTGCAACCATTGCAATTCCATTAATTGCACATGAGAGATCAAATT
>JABCTV010000096.1 GCA_018238205.1 Candidatus Thorarchaeota archaeon
GTTCGCGGCAAGGACGGTTTCGTGGTTCTCTCACATGCTGGTGAGTTCTTACTTATGGGTTCTGCAAGAGATTTGACATCGATGGGACTTGCAGTTACTCAGATGAGGAAATATGCTCGAGAAGTCGGAGAGCTACTTGGTCAAGCATAAACAATAATCACACCACACCTTTGCATATATTATTGTCATTAGACGAAATTATGTTTCACAAAATTCTGAGTGTGAAATTTAAGGAATTCTTCCACAACATGCATTAGTAAGATAGTTACCTTATTATTATTACTACAATGTAGGTAATGAAATAATGAAGGGTATAATCGTTCTCGATGAAGCGGGATTGAAACAGGCATCAATCGGTTTAGAGAATGTTAGAGTCAATCCAGATTTATTCAGTTCCTTCATATCTGCAATACAGGTCTATGCTAAGAAATCAATCGGTAGTGAAATGAAAGAGGTAACCTATAGCAGTATTAGATTGATGATTGGCAGAGCTGGACCATATCATGTTGTTACACTTCATACTCTTGATGATGAAGACGCAGAGTGGAATCATAGTGCAACAATCAAGGTACTTGAAACACAAGACTACATGCTCGATGACCATCACCTAGGAATCTTGCGAGAGCTACTTACAGGTGAGGTCATGTCAGCTGATGAAGCTGAAACTGGAATCGACACCTTGACCTCAATAAGTAGAGAATAGTCCAACTATTCCTTTGGACCTAATTGTTTGAATGTCACGATTTCGTGCAGCGTACTTCCTTTCTCGTCATAGGTGACTCCTTCATGAGTGACCTTCAATGAGAAATCAGAGTTTAGTCTAAAATAGCCAGGTTTCATTCTGAGAACATTCTTAGCGAGAAATGCCAGCACTGGATGAAAATTATCAAGCATATTCTCTGCTTCGAATACCTTAGCTACATCAAGTTTAACCTCCAGTTCTCCGGGAACTGTGATTGAAATTGTTCTTGGAAAACTGTGGCCAGCAGCTTCACTGTACTCAAAATCATCCTGAGTAAATTCATACTCTCCAGAACTCAAGAATACATCTCTACCCTTAGCGACCATCAGTACTTTTACAGCATGCCGATCAACTTTATCGTTGCACTGAATAAAAGCATACGAGATTGTAAAGTTCTCTGAGTACACTCGTCCCCACATCCAATATTCAATAATGCTCTGGAAAGAGAAGTTCAACCAGTTGTGGTCATGGTAGCCAACTCCTGATACTTCCATTACATTATCACCATCTCGGACCGTACCACTCACTGAAGCTTTTGGAAAAGGTACAACCCACGCAAAATAACCCAGGTCTGCAAAGTTGGAAAATCCAGTTCCAGGTTTCCAACCATTCACCTGACACTTGTACGTCAAATCAAACGCTAGATCTTCTTCATCAAGATGAATCTTGTAAACTGGAAGATCACCCTGAGAATAATCAACCTCAAGATAGTTCCCTCCAATTTTCACTTCGGCCTTTTCACGAGATGCTGAGAAGTCGGACTTTTTGTATTTAACGAACTTCTGTGTTTTACGACCATCAGGTCGGAGAAGAACAAGCTCTACCCCAATCTTACCTGAAGAGGGACCAGGGTTTGGATTAGAAGCATAGAAGAATGCAACAATTGTAGAACCATCTTCAAGGTGGGCATCAAAGTACCACCACTCGAATTGGTTCTTCACACCTACCTCAATGTGTAGTGCATCATCCTCAGGCTTGAGAGGATAAATTTCCCCATCTCTCCTACCCGGACCCGTCCAACCTTCCTTTACATTTGGATTGATATTGTCTATCATTTTTTCTTCGTTCCTCCTTTAACATAATGACTTGGATCAGAAATCCCATTTGGATCAAATGATGCCTTGATTTTTCTCAACCAATCTGGATAGTTCATCGCTCTATCGGCATAGAAATTGTGTACCTCATCTCCAACAATGAAGAAAGGCATTCCAAGGGCCTGATCTAGGTCCATCTTATTACATTCATCTTGGTATTCAGCATAACCCAAGCATGATTCCACAGAGGTTGGATCGTAGACAGTTGGCACCTCCATATGTGCCATATGTCCAGATTCATAGCTCGTGATCCAAACTCCGAGTCCTCGGTCATCACCAATCACACCTTTGTCGATATACTTCTGTTTGATTGGTTGGTTTAATTGTGCGAGGCGAACAGCCATGGCTATTGTATCCATTCCTCCGTGAGTACTCTGGAAACAATTGGAAAAGCGGAACGCGTGAGCACCCAGCATATTCCGAACAGTTTCGCCGTAGTGCATGGGTTTTGGTGTAATCACTCCGTCCGCTACAAGGTCGTCACCACCATATTTCTCCATGATCAGTCGTACTAGTTTTGTCCTGAAATCATACTCTCGTTTGGTGTGAGCCGCCACTAGGAGAACAATATAGTTCCTAGTGCGTGCAAGCAAACCTGCGAATATTGCTTCAATTGCTTCAGTCTTTGTATTTGTGAATAATGCTGCTAATCCCTCAGGAGCGGAGGTTGTAGCTACCATTGTGACTTCTCTATCACTAAGCTCATACATGGCATCTTGGTATTCTTTCCACTCCTCAAAATTGAGAACGTATATTTGCCAATAGGGAGGGATTTCCCAATCATACTCTGGAATCGTACCACTCGTTTTCCATTTCCAATCCTTGGGTGCAGGCCACGAGAAAAGTCGAATGGCTGCTTTAGTGAAGACACCGAGACCTCCGTATGTTCCTAACCAACCTCTCATTATTCCTCTCAGGCTTAATCCAGGACCATCCCCAGTGAACCATTTGCCATTATGGTCATATGAGCCGAGTCTTAGAATCTCACCATCAGGAAGAACCCATTCCGCACCAAGTACGTTTCTGCCGCTAAATCCAGTGTAAGGCGAGGTAAATCCGGGTCCAACAAAGGAAGTGTGGCTAGCCAAGGGAGAAGTCTGAGGACCTGCTCCTTGGGCGTGATGCATCAGACCATATTGGAATAATTCGCATTGTAGTTCAGCATTAGTTACATAGGGTTCGACGACAGCGTACATGTTATTCTCATCGACCTCAATGATACGATTCATTCTTCGAAGGTCAATCTGAATAGCGCGAGGATCGCTCACTCCAGCCCAGGGTCCCATTCCCGTTGATAGCGCTTTGAATACAACTTCGTGTTCATTGCATAATTTTACGATTGCTTGAACTTCCTCGGTCGTTTCAGGAAGTACTACAGCAAGAGGTCGAACTCCAAATCTCTGTGGTTCTTCTCCTCTTTGAGCGCTCTCAATCTCATTGCACCATTGGAAAGCGTACGAGTCCATTACTGCGGGGTCCTGGGAGATATTTCGCTCACCAAGGACCTTCTTGAAGGCGTCATAGACATTTTTCTCCAACATCACTTGCCACCTCCGATACTACGTAGTACAAGTTCCGTTAGATCAAAATATTCCATTGTTGAATCTCGCGACTCGAGACCATCCAGAAAATTAGTTCCGCAAAATGGGCAAGTAGATACAAGAGTCGAAGCTCCTGTAGCCTCTGCCTCATCGAGTCGTTCATTTGAAGCCCATAATGCAAAATCGGGGTAGGCGCTCTTACATCCGCCACCTGCACCACAGCAATAGGCATATTCACGTATTCGCTCCATCTCAACTAACTCGACACCAGGAATCTGCTTCAAAACATTCCGGGGCGCATCATAGACTCCGCCAGCGCCCCTTCGTTCAGGTTTGGGCGGGTCATAGATGTAGACTTGCGAAAGAACCTCTATTTTTTCGCCTTCCCATTCTTCGTAAGGTTCAGCCATGCGGCCTAAGTGACAAGGATCGTGGTATGTCAATTTCATCGGAACGTCTTCAGTGAGCTTGATTTTTTCATCTTTCAGAAATCCTTCAATCAGCTGGGAAGTGTGAATTACTTCAATATCATGTTCAACGAAACGTGGATATTCCACCTTTAGCATATTGTAACAGCCAGAGCAACTTGTAATTATTCTCTTAATTCCAGCCTCTTTGAACTGTTCAATATTCTCCTTCATTATTTGGAGTGCCCGTTTCTGATCACCAACTCGATAGACAGGACTTCCACAGCACATCTCATCAGAACCCAGCAACCGAAATTCTTCACCAGCAGCATTCAGGATCTTTGCAGTAGCAAGTGCGATCTCTTCACGTCTATATGATGCGGTACAACCCACAAAATATAGAGTCGAAGAAGATTCGTCAGTTTCAACATCATCAGTAAGCCACGCAGGTCTCTTCTGAGGGTCTTCACCGTAGGGGTTCTTTTTGCGATCAACAAACTCGATGTACTTCTTATGCTTGGGCATAGGTCCAGCGCCAGCCTCAACTGCTGCAATACGTAGTTCGTGGATGGCTTCATTTGGTTCCATTTCATAGACCCACTTACAGGAAACCTCGCATCCACCACAGTTTGTACACCTGTAAATCACATCCAGCATTTCCGGTGTAAATTCCACCCGTCCCTTGTGATACGCACTGGCAGTAATCATCCGACCACCACCAGAATATGCATGAAAATTGTAATAATCGATGGATGGGCAAATACTTGAGAATCGCTTGCTCTGGATTACCAGTTGGGGTATGTACTTGCATTTTGAACAACGTACGCAACTATCCATCATGTCTTCGAATTCGCCGAGTGTCATTATGGAACCTCCTTGAAACAGAGAGCTCCCGGATTCAGAATGTTGTTGGGATCAAAGATTGCTTTCACACGTTTCATTGCATCAACAGTGCCTGGAGCGGAATGTTCGAAAATGGCGTTAGTCATGAAGCCATAGGGTCTGCTAAAGTAAGCACCCTCATCGAGTAACTTCTGCTGCCCCTTACCAAGTAATGAAATTGCAGCTTCCGTGTCTTCATCCAAACGAAAATACAAATCGAATCCTACATGCGTATTTGTTCCCTGAACCATTGGTTGCACATAAGCTCCAATCTGGTCTGAAGGAAATCCTACATCTTCAGCAACCTGTTGGAATGTGTCATAGAACTCTTGTACTCTGTCAAGTGTAGTTGTGAACATTACTTCTCGACATTCGCCTTTAACTCGAACTTTCCAATATGGAACTTCACTTGCTCTATTGAGTAGTGATTCAATCTCAGTAGATTTCACATCCTTCAAGTTCTCTTCAAGTTTGACATTGGTTTCACGTGCGATATCTTTGATATCTCCAAGTCGATATTCCAATTCCTCATCAGCAATTGTTCCATGACCTGAAACTCCTAGGATGAGTGTCCATGGAGGTAATTGCTTCTTTGAGCCAAGAGCTGCAGACAAAGCTGCAGAATTTAGCATGAAGTGTTCATCTGCAAGACGACGTCTAAAGATGGAGTAATTGAAGTTTTGAAAAGCTTCAATATCATCAGCTTGTGCAAGGAGGAATTGCTGAGCATCAGGTATCATTTCGCATTTCATGGATATCCAAGAAACTATGCCTATAGTTCCCTGAGACCCTTGAATTAGTCGGAAGGGATCAAATTGTGATGGCCCTTGTGGATTCTTTTGCGCTTGTCCCGACTCCCATTGCTCTTCAAGCGTTCCAGGCCCAGCTGCAGTTCCAGTTCGGAAAATATCGCCAGTGCCAAATACGGTTTCTGTACAGAGGAGAGGGTCGGTTGTATCCCAATGAAACCTAGGAGTGGTGATGGGTTCCCTATCAAGGCAACTTGTTAGAACAGACTTGGATGCCTTCGGAAGGAATGGCATGAGAGGTCGTAGACCGTTCTTCTTCAGCTCGGAAGCTAGAGTGTCATAAGTAACTCCAGGTTCAATCATGACCACTTTATTTTCTGTGTCAATACGGAGTATCTTGCGCATATTATTTAGATCGACAACTACAGAATCCTTTACCTTAGGCAATGAGGAACCACGTAGTTTAGGTCCTGCGGAACTCATAGGGACAAGTGAAACCGAATTCTCATTCGCCCATTTAACAATCCTAACGACTTCATCCGAAGTGGTCGGCCAGACCACTAATGATGGAGGATATTCTCCTGAATACAGTAAGAGGGTATTTTCATCATCCGAATATCTCTCATTTCCTACAATCTGTACTATCTGATTTTTCATGGCTTCGTTCATTGCATATCACTTTCTTCTGCCAATCATTGTTCTAGGTCTTTCAGGTGTTTTTTGACGAGCTTGAGTTTCCGCAATAATATCATCTTTCGGTGCTCAAGGAAAGCTCTTCTCAACGGTTCACTGGGTAGTCTACTGATTGCATCAAGGATAGTCGCCTCAGGCAGAACCTCATCTGTACCATATTCGTGTATCTTACTGAAAACCGCCTGAGTAAAATCAGCTGGTAAGCTTGCCACCGTGGACTCTATAAAACGTGAATTGAACAGGAGATACTCAGCAACATAATTGCTGATATCGTTAATAGTTGACTTTCCCTGATCTGTTAAACTATAATGTGTCTTGTTATCCTCCTTACTAGTTGTGAGGTACTGCTTCTTCACAAGTGCTTGAAGTGCAGGGTAGACTGTGCCAGTTTTTGGAACCCAAGAATCCTTGAAACCTTCCCTCAAGTCCCGTAATATCTCATAACCATACTTTGGTGCTTCAAGAATTTGAATCATAATTAGAAGTTGAATTGGAGTGAGCTTTGCCGGAGTTGGAAGAAACAACTTGATCTGCTTGCTCATCTATATCACAACTAGGTAGATATCTACGCAGTTGTATTCTACCTACTTAAATATCATACGAATATTATGAAGAAGAATTTGGCAACATATGATCTTTGGACTTTAGATGGTTTCAATATATTTATATTTGTTCGTATGCACATATAATGTGCTGGATACTTCTATGATTCAGCATGATGGAAGTGTGATAATATGGCATATGGATATGGCCGTGGTGGTGGCCGCGGTCGTGGTGGCGGTCGTGGTGGCGGTCGCGGATTGTGGCCAGGAAACGGACCATTTAGAGATTTACCACCATGGGAAAGACCTGGGTGGTTATACGGTCGGGGCTCTTGCTGGAGTCTTGGATATCAGACAGGATACACACCTGCAAACATTCCAGGAGCTACCACTGATAATCTCCAAGCTCTGCAGAATCAAAAAAATATACTTGAGCAGCAGCTGAAATCGCTCCAAGAAACAATTGCAGGCATCGAGAAACGACTCAGTGAAGTTGAAGAGCAGTAAGCGATTTTAGACATCATCTGAAAACCTTGGGTAATTTAGAGCCTATCAAACATGTGTTTTCTTATAAAAAACATCAGGTCCAATCTTCTCTCGTTTCAATTCTCCAACGTTGTAGAGGTCTTCAAGGGTTCTCAACGCAACAGCAGGAATAACTCCTAAGGAAAGAGAAACATCGATAGTCCGACAAGGTCTGCGTTTAAGAAGAGTTAGTGTTTCATTCACTAGATCAATCTGAACCTTCCAATTGACCTGTTTCCCTCGCGAATCATGAACACCATATACCCAGAGTTTCTCTGGTTCTATATACTGCTCAAGCTCTGTTGCAAAATCTTGAAGCATTCTAGCTGAAATGGGCTTGATAGATTGTACAGCACCTGGACGCCAAGGCGTGTAAATTTGTACCAAGTCCGCATCTAAATCGACGATTCCATCGATAAGAGATTGCCTAGAAGATCCTTCGATATTGCTGAAACCCCTAGAATCCTTCAGTAACATGACTTCTAGAGCCACCATACCCTTTGTTTCCTTCCGGAGCTGCTTAATTCCATCATGAATCTCCTCAAGCGTGAAGGTTCCCTTTGAGGGATGATTAATCCGTTTGAATGTGTCCTCATCTCCTGCATCAAATTTAGCAGTCACTATATCAAATCCTAATACTGCTGTTCGTACATCTTTTCTTGGGAGGAGAGAGGAATTTGTCAAAAGGACAATAGGCAAATCCTTCACTGTTTCTCTGATTGCTGTAACAATAGTTCCAATTTCAAGATTGAGCGTTGGTTCTCCGGTTCCCGAGAAGGTTAGAACATCTACAGTCTTTCTGTCCAGTCTGTTCAGAATCGACTTGACTTCAAACACGATATCATCTGTAGAAGGCAACGACTCTCTAATTGCTTCAGGAGAAACCACATGTTTCTCTGTTGGACCAAGTTGACAATAGACACAGTTGTAAGTACACTTCTTTGGGGGAGTAGTAACATCGACTCCCAATGAACGACCATACCGCCATGAAGGCACAGGACCATACGTATACATTGCTATTCCTTCACTCTCTTTCTTTATCTTCATTCCAAAATTCAGTAATCCCAATAATTTCACAAGGTCCGCCATTCTGACAACTCGAATACCTTTCCTCGAGAAAACATCTGTCTATTCTAGACCTAGATTTCTGAATACGGATGACTCTTAGAAAAGCAATAGTTCCAAATAACTATTAGCTTGTCAACATGGAAATTCACTTTGCAGTGCTTCGCGCAATTATCGTGAGTACAAGACCTAAAGCCCAAGCAGTGTTGAGGATTAGCCAAGTGAGGGCTAGAAGACCTACCCATCCAAATGTCATTACAACCCAAATTATACCCAGTATAAAACTGATGAGACCAAAGCCTGCAGCTATACCGATTATGAGTTTACCAAGTCGAATTTGAGAGGTTGTTAACAAGAAACCTCCAAGAATAACCGCAACTCCGCCAGACCAAGCGATGATCAATAGGATGAACAAGAGAATGTCAATAATGAGGTAGACTGGTGCCAAGGCAGCTATTGAGTGTACTAAGATATAGATTAGAGCAATAGTGTTAATCCCACCAGTATAGTTGGCTCCTATCAATAGTAGCCCACCAATCAAGCATAGGGCAAAAGGGGTCTGGTTACGCATTTCATTCACTCATATTCTGGATAGATTTGTTCTTTATTGCTCTTTCGTCGAATTAATAGAAATAGGATGAGGCTTGGTCATGGTCACTCTCCTCTTTTCTATCCCATATACAAGATGTTGCTAAATAGCAGTAGACATTAGATAAAACCTAAGTAGTAAAATGATTCAAGGTGTATTAAATGGAATCGTATTCTGTCGATCAAGAAATGGGACCAGTTATTCCATGGAGATTCTTTGTATTCATTCAACTACTAATGCTGATCACAATCACTGCAACAGTGGTTTTCACATATGCTGGTGCATTTCCCTTTGATATTAACCTTGGAGTCTATAGAATATTACCAGGAGATATTCTCCTTGATTTTGTTTGGATCTATGTTTTTTCAATACTTGTTAGTGGTATAATCTACATTGTAACTCCTTGGGTATCAATTCTATTTTGGAAAGGACATAGACTTCTTACTCGGGGAAATACATTATACAAAATCAAAGCGTGTAACATGCAAGTCACAGAATCCATGCAGTTTCGACGACTCTTACTTCCTGCGTTCATTGCTCTAGGTCTCTCATTAGCTCTGGTTAATAGTGAGAACTTGGTCAATCTCTTATTTGTCAGTGAAAGTTTTGTAGATCCATATAACGCACCATTATCTATTGCGTATGTCATGTCAATTTTCTTCATTATGTTGCTGATAGCAAGCATCATAATGATATTGATTGCGCCAATATGGTTGTTACAAGATGGAGGTATCTTGAGCGAACGTAAAAGCAAGGGACGATCACCTTCAGAGGTTGAAAGTGTAGGGAGCTGGTACATGAAATTACTGAAGGGTTTTGCGAGCATAACGACAATCATTGGATATCTGATGATTTCAATCCAGACCGTAGAGTGGTATCAATTTGTACTGACCTCTCCTCCTCCAGGTGGCTTTCCGATGTTCATCTTCTTTGTGCCAGTTTTTGCAATGATCATGGCACCATTATTTGCTCTAGGACCAATCTCAATTGCGCAGATTTCATACGAGAAATCCTTGAAGAATAATCTAAAGAAAATGCAATCAAAAGTGCAATAATAACCTGAAGAGAATTTAATTATAATAGAGTGAACTGGAATGATAGTTGAATCTAGATTTACACTATACAGGAAATGAACATAAGGCATTTACGCACGCAAAACCTACGAAGGAAATATTCATGACGCAAGACAAAAATTGCGGTACTGCACTAGGACTGCTTTTGATTATTGTGCCCATTTTAGCACTATTCTTTGGAACAGATGAACCAGCTATGCAGACCGATCAAGCACCTTTAGTTATGACTGCTATGATTATCATCGGAATCATTACGATTTCTAACAGTAGGAGGAATCAAGCTGTTTCACAACCAACATATGTACCAACACAAGCACCGACCCAATCCATACCAGACACGCAGGCCATACGTACATCCAATTTCTGTCCTTACTGTGGGGCACAAATTACTACATCAGGTGTGAAGTTTTGCACTAGTTGTGGTAAAGAACTCCCCATTGCATAGATTCGGATTATATTTTCTATATCTCAAACTTGGCTTCAATCTATTTGAAAAAGATGATATTGATGAATACCAAAGAGACAAACGAAGAATCATGGAAACAAACTTACAGAGAAAAAGGAGATTTATGGAAGACTTTCTATCCTGATGGATATCTGGAATTCAAAGGTCTGAAGAAGCTTCTAAAGAAAGCGAAGAGAGGTATGAATCTACTAGAGCTAGGGATAGGAACAGGTGAAGCTGCACTTCCATTTCTAAAAAAAGGACTTCAAATCACAGGAATAGATATCACCAAAGAAGCACTTGAAATCTGCAGAACCAAATTTCTAAACTCTTTAGTAAATCCCAAGAATTTCTATCTTGAACAATCATCACTACAGGAGTATCAGTTTCCAAAAAGGAAATTTGACATCATTATCGACTATTACACCAGTCAACATGTTTCAAGAACTGAACAGGATGCATTCTATCAACAAGTCAGTAGTGCTCTCAAGAGCAGGAGTATGTTCCTTCTTGGTCAGTACTCGAAAGACTATATCGAAGTTCAGAAGAATCTGGTGTCAGAAGGAGAAGGTGTATTCATATCAAATAGTCGATATTTCTGCGTCGTATCGATTGAAGATATGATTGAGCGACTTACGAATATTGGTTTCATCATCGAATATGTGATTCCATATCCTACAAAAGGATTCTATGAGATACTAGCAATCTCAGAACAATAATCTCTTGATCAACATCAGGATAATTGTAGTCTTAGAGAAAGTGTATCATCACCTCAAGGTCTAGAGAACAAAATCCAGAATCATGATTTGTTTTCAGTTCTCATTGTCAAGAATCGTAGTACATCAAGTGAAGTATTGCGCTAGTTGTGGCAAAGAGTTACCTGCATAGATAGGGATGAATCTCTTATCCACTAAACTTCAGAGAGGAGTTCTACGGATAATCCTATAACTGGCTATATCGCATACATACATTGCTTATGAAAGAAGGATTAAAGGGAGACAAGATATCCGAAGCAGAATACAATAGTCTTCTTGCAGAAGTAGAAAAGTGGAGAACCATAGAAGAACTCACAGATATTATTTGGTCTGTTGATATGAATCTCAATTTTACATATATCAATCCACAACTTGAAAAAACCATAGGTTATTGTATTACAGATTTAATCGGGAAATCTTTTACAGAGATCATTGCACCTGAATATTTAAAATATACTGTAAATAAGTTCAAACAGGGTTTATCAAGTAATACAGCTTCTATATATGATATTGAGATCATTCACAAACAAGGTCATAGGATTCCTATTGAAGTAAAAGTTTCAACATTATTTGATGCTGATAATAATCCAATTGGCAGACTTGGTATTGCCAGAGATATAACAGAACGAAAACTTACTCAAGAAAAATA
>JABCTV010000316.1 GCA_018238205.1 Candidatus Thorarchaeota archaeon
ATATGACTTCCACACATCGCGTACTTCTAATACACTCGAACTTTTTTCCAAATTTAGCCGCCTCCGAGACCAAGTTTTCTAAGGTTCCTTGTCATTCTCTCACCGAGAATTTTCGTAACTGGAAATGTAAATGCTAGGTAAATAACTGCAACAGTTACCATTATCAAAAGATTAAGTTCAGGATTTGACATTGAAAATGAGCGTGAAATTCTGAACATTTCTGGTACTCCAACAGCTGCTGCAAAAGCTGAGTCTTTGATGACAACTGCATATTCATTTGAGAATCCAGGTACCGCAATTCTCAGTGCCTGTGGGAGTACTATGTACCGTGAAGCTTGCATTGTAGACATGCCGACTGAACGGGCTGCAAGCATCTGTCCTTCACTTACCGAGAGTATGGCTCCACGATAAAGTTGGGATTGATATGCCGCACTACGTAGTGAAAGAGATAGAATCACACCTGCAAGTGTCCTCATCTCAGCAGGTAAGAAGAAGAAGAGACCAGGCAACCCCCAGCCAAAGATAAACATCAAAACGAGAATCGGAATACCACGAAGGATTTTCTCGTATCCGTTTGCAATCCATTGAAGTTCAACTGAACCATAAACGCGCATCAGCGCTAATAATAAACCAAAAACGAAACCCAAAACCAAGCCAAGAGCTGTTAAGAAAAGAGTCGCCGGTAGTCCAAAGACAATAATGGCTGTTATTATTGTCCCTAGATCTACCGACTCTTGCATTGAATATTACCTCAGAGCCATTCTTGGATAAGACCGTCAATTGTTCCATCTTGAAGGCCTGCTGAGATTGCTGCGTTTATCTCGATGAGTAAACTGTTAGCATTCAGACCTACATATAGTACAGTAAGCTCTGCAGCCAACTGAAGGATGGTCTTAACGTTGTATGAACTTTCGTAAACATCTGCAACTGGTGAGTCAAGGAAAATCGCGTCTACAGTTCCTGCATCTAATGCAACATACATTAGATCAATTGTAGCAAAGCGTGTTACAGTGACACCCGTAACATTAGTGATTGATTCATCCTCAACCGAACCAGTCTGCACACCTACGGTGTAGCCATCAAGATCAGTTAAACTTGAAATAGTTAGAACTGTATCATTCATGACAACTACCGACATCTGAGTCTGAAGATATGGAAGACTGTGCGAAAGAACAGCCGCTCTTGCCTCGGTTATGAACATGGCCGCTGCAATCACATCGATTGTACCTGCAGTGCAAGCACCAACGAGAGAGTCAAACTCCATGTTTTGCCAAACGAGAGTAACACCCATATATTCAGCAATATATTCCATAAGATCCGCATCAAATCCTACAACGTCATTTGTTGAGTTGAGGGATTCGAACGGGGGATAATCAGCACTCGTTCCTACGATAAGGGTACCTCTATCTTGGATAGTTTGTAAAGAAGTATCTACTGGAGCTCCAGTAGGGATGAATATTCCAATACCTAATCCAATTATGAGACCTATAACGAGGAGTGCGATTCCCATTGTATTTTTTTGGCTCAAATTTTCTCGCCTCCAATTAGAATCAAGATTGATTCTTTGAATCATCCTTCGTCGCAGTACAAATACGTTGTGATTTAGTACCATTATTAGTTGTGGAAAGTCGCGTATCAGAAAAAATGATGCAGAAAACCAAACTGGATCTCTGCATCACCGAGCTGAGGTATTCAGGTTTTCTTCATTTTTGCTTCATAGTAGGAGTAGAGGAACAGGAATGTCAGGAAAAGCATCAACCCAGCCTGCATAAAAGCCATGACCGGTAAGATAGCAACTGCAATGCAGTAGAGAGCAACAATCAATCCAACTACTAGGAATGTTAGATTCATGATTACTACCAATTCTACTTGGTCCCACGTAGCAGCTCTATATGCTAGTAAATTCCCGACACCGAATCCAATGAACAAGCTTCCCATGTAACGATCTGCAAATTCTTCATAGGGAAATCCCATGAGTGTTGCATGTTGCTCTGGAAGGAGCAGCAAAACTAATCCATAGATGATTGCTACAAGCGCATCAATGAGGAATGAATTTTTCGCAAATTTTGATATCTCCATCTTTTAACCACCACAAACACCCTTCATTCAAAGGGTTGAAAGAAATCACACTACTTTGATAAAAATCTTGTTGAATATAATAGAACTTATTCGAATAATTCTAACAACTCTTTCAGTTCATGAATGACTGTTAGATCTTCAGCTTGGTGAGGTACTTCCTTCCCCTCGTTGATGATTAGTATTGGATACATTCCAGCTCTTCTTGCAGCAGGAACATCCCGTTTGATATCATCACCAATAAACGCGCATTTCATCGGATTGACTCCCATCTCATGAGCGTTCTGTATCAACATGTACGGGGATGGTTTGCTATATCCAGGTACAATACTATGCTGGATGCTCTGAAATAAATCACTGATTCCAAAAGATTCGAAGAGTTCCTTAGGATTACTCCAGTTTGTAGCAACCGCCAAGCGATACCCACGATGCTTCAATTGCTCAAGTGTATCCTTAGCGTCTGGTTTCAATGAATAGGGGTTAGCAGCTATTATCTCGTTCCAGAGAGTCTGTATCTCTTTAGCATGTTCATCCAGATTCTCACTGATTCCAAGGGTTTTCAAGGCAATCCGATTTCGTTCGATCCA
>JABCTV010000317.1 GCA_018238205.1 Candidatus Thorarchaeota archaeon
TTAGCAGACCGTATACTCATCGTAACGATTCCTGTCCATTCTCAATCTAGTGAGGACTAACGAGCAGACCTTTGAGTTATGATATAAAAGTAATGACGGAGCACAACTTGACCGCATGTAGAAGAATTCAAATAACTTGCTGTTATCACGTTAGTTGGTCACTATGACAGAAGAGAGCAGCGCACCTCATCGGTCCGAGGATTACATAAACCTTGGAAGCCTTTTCAGAAATTCTGCAACGGTCACATTCGTTGTTCAGATAGTAGCAGTAATTATAATGATAGGTTCTGTTTCAGCCTATTATATTGGAGATGTGTTCTTAGGCCTAGCGGTAGATATGCAGATACTTGCACTTCTTATAGCCAGTATTGTAACACTTGTCATATTTCTAGCTGCAATCAGTGCGTTTGTCAGATTCTCTAGAAGAATTGGTGACGCAGTGGTCGGTCCTGGAATTGAAGAAGTAAAAATGGACACACCAAGGGTCAAAACTGTAGTTATTATCTATGGGGTCCTAGTCACTCTTATGGGTATCACTGGCATCTACATATGGTTCCTTATTGATACGAATTTTCTCATAGCCTGGGCAGCATCCTATAACTCCATTTCACTCAGAGTCTTTGGTTTAGCATTGGGAACATTCTTTGTTTCTCTACTTATCCAAGTGATAATTGCAGTAGTTGGAAGAAGCGCCACCAAGATCATTATTGAAGTGCTCGATGGTGATGACTCAGAATTCTTGGATTAAATTATTCAGAGGATTCGTCTTCCTGATCGAAGGCGACATCCTCCAGTATCTCTTCCATAGGTGGCATATAACGAGGGCGTTCCTGAGATTTACGTTCAATTAGCTCCAAGTAGCCTATTGTCTTGTAGACTCCATATACGCCAAGGAAGAAACCAGAGATAGCGCCCAATATCGCGCCCCAGGTGGCTCCTGAAGGACCACCAACTGCAGCTCCAAGAATTTGACCAACAAGGAGTAAAGCAATCACTGAACACGGTAGTTCAGACCCAACTGCAATCCAAGGTCCAATTCCAGAAAACCCTTTATCCTTCTCCTTCTCGGTCATAGAAAATACAGAGGATTTTCATCCGAATATTCCTTGTGGTTTCATTTTACTGCACCATGGTGAACATTTTTGTGAGGATTTATACCACCAGATAGTGAGGAAAAACATTGGAAGTTTCAGTTAGCTACGGTGATGATAAAGTGGATCTCAACATTCCAGAAAGTAATTTTGCTGGAATCATAAAACCAAAACAGTTGGAACCAAAGTCAGATCTACTTGGTGAATTGAAAAGAGTTCTTGATAATCCTCAGGGTCCAACACTCACTGAATTGGCAAAGAGCAAGAGTGTTTGTGTACTTGTTGAGGACCATACTCGAGATGAACCACACCTGGAACTTGTATCTTCAATCGTACCTCGTTTAAAACGCGCAAGCAGGGTTCAGTTCATTGTTACTACAGGCTCACATGAGGTAAACCATCCTGATAACCTAGAGATTGTCAATATGATTCAAAAAGTGGCAGAGGGCTCGAAACTTCCCAATTTTGATGTCATCATTCACGACTGCTCTGCAGAGGACCTAATTAATCTAGGAAAAACAAGTCGGGGCACACCAGTATGGGTAAACAGTGCAGCAGTAGGGCACGATGTATATGTAAGCCTCTCTGACATGAAAGCACATTATTTTGCAGGATATTCTAATGTAGTCAAGAACTTCCTTCCAGGTGTCTGTGGTTTTGATACCATAGAAGGAAATCATTCAATGGCACTCCACCCACAATCAACATTTGGAGTTCATCCCTATCATCCTGATGAGAAGCGTCGAGAGAACCCTCTTGCAGATGATATGCGAGAAGGAATGGAGATGATTGCTGGAAAGGGGACTGTATTCTTGCTAGCAGTGGTAACCGATGGAGGAAAATTGATCTGGGCAGGTGCGGGGAAACCTGAGCCTGTAACAGCTGGAGGCATTAAGATTCTTGATGAATCATCAAGCTTTACAGTAACCCCACAGACACGAATCATTGTTTCACCAGGCGGCTATCCACAGGATAAGTCGCTATATCATGCACAACGGGCAATCGAACTCACAAAGAATGCAGTACTTGATTATGGAGAGATTCTGTTCTTAGCACAATGTAAGGATGGAGTTGCGCCCCAACCAGCTATTGAAAACTTCTACAATAAATTGACACTGCCCTTAGTTGATGTCATAGCATCAATTGGTGGTAAATATCATCTTTATGAGCACAAGGCTTTCAAATTTGCAGAACTTCTCATGAAAGTTTCTAGAATCAAGATGTACACAGACCTGGATTCAGAAACAGTTGAGGGAGTTCATATGGAAAAAGTGAGTGACCCGCAAGCTGTTGTTGATGAATGGATTGCTGAGGATCCAACTGTCAAGATACTAGTGCTCGACAAGGGAAACAAAATTGCAGTATATACCGAGTAATTGGAATCTTACAGATCCCTAAATAATTAATGGTGAAGATTGTAAGAAAACATGTACAATTTTCATGAAACAGATTCGCTTCTTACACAGGAGTCAATCTACAATACATCCTCTATCTTGATGAGCCGCTCTTCTATGAGTTCATATACTCGCATGACCATAGAACATTATGAACGGACTAGGGATGTGGCTC
>JABCTV010000318.1 GCA_018238205.1 Candidatus Thorarchaeota archaeon
AGTACCAAATGTTATTCTGTTAAACATAATACATCTGCTTTCACAATAGTACACATTATGAACAATATACCGGGTACTGAAATTTCTGAAAAGAAGAAAATGGAGCGCAATTTACTATAATTATATTACTACTGTCCGGTTAGAAGTCGAATAAATTCAATTGGTTAGGGTCTACGTATTTTGGTGCTGTGTAATCGTAACCTGTAAGTAACTGTAAAATAGGCATTTTTTCAACAATAGTCACGCTCAAAATCTGTAGAATTGTGTAGAGACTTAGTTCTATTTTGAGCATCTTTTTAATGATTGCCACAAGAAGATAAGTTATTACAGCAATCCATATTTGAGTCTTTACAGCATTTTCAGATGTACCATAGAACGCTTTAATTCTAAGGTGTTGTTTAATCCACTTGAAAAAAAGTTCTATCTGCCAACGGCAACGAAAAAGTTCTGCAATTAAAAAAGCTGGGAGAGAAAAGTTATTTGTCAAAAATACAAACATTTTCTTTTTTTCAAAGTCAAAGTATTTAATGCGGCGAAGCATTTCAGGATATTTTTTTGATGTTTTAATCCCTGTTAGAACAATTGCTTGATCGCATAGTACACCAGTTGAACTGTCGACTTTTTTAGAGGAAATCCTGCGAAAACAAAGATTACTTTTTGCACGAACGACAAAAAAAGCAACACATTGTGTAAGCAAATAAAGTCGCCCAAAATCAATATATGCACGATCCATAACGTAAAACGAACCTGGTTCCGGAATAAGTTCATCAAGGATATTCACATCATGAACTTTAGCATCTGTTATTCGAATAAACTCTGGAATGTTTCCCTTGGTATCGAGATTCCAACCCCCAGTGCATGTGTTGGGATTGCGGAGGACTTCCTCAGTGATAACGGTCTTCTTCCAGTTGGAGCATCTCTATTGAGTGTTGGATCTTCGAATATTTCCGCATTCAATCCTGAAACCCTTGAATCACTCTCAAAGATATTGCATTATCAGGTGACCTATCAGATGTCTATAGGAGAGTATGCTATAGTTGGCCCAAGAGCCCAAATCTCCGTGATAGTTGGTGAAGGCGGCGAAATACTAAGCTTTGATTATAGCTGGAGAGAGATGGAACTGCACGACACTGTTCCGGTTATCAGTTATGAATCAATACTCGCGATGCATGGAATAGCACCTAGTGAAGTTCTAAGTCATTCCCTGCAATACTACGCTGGTCCAGACAATCAACATGAGGATTTTCTACTCCCCTCATATGATATAATTGTAGAACCTGATACTGATGGTGTTGAGTCTGCAGTTCCGTACCAACTTTCTGCAACAGAATTCGCACCCCTAATCGCAATTACTTCACCGGGAGCTGATTCGACATTTCAAGTAGAATCACTAATCACATTCAATTGCACAATACAAAATGGAACTGCTCCATTCACCTATTCATGGGCTTCAGATATCGATGGCCATCTTAGTAATGAGAATTCTTTCACAACACCAGGACTATCCGCTGCGACGAGAAACGGGGAAACAATCCCACACATAATCACTCTTACAGTAGAAGACACCAATGGAATGATGACTGGTGATTTCGTACTTGTAACAGTGACAGCAGGTTTCCCTATTAGTCAAAATGCATTGATTGCAGGTATTGCCATTCTTTGCTTCATTGCAGTTATCCTAATGATGAGAAAACGCAGAGGCGCATCAGCGATTCTTTTTCTACTTGCGTTCCTCTCTGCATTCCTGCTCATTCCAGTAGCATCTGCTTCAGGTGAAGCCAATCTTAGTAGAGAGATAAATCCGAATAATCCAACAGGAGCCTATGATGATGGTGTAAAGGAAATTGGCATCGAATGGGTTGGAGTAACTCATCACAAGCCACTCTACAATACGGAAACAAACATTGAAGGTTTCTACAATCATATGGGTACAACTGGTGGCTATAATCGCGAATTTAACTGGGGCGAATACTGTGCGTGGGAAACCGACTTCACGTATGTCGATATCGGTGGAAATGATGTTGGCTGGGTAGACGCAGTGGACTTTGTCTATTACCAGGACCACGGGGGTCCAAACGGCTTTGCTCTAACATCTGAACACAATGACAAGAGTGTGGTTTACCCCGAGTGCAGATGGGGCGATGGAGACCTTGAGTGGATTGTCCTTGATGCGTGCAGCCCGTTAGCATGGGAGAACCCAGATGACGGAAAGAACGTCTGGGAGAGGTGGGCACCTACATTGCAAGGACTCCATATGATTCTCTCATTTGCTACTGGAAGCAGTAATGTGAAGACAAGAGGTACACGGTTTGCTACGTATCTGACTCAAGGACATCGAATGATGGATGCTTGGTTCTGGGCATGTGCAGAAACCCAAGATAGTAACTGCTTGTCGGCAGTTCTCTATGCTACCGCAGCAAATGATCCTTGGAATCCAGGATGGAATGATCCTAGTAACGATCATGCTCACGGCTTTGGTTCTGTCTGTGCAGATCCAACTCCTGCTGTTACTAAGTGGTTCGTCTACATTGTTGCGCAATGCTAAGAATACGTGAGAGAGGACGAACCTCTCTCGATTGAATATTG
>JABCTV010000097.1 GCA_018238205.1 Candidatus Thorarchaeota archaeon
ATTACGCCTGTATTTCCAGTTTACATCACAGAACTGGGAATGGGTGGTATTGAGCTGGGAGTATTAGCAGCCTCTTTTGCGGCCTCACGTATTTTTCTAGCTGGACCTCTGGGCGGGCTCTCTGATACTGTAGGTCGCAAAAAGATTCTCGTGTACTCCCTGCTTGGATTTGCAATTTCTAATGTTGTCTATGCCTTTGCACAGGACGCTTGGGTGATGATTGCAGCACGTGCGATGGAGGGTGCTGTATCAGCTGGTTTCTTTCCTACTGCTAATGCATTTGTATCAGATATGACAACCCCCGAGAATCGGGGTACTGCAATGGGCTACCTCAGCACAGGAAATATGGTTGGTTTTGTTATTGGACCTGTTATTGGAGGAGTGCTTGCAGAATTCCTTGGCATTCGATTACCTTTCATAATCGCAGCTGGTGTGACACTATTCACAATGTTATTACTTACAATCTTAATTCAGGAACCAAAACGAAGGGAAGTTACTGAAGTAACGAAGCCTCCGAAGGTTCCGCTCAAAGAAGTTCTCTCCCGCGCCTATAGGGCCTATGGAGCCCTTGGTATAGCCATGTTTGCGAATATGTTCGCAATCGGAGTTCTTGAAGTTGCATTCATGCTTGATGCCGTTGTTAGATTCGGTATAGGTCCTCTTGAGATCGGAGGATTCTTTGGTGTCATTGGCATTATCATGATTATCGGCAATATTGGATTTGGTAAACTCTCTGATAAAAGTGGTCGAAAGTGGTTGATAGTGATTGGAGCTATAATCGGGACAATATCCATGTTGATGTTTGCTACCGCAACTGATACCTTTAGTTTCTATATCGCTGGTGCTGTTCTAGCAATAGGAATGTCAATGCGTGGACCTGCGATTCAGGCAATGATTGCAGATCTCACTGACCCAAGCTCATATGGGCGTGTTATGGGTTTCTTTGGTGCAGTTAACAATAGCGCCTATGTTGTAAGTCCTACAATGAGTGGATATCTCTTTGATCTGGATGGCACCGCTATCTCTTCTCTACTCATTGCAGGTGGTGTGTCCTTAGTTGGTGGACTGGTTGCTGGAGTTGGTCTTCCTGCAGATAAAAAGAAGGAAGATGCTTCTGAAAACAGTACACCCATAGAAACTCCAACTAATGATTAGATAATTGTCGCAGCTACGTATGCAACGACACTGTTGTTGTCTCCACTGATATCACCTGATGTTGTATACTTCAGTAGATTGAACTGGACAGCACCTCTTTCTTTAGCAAAGACCATTGCAGCTGCTATTGGACCTGCTCCACATATGCTAATCCGATGTTTCTGAACAAAATTGAGGAATCCCTCGGGGTCAAATAATTCAAGGTACTCCATAGCCTGATTGTCTTTCATCTTGGCACTCTCTGCAGTTTCGAAGTGCGTAAAGTCTGAGCTGGCAATTACAAGTATGTCCTCGTTCTCAGCGAGTTTAGCAAGCGTCAATCCTATTGATTCACAAACGCTGTAGGATTGATCGGTGATACATATAGGAATGAAATTGATATCTGGCCCGAATATGTATTGTAGAAAGGGTACCTGCACTTCTATCGAGTGTTCATTGCTATGGGCTATGCAGTCGTTAACCGCAAATTCATTCTCTTCTACGATTGCAGCGCCTAGACCACTATCGAATATTGCCTTACCTAATGGTGTTTCCCAGTCATCATTGCATACTGCTAATCTAGCTCCCATACCTGTATGATTTGGTCCAAGGACGACAATGTGGTCCGGCCTACCATCTTCAAAGATATTCAGATAGGTATGTGCTGCTGGCATTCCAGAGTAGACGTATCCTGCGTGTGGAGCAATGACCGCTTTCAGATTCCTAGATGTTCCGGGGTTTCCTTCGGGTAGTTTACCTGGACCTAGATTTCCCAAGAAACAATTCTCTATACGTTTGGTGAGAAGGTCCTCTTTTCCTTCATAGAACCTTCCCGCAACAACAGGCATTCGTGTCATTGATTCTCCCTTGGAGTACAGTATGCACTCCACGAGAAAAGCCTTTGGTCTGGTCCAGAAGTTACTTTTTCAGAGATTTCTTAATGAATTTCGCTACTGAGTCTAGCTTGACCTGTTCAGTGTCCTTGGTCTTCATATTGCGAACGCTTACTTCTCCTTTCTCAATATCTCGTTGACCGATGATTACTGTTAATACTGCATTCTTGGAATCTGCTTGAGCAAAGAGCTTCTTTAGAGACCTATCCATGAGATCTACTTGGCAGGAGATTCCTGCTTTCACTAGCTCATTCTGTATGGCCATAGCATATCGAACCATTGGTGATTTTATGGGCGCGATGAAGACATCCAGTTTGGGGATGAGATTTTCTGGCAAACCTCGAGCTAATACTACCTCTATCATCCGACCAATGCCAAGGGAGATACCGGTTGCTGGAGTAGCTTGTCCTCCAAATTTCTCGATTAGATGATCATAACGACCACCACCAAGAATGGAGCCTACCTTTGGCTTACCCAAGTATCGACCTTCGAATACTGGTCCTGTATAATAATCGAGACCTCTTGCTAGAGACATATCAAATACAATTTCGTTCCCAACTCCCGCATCATCGAAGATTTCAGCCATCATTACGAGTTCCTCGACTCCTTCCATTCCGACTTCAGAGCCTGTAAGTAAATCCCTAAATTCATCTAGAGCGCCGACACCCGACCCTTTGATGGCAATGGCGTCAATCAGAAAATCACTTGATTCTTTGCTGATGCCTCTATTCTTTAATTCTTCAAGAACTCCATCGCGACCAATTTTGTCTAATTTATCGATTGCTCTGAAACACTCGAATGCAAGATCATCAGGCACACCAGCCCGCTCAGTAAGTCCTTTCAGCACTTTTCGATTATTGATTTTGATAAGGTAATCTTCTCCGAAAATTCGTCTAAGAAATTCAAGTGCAACAAGAACTACCTCTGCATCTGCTGCAGGACTTGCTGCTCCGATGATATCTACATCTGCTTGTTCAAATTCTCGGTAGCGACCTGCTTGGGGTCTATCATATCGCCAAGCCTTACCTACTGCATATCGTTTGAAGGGTTTGGGTAGATGAGGATTTGTGGCTGCAATCCGAGCTAAGGGTACTGTAAGGTCAAATCTTAGCCCAACCTCTCGCTCACCTTTGTCAGTGAACTTGAAGGTTTCTGCTTCTACCTCTTCTCCGCCTTTTGCTGAGAGCGTTTCCCACAATTCCATTACCGGCGAATCTAGTGGCTCGTAACCAAATTTCTGGAAGACATCAATTGCTGTTGCAACAAGATAATCTTTAGCCCTCATCTCAGGTCCAAAGAGGTCTCTCATACCTCTGACTGTTCTCATTTCACTCATTGGAAGTCCTCCAAAATTCGTTCCGGTAACAGATGCGGGCGGCAGAGTATCCACTAGTTCTATCGGTAATCCAGATGAACAAAGCCACCGTCTTTCACTTTTGTCACCAAACTCGAATCCTGTACTTTTCACTTTAAGTGTTGTGTTAACTGGATTCTCTCACTCTATATAAGACCCAATGCAAACAAGATCAAGTATAGGGTTATGACCGAGCCTATAATCAGGGAATCGCGAGCCACTATTTTCAGAAGCCTTGTTTCCCTATCTGCGAGATAGACATAGATCATCTTGTTGAGAACCGAGATTATTGTAGCAATGATTATCGCCATTGCTGCCTCTGGATATAGAGTTGGGTCAATCATGAATACAGCTGCTGAGCTTGCGACAACAGCTCCTGCTGAAACAAAACCACCTATGAGTGCTGCGATGATCAGCCCTGTTCCACTCAAAGATTGTGCAAAGAATAGCTGAATCAAAACGACCCCTGAAAATATCGCTCCAAATCTGAGTGCTGGTCCAAACTCAAATGGGGAAACAAGTTTGATAGTAAAGAGCTGACCCTCTGGAATATCGTCTGACTTGTTTTCTGTTATCATTCGAATCATGCTGATGACTATAAGAATCGTAATCGGGATTAGATAGAGTCTAAAGAGCAATAGTGTTCTGTCTATGATTAGAAGTAGGAGACCATTGCGAAGAACCATGGCAACATTTGCAAGATTGATAGAGAGGGCGATTCTACTAGCTCCCTTTCTTTCTTCCTTGACGTAGAAATCTGTAAGACTAGATACTGCTGCTTCACTGTTTGCTAGTCCCCCAAAGAGTCCAAAGAAGTAGATACCCCTATCCTTGAATTTCTTTACAAGTAGATAGTTTCCAAAACTGACCACAAGCAGGAGTACTATTAGAAAATATGTCTGGAATGCTGGAAATTCTATGACACCTAATTGAACTGTCTGTGGTATCAAAGGCCAGAGAAAGAGTATGATAACTGCCAATTCGACTGCACTGATCATCTCTTCACGGGAAATCACATCAACTGCATGAGCCAGCTCATCCTTGAAACCAAGTATGAGGAATACAAGAAAAGATACTGCCATTGCAAAGATTTGGAGTGTTCCAAACATTTGACCATCCGGCGGAGTATCAAACCCAACAAGTGCTCCAAGAACAAAGACAAGTGCGAAAACAAGAGGTGTGGTCAGTCCTTTTCCCATCCGCCGAAATAATTTCCAATAAACTTGTGCGGCAACGAGAAGAATAGAGATTGATACACCATAAATCAGAATCACAGGATTTGCTGTTATCTCGGAAATGTAGACAGACATTGCACCAAGAAGACTGTGTAGACCAAAGGATCTCACTCCTGCGACCCTTTCATTATCCATCTTCTTTTGCCGCTCAAGACCAATCAAGGCTCCAACAACGAATCCGAGAAGAGCCTTCACAATTAGGTCTGAGGTTAATAGCAATTCCTGCACATGATGTCACCACTGGGACCTATTGGATTATGACGCCTCTCTTTTAAGACGTATTATGATGACAAATCTACAAAATGAAAAAAGAAACAATGGAGGCTGGAATTATTCCAACCTCGAATGTTTGAGCAACAACGTTAACGGAACGTCGATAAATTCACCAGTAGGTAGGGATCTCCTAACTGTCATAGGAAGCAATCCTGATTTAAGTTCCAATTCAGCAAAGCCGTAACGAGACATAGGTGCTGTTTTCACATCAATCATGACTGGAGCTCCCATAGCAATCTGTAGAGAACGTGCGCCAATAATACGGGCTTTCTCGTATTTTGTCATCCATTTTGGACCTATGGTCACGCCAATGGCTGCTTTGTCCACGTCATAACCCGTTATCAGATTCTTTCTTTCCTCTGCACGAGTAATCTCTTCTATTGCTGGAAGCTCGTGTTTGTCGGGTTCTGGCTCTGGTGCTTTCTTCCTCTTGGATTTTGCCTTAGCACTCAAATCAATTTCGCCTGAATCAATCTTCTCCTGAAGATCAAAGGCTTCTCCAATTACAGCATCAGCTTTAGCTTCGCTTAATCCAGTAACCGCAGCAGCAAGAGCTTCTTTTTCACCCTCTGACACTTTTTTGATTGTGTCATAACCTGACTCCGCCAACTTCTCAGCTGTCTTAGGTCCTACGCCAGGGATATTTGTAAGAAGAGAGATACTCTCTTCTGGTGTTAGTGCTTCTGCTTCCGCTTTTGCTTCAGCTTTTGCTTCAGCTTTTGCCTCTGGAGTATCATTCTCTTTCTTTTCAGAGCCGTCTGCCATGAGTTTCACCTGATTCGTTCTACGTTTGACTCTTTCTATTCGTCGTCGCCGCCAGGCATACCGCCGCCGGGCATTCCGCCCATTCCACCGGGACCGCCTTTTGAGCTAATGACATCGTCGATTTTGAGGATCATTTGAGCTGCTTCTGCAGCAGACATAATGATCTGTCTGTTGACAACAGCTGCTTCGACCACTCGGGCCTTCTTCATGTCATCAACCTTTCCTTTTGTGATGTTGATGCCGTGATTAACCTTGCCCTCTGTGTGTGCTTTCCTCAAACTGACTATCACATCGATGGGATCCAATCCTGCGTTTTCAGCAAGGGTGTTCGGGAGTGATTCAATAGCGTCAGCAAAAGCGTTGACTGCGTACTGTTCACGACCTACAAGAGTTGATGCATAATTTCTTAGCTGATTTGAAATCTCACCAGCAAGTGCACCACCACCGTATGTGATCTGTGGGTGTACAACAATATCCCTAACGACGTAGAGTGCATCGTTCAATGCACGGTCGACTTCATCAACGATATGGTCAGTTCCACCACGAACTAAAAGTGTGACGACGCTTGACTTTGGTGTGCCTTCGATGAAGAGCATTTTGTCATCTGCAACTTCTCTCTGCTCGATAATCTTTGCTTTGCCTAGGTCTGCTGCGGTCAGGTTCTTGATCTTTGAAACAATTGCTGCACCAGTTGTCTTGTGGACTCTCTCCACATCAGACTTTTTGATACGGCGAACTGCCATGATGCCTTCCTTGGCCAAATAGTGCTGAATAACATCATCAATTCCCTTTTGAGCAATGACAACGTTTGCACCAGACTCGACAATCTTGCTCACCATATCTTTCAGCATACGCTCTTCTTCCTCAAGGAAGCTGGTCATAGCTGATGGGTCTGTGATTGAGATTTTTGCGTCAAATTCTGTCTTGGTTACTTCAAGAGCTGATTCGAGGAGTGCAATTTTTGCGCCTACGATTTTCTTGGGCATTCCAGCATGAACTACTTCTTTGTCAAGAACAAGCCCCTTAACAAGCTCGGTCTTATCGACAGTCATTCCAATCTGCTTCTGACGGGGGACATTCTCAATATTGAGTTCTTCACCTTCTGGAATATCCTTGGCAACTGCAAGTACTGCATCTACAACGGTCTTAGAAAGAGTATCACGATATCCAGAAACAAACTTACTTGACATAGATGTCTTAGCGACATCAATGAGAATTTTCTTGTAATCCGCAGCCGCGGGATCAACATCCTCTGCAACATCATCAATTACTGCCAAAGCCTTGACTGCAGCTTTTCTGTAACCACTAATAATTGTGGTCGGATGGATCTTCTTATCGAGTAGGACTTCTGCCTGCTTCAAGAGGTCTCCAGTCAGAATAGCAGCGGTAGTAGTTCCGTCTCCTACCTCCGCATCCACAGTCTTTGCAACCTCAATGACCATCTTTGCAGCTGGGTGAGCAACATCCATTTCTTTCAAAATTGTTGCTCCATCGTTACTAACTGTCACGTCTCCGAAACCGTCTACGAGCATCTTGTCCATTCCTTTTGGACCTAGAGCTGATTTAACGGCTTCAGAAATAACTATTGCAGCCATGATATTGTTTCTCTGAGCATCACGACCACGCGTTCTCTCGGTGTCTTCTCTCAGAACAATCACCGGTACTTGTTGACTCATAAATTAGTTCCTCCATTTCCTGACTCGAAAATACGAAGCAATCGCACTAAATCGGTCAGTTCAGATAAAACTGTACAAGCACTTCGGGAAGATTTGTGTTTTTAAATATTGCTTTTAGGCCGCCTAAGAATGACACTGTCTCCCTTTATTGCACCCACAGCTTGTGAGATATGCGGACATTTCGCTCGGGTTATGTAGTAGGTTTCAATGTTGGTTTCTCTTTGAATTTCAGGAAAGGTTTCAATGTTCGCTTGACCCTTTGAAATTACTATATCACTTTCTGTGACTAGTTGTAGAAACTCACGGCTCACCCACTTTATAGGCACACCATGTGCCCATGCACCAGTATCTGCTATCTGTGCCAGCTTCTCAATCTCAGTTCCGCGTACTTCTTCAATTGTGACATCGTTAATCATAGCTTGTCCTTTGACAATGAAAGTCACAGACCAGCCCAAGTCCTTGAGAAGACGAAGCAATGGGATATCGAGTATATGCTCTCCTGCATTATCCGCCAGAAACAGCAATTTGCCTGTTCGCGCCTGAAGAGACCTCCATAGGTGCTCTGAGTCATCGATAGCAAATCCGTCAATTTGTATACTGCTGAATACTTCCACAAGTTTCTCAAGATTTGGCTTGTGACCACCCGTATTGAAGTCAATAACATTTCCTGCAATGGATGCAGATAGACAGGCCCTGAAACGTGCAATACCTTCCAGAGGCTCGATTATTTTATCAATTTCTGGTAACGCCTTCAGTGCCGCTTCAGTGCTGATCCTCTTGATATCCGCATAGGGATCTAGAATGCCTGCCTTGTTGTACAAATCTTGGTACATTCTAATTGAGAGGGGAGCTGGTTCAGTCTGTTTTTCATATCCTTCCGATAGAAGTCTGAATGCCAGTGCAAAATACTCTGCTTGTTTGTTCTCATCGGGAGTCAATAGAGGAACAAGAATCTTCAAACTGTCCATGATGCAGGGACCACAGTCAAGAATAAGGGGGACTTCGATTCGGTCACTCAGCGTCGCTCACTTCCTCTGGTGTGGAATTCGATTTACCCACCATTAGATACGCGTCTTCTCCGTCACGATAGTATCCTCGAAGAACACGACGTACAGAGTAACCTAATGTTTCGTAAACCGAAACAGCTTCTTCATTGCCCTTTCTTACTTCAAGGAAGAATTCGCTAGACCCATATTCAATCATTGCATCCATACCTCCTTTGATCAGAGCTGTACCGATTCCCATGTGTCTATGGCTGTTTAGAACTGCTACAGAAACAATATGTCCTTTCTTTACTGGTAAACGACCAAACGATGATATTCCACGTTCGATTCGACACATGATGTAGCCCACAATCACATTATCCACTTCTGCTACTAGGAATGCCTTGGGGGCGTGGTAATGGAGTCCTATGAAAAATTGGTCTGGGTAGTTCTCGGGGAGTGTTTCTTTGTTGATATGGACTACATGCCTTATGTCATCAGGATGGAATTCTCTGACGCTATAGGACTCGGTCATCTTAGTATACACTCTATAGTCTTTTCATTCTGACGAGAATACGGCTCTCTTAAATCCGTTATGAAAAGGCTTCCCACAAATATTTCTTAGTAATATTTCATGTACCTGACTCAAAGCTTATCTTGGGAATGAAACCATACCATTTCATGGCTGCGATTTTGATTGGTGGTACTCCTGGAACTGGAAAGACGATGGTTTCCAAAGTCCTTGGTAGCAGACTTAGTGTTGATGTTGTTGCACTTGGAGATTTGGCTGATGAATCTGGATGTATTTCTGCTCAGGATAAAATAAGAGATACCGGAATAATAGACGAAGATTGTCTTGTTGATGTGCTTGTGAAACTAGTGGAAACTAAGGGTAAGAGATTAATTATCGAAGGTCACTACATTGATCTTGTACAAAGTAGTGCAGTCCAATGGGTGTTCGTTCTAAGAACTCATCCTGAAACTCTTAGAGGACGATTATCTGAACGCAATTACAATGATGAGAAAGTCAAAGAAAATGTTGAGGCAGAAGTTCTTGGAGTCTGTCAGCTGGATGCTCTTGATTCATTTGGTGAAGATCGTGTTCTTGAGATTGATACTTCTGAAATGGCTCCTACCGATGTTGCATCAAAAATTGAACAACTGATTAGTGAAGAAGCGGCTCCCATTCGAATCGACTGGATGATGACCCTTGAGAAAGAGGGTCGTCTTGATGAATTTCTCAATGAGTAGATTACTCTGTTTCTTTTACCGCGATTGCAACCAAATTGAGTCCTGCTGCAAGGAACATTGCGAGTGGTATTATTGATGCGTATATCTCACCAGTGAGTTCTGGTTGATTATCCACTGCGAACGTAATTAGGAAATACACTGTGCCCCCTGCCATTCCTAGCATTATCGCTGGAATTAGTGACAACCAAGCGTACTTTGTAGTGGTGTATGCAAAGTAACCAAGAATAATCATCATTACTCCCGCAACTATTGGGAAGAGATAGATTGCTCCACCGGTTTTGCTAAATGCCTCGATAAAATTATAGAACCCAACTTCTGGGGGAACAACTGGGTTTCGTATCATAACTTGCAGGAAATTAGTTATGATTGCTATGATTCCACCTATGACTAACAAATACATTGGCCATCTGAAGTTGAGCATACCAAGACTTCGTTTACGAAGCTGCTTCTTCAATTTCTGAGCCTTTCTCTCACGTTCAGCTGTTCGACTTATTTCAATGGAGCGTTCCCTTTTTGTAAGTCCGTCGTCAACGCCTTTCTGTTCTGCTTCATTATCGATAGCATCAACAAGATCTTCAGCCATATCCGTGGAATCCTTCTCTTTTTTCATTCTGAATCATGATGCTGGCTGTGTATCTCTATTTAAGCATCAGTATCTGGGAGACTTTACAGGATTCTCATTAAGACGATTCTCAACCTGTTGGACCTCTGGCAAGTTCATCACTTTTGATGCTTCTAATACTATTGACTTGCTTTTCATTTTGTCACAGAAGAACATTAGGTCACTTTTGTAGATTGGATCAGTGCCCAATAATAGAGCTATTTCTCTCTGTAATTCATGATTATTTCCAAAATACAAATCGTACACTAGAGCTTCACTAATTGTTTCTATAGTATTGATACATCTCTCTCGTTCAGAAGTTTGTTCTTCATGATGTAACATGGAGAGTACATCAAAAAGTAATGCATAGGTATCTGGATATTTTGGAAGAATAATGGGGAGTTCTTCCAAGATACCAGTATTCAAGCATGTTGTCAGCTGAGAATAATTTGTTAGATAACGTGTACAAATGTATTGGATTAATCTCGAGTTTAGGATCAATCCGAGTGTTCTAAGGTTGACAGTATTTGAGGAAGGCCTAATTTGTACAATTCCACCCCCGTGAATAGTGCCAGGCGGTTTGATTACGCATCTAGGATACCTATAGTTTTTCGTTGCTACAAGAAGTTCATTATCAAATGATTCTTTCAATCCTTTGTTTCTTAGGAACCAGTCATCGGTGTAGGTTTGATATTTCTTATCGATATGATAACGACGAACACTTCGCCCGCTTGTGATATATGGTATAGAGTACGATTTTGTTATTGCACGCTTAACATGTTCCTTGGGAATATCTCTGCCTCTGGTTGCAATCAAGAGATTCTTCTGCCCCTTCTCTGTAATCGCTTCAAATATTGCATCATGATAGATTGGGAATATATTGCTGGTTCTCAACAACTTCAAAGGCACCGAATTATTCTGCTCAAATCCTGGTCTTCTAGACTCCACTATGATGGTCCCATTGGTTCCAGGTTTCTGTCCTCTACAGAATATTGTAACCATCTCAAGTGTAACTCCGTCAAATGGGTTACCCTCATCAATAATCTTCCAGAGTTTATGGTTCTCGAGAAGAAACTGTCTTGTCTTTGAAAATTGTTTGACTCTAAGGATACTATTCGGGATCAGGAATCCAAGTTCTCCATCTTGACGAAGAAGCATGCTTGCTCTAACGATGAAATGTGCAGCGCTATTCCAAGTGCCAGTTCGACTTCCTCCCACATTGAAGGGATACTTTGATTGGATGAACTCGCGTTCGTCTTTACTCAGAAGATTACCATATGG
>JABCTV010000319.1 GCA_018238205.1 Candidatus Thorarchaeota archaeon
TGTATTGGCTTGTATTCCAAGGAATCTGGGTCTCTTGGCATTGGAATTACGAAGGCGCATTCCAACAGGTCTGAATATTCCTCTGTCGTTAGAGTTGCCAATGCTGCAGCGAGGGCGCAGCATATGGGCTCTTCACCTTTTGCATCGAGAATGTCTCTACTCATTTCAGATTTTCCTTTTCTAACGTATTCTCCCAGTGCAACAACTCTGTCCAATGAATTCCAGTCGCGACAACTTCGACATGAATCACATTCAGATTCATTAGGCTGAGAGCATCGGTGACAATAGGATGTAAGTAGTGTATAGTTTCTTGTTGGTTTTAAGAAGCTACCAATCACCTTCATGTATTGATTACTGTGCTCCTCTTTGATAACAGTGTAGATTCGATACTCTTCGCCTGAAACACCCATTAGATCGAATTTCATTTGTTCCCTCAGTTTACGCCCTTGGAGTTGTGACTCAAATATATTTCCAGTTTAGACTAGTCGCGTTTGATCGTACTCTTTTTCGCTTTCCTGTTGTTTCAACACCTGAATGACGTCGTTTGCTTCCTCTATTCCTGTACCTCCTTTCGCCTCAAGTTGTCTTGGAAGCTCTGACAGCTCGGATGACGAATCTTCTGGTTTAAGATAAAACACTTTGATTCCAGCTTTCAGGGCTGACTCTGCAGTATGGCGACTGCCGCTCTTCTTTTTGCCTTCTATGACAATCACCGCTTGGGCCAGGCCTGCAATAATCCGATTTCTTTGCACGAAAGTGTACCTAGCAGGGGGATTATACAATCCATACTCTGACAAGAGAGTCCCATTCTGTTCAAGTATAGACAAGGCCAAACTCCTGTTTCTTGGGGGAGTCGGACTGCAAACTCCACTGGCTAAAACGGCAGTTGTCTTTCCTCTTGCTTTGAGTGCCCCCTTATGGGCGCAAGTATCTACGCCCTGTGCAAGTCCTGAAACAATCACAAAGCCCTCCCTGGAAAGGTTCTCTGCTAATTCTGTAGCCTTTTCTTCCCCGTAGGATGAAGGGCTTCGGGGTCCGACAATTGCGATACTTGGCTCCTTGATGGCTTCAATATTGCCGAGTGCAAAGAGAGTGTGCGGCGGCTTTTTGATTCGGGAGAGAAGGATTGGATATGCTGGATCGATAGCTGGGATAATTTTGACATCCTCTTCATCGGACTGGGTAATTATCTGTTCAAATCTAGCCATGTCCACCTTCTCTCTCACATCTGCGATCGTAATCGCTAAGTTTGTTTCATCTCTTGCCGCCATGAGTGCATCACTACTGGCATTCCAAGCTGCCTCTAAGCTTCCGAATTCCTGCAGAATTGCTAGAGCGCCCTCCACGGAGAATTTCTCCAACTTCGTTAACGCCAGCCAATAGAGAATGTGCTTTGACACTTCTTGTGTTCACTCCATCAAATCGTGACCCTGCAGGCAATATCAACTTCACTATATTTTGAAATTTACCTAAGGAGAGCATACAACAAACATGAAATGCATCAGCAGCTAGCTGTCACAATGGGGAGTCCTTGACTCCCGCCTTCTCTTTTGTCTAGCTTAGCAGAAGTCTTTTTCAGATTTCCATTTCCATGCAATAACAAGTGATTGAGATGGAGAAAGTTGTTGAGAGGTTGATTCAAGCATTTGATGAGATAAGATTCGATTTGATGAATAATGAAATCAAGTGGTTCAATCAGGCAATACCCCAAATCGAGAATTGCTTTGTATTCATCCAGAAACATACTATGTCATCACGTGACCTTCTCATGCTTTTTGGAAGATCATGGGCAAGAATTGACCCTAATATGAAGGCACAGGAATTCAAAGAGAGAGTGATGCTAATTACAAGATCCAACTTTATTTTTAGTCTTTCAGCTGTTGAGTATCTCCTAAAATTAATCGTCAAGGAATCACGAACTGAACCAATTGTGGAATTGCTTGAACGGGGGAGAGCGAAGGCTGAAAAGAAAAAAGGAGTATTTCGGATCTATCTGTCTGGAATCATGAACGAGTCAAAGAGGAAGAAGTGGATAGACCAATCTCAACACGATAGCTGGAATGGTATGATTAGACTAAGGAATGCTATCATGCATAACAATGCCTTCTTTGATGAAGAGACATCTTTCAAAATTGGTGATATGACTTTTGAAGCAGAAGCTGGAAATATGGTGAGGTATCCAATGAGCGACCGTCCCAAAATCATCAAAGCTCTTGCTTCACTGACGAGAAGCTGGATTGAAGTATATTTGAAATCGCACACAATCTAAAGCTATTAGCACACGATTGATGAATAACTTGCACTATTATCTTGGTCTACAAAGGATATCATGTCAGGAAGAAACGAAGAGCCGACTTGGCCAGTCAGAGGAATACGCTTGCCATACGAGGGATAGCTTCGTGGTTACTAAACCGATTTCTAATCACTATAACATCATCATAGATTCTTTGAAACTTCTTCTTTCTGCTAATCCAAATGGGATTGAAATCATATTTACATTCAGGCAATTCATGTGCCAGCTGCGTATCTTTCAATACAACATAAGCAATCCTTGGATTATCGCACACAAATTCC
>JABCTV010000320.1 GCA_018238205.1 Candidatus Thorarchaeota archaeon
CATGAAGACTTTCTCAAGCCGTGGAGTTATCCAGAAATCATAGAATAACTTGTTGCTTCTGCACAGATGTAATGGCGAGCCTCAAATCTAAATTTCTCAATTCCTCGTGACCACGCGAGAGTTGAGAAAGTGAAGGAACCAAAAATGAATCAGATATCACCTCAACGGCAGGACCCTCAGATGGCCCTGATTCACCGTTTAGAAATCGAGGACCTTTTTTACACTTATTCGTATGACCTCACTCCGGCAAAAACGGCTGGGCCAGAATCAGGAAAACTGCTTTTGCTGTATGGGAATAATGGAACGGGTAAGACAACTATTTTGAATCTCATCTACCATTTGTTCAATCCAGAACCTTACGGTGGTCACCGGTCCTATGTAGGAAAAATACCGTTTAGGGCTATTCGCATTCATCTTTCAAACGGTATGATCCTTTCTGCACAACGCACTGAGTCTTCAGATCCAGGAAATTATAATGTTGTGGTTACAGACTCTGAGGAAAACAGACTTGTTGACTGGACTTGGCAAAAGGATAAGAAGTCACCTACCCAGGAAGATGAACAGAAGTATCAGCTATTCTGTAATACTCTTTTGGGCCTCCGTCTTACATTTCACTATCTTCGTGATACTCGCCGGATCGAGGGAAGCGTAAATTCTCGTCGTAAAATTTTAGAAAAGAGGTTTCGTCATTCCATTGAAGGTAACGTAGTTCTTATGGAGGAGGAAGACGAAGAGTTGTTCTCACCTGAAAGAGAACTCAAACAGTCCATAGAAAGGGCAGTGCAATGGTTTCAACAGCAGGCGCTCTCGGGCACCAACGTCGGTTATACTTCAGTAAATTCCTTGTACAGGGACATTATTAAAAGGATAGTGACTTACGGCCCTACTACCGAAACGAGTGAAGAGGATGTTATTGGAAAATTGAAGGATACGTTATTAAGGCTTCAGACTCGTAACCGTCAATTCGCTAAATATGGTTTGACCCCGGAACTTGAAATTGATGACATCATAGCATCCTTGAGTGCTGCTTCCTTGCAGCATTCTAATATCCTCAAGACAGTCCTTGGACCATACTTGGAAGGGCACCAAGCGCGGTTGAACGCATTGCAGGACCTACAGAAAGTAATGCACAACTTCGTGTCGTTACTTGCGGATTTCTACTCTCATAAGCAGGTTACTGTACATCTCGAAAAGGGTTTACAGATATCTTCTGATAAAGGTCACTCTTTAAGTCCAACAGCTCTATCATCCGGCGAGAAGCAACTATTGCTTCTATTATGCCACGCAATAAGTGCTCGTAGAGAAGGAACTATTTTTGTGATTGACGAGCCGGAGATATCTCTCAACGTCAAATGGCAAAGACAACTTATCCCTGCTTTGCTTACTTGCCTATCAGGTACACAATTCCAAATCATATTAGCTACCCACTCGGTAGAACTCCTATCTCGATACAGAGAATATGTAACTCCTCTTGATAATCTGGCCGAAGGAGATGACCGTGACTGAGATTCCCAGACGTACAATAGAAGAAATGATGTTCATTTACGAGAGAGATCCTGATAGACGGGATGTCTATGTGGAGGGCGCTTTCGATTCGGCTATTCTACAGTGGCTCATCCAATACTGTGGATTGACTTTTATGGCAGCATATGAAATAGGAACCATTGATATACCCGATGGAGATATTATTAATGCTGGACGGAAGGCTAATAATCGAGAGCGTGTAATATTTCTAGCTGAGTATTTCGACAAAAGACTCAAAAATGGTTCTAAACAGATAACATGTTTTGTAGATGCTGATTCTTCGCACCTCGTAGGCGACTTTTCTAATGCTACATGTTTAATATACACTGACTTTTCTTGCATGGAAATGTACTTCTTTAACCAACTTACCATAAGCAAACTTATTACTATTCAATGCAATAGGAGTCAATGGCCTATTCAGGCCATACTCACATCATTGGAATCTGTTCTTCAAGAGCTTTTCCTATATCGGTTTGCCAATGAAACGTTGAATTGGAGCATGGATTGGTTAGACGATGTCGTATGCATGAACCTGATCGATTGGTCAATTTCTTTAGATTTTAATGACTACATTATGAGATTTTTGAATAAAAACAGCAGGGCAAGAGATTTCAATATCTTTATCAACAAAATAGAGACTCTGCGCTCGCTAACGAGAGAGGATGCACGTTATCAGATGCACGGACATGATTTCACTACCTTACTCTGTTGGATATTTCGGCAGAAAGGGATCAAAGGGGAATTGTGCAAAGTCAAGGTTGTTGAGAGATCATTGGCACTAGCAGCTGACTTCGAAGAGATTAAGAACCACAACGCATTCAAGCAGCTAGTATGTCGCGCTTCTTCGTGATCATCCCAGCAAGGATACCCATAGATCCTCGACTGAAGCAAAACCATAAGGATTGAGTCGATCCTGGAAGGTCGATCTCAATCCATTGTTCAAGAAGCCCGGTTGTGTGCGAGGCTTTGTACAGGGAAAAGGGGGACATCCTATCTTACCCCTGTCAAGCTAAAAAACTTCTTTTTTAAAAACAGCTATAGCGT
>JABCTV010000321.1 GCA_018238205.1 Candidatus Thorarchaeota archaeon
GATGTTTAATCTGTTTTAATTAGATGATTATTAAATCGGATAAACACTGACAAAATTCTCGGAAAGCTTAACAAGCCCTGTGCACCGATGCATCGAGGTTATCAGAATGGGTAAGGCAAGATTTCTAACACCAATATTCATGTTTATAGCTGGAACTATAGTTGCTATTCAGCTAATTACTGCAGTTACAACCAATGTTCCATCAACACATTTGTTCCCTGAAACTATGAGTACAACACTTGGAACGGATATTTCAACAATCATGGCCATTGCACTTCCCATTCTCGTTATCGAGTATGTGCTATTCGCTGTACCTATTGCTGTTGTCATTCTCTTGATTACTAAGGTTGTGAAGTCCGCTCGCTATGAAATGAATATCATGGATATTGGTCGTGAGTTTGGTGGCACTCAAATAATTCGCCGAGCTGCAGCTCCTGCTCTCTTCAGTGTAGCTTCAGCCCAGATGTTTAGTGGAATCATTCGCGACTATCTATTCGGTCCTAACTTCGATCCACTAACATTGGGAACTGAGATAGCACCTCTATTCAATGCAAGCCTTTCTCTCATGGGAGCACTTCTCTTTGTCCCAATAGCCCTTCTGCTATTCATGCCAACTTGGGTTCTAAATGATGCAGGAGTTGTGACTCATCTCAAAACTGATAATTTACAAATGAGACATTGTCCAGATACACAAGGAGTAGGACGCTGGATTGCAAATATGCTAGGTGGATATGCCCTTCTTGCATTCCCAATAACTATGTTTGTTAGTCAATTCTACAATCCGATAATCCTTCCAATTATGAGTGGTGTTCAATTTGGGCAAACTGAATTAATCTACCAGACTACTCTTGCTCTTCTATGGACCATTGGTCTACCCTTCTTTGTTATGGCTTACATGTTGCCAATGGTAATGTTCAATGAAGCTATGCAATCTCGCTCAACCGTTCGCATCCTCAAACTTGCACGAAGACTAGGTGCAAAGATGGTTCGTAAAGAAAAGATTCAGGAGATCAAACGGCTTAGTTACACATACGATGAGGGACAGAAAGGAACTGTTGAACTCTATGCGGCCGCAAGAGAACAGGAGATTGTATCAACTCAAAAGAGTATCAAAGCGAAGCGTGAGAAACAGAAAAAGGGGAATACTAAGAGTAAAGGGAAGAAGAAACCCGCTCCTAAGAAGAAAGATTCTTCTAAGAAATCTACAAAGAAGAAACCAAAAAATATACCAAAGAAGAAACCAAAGAAGAAATAGAATCGATTTTTAAAAAGAATGTAGTGGCTCCCGTGGATTGCTGTCCCGGGAACCATTAATCTATTTACCAGTCTTCATCATCGTCGGTTTCGTTCTGGCCCCAATCTTCCCCTTCTGGAATTCGAATGACATTGAGTTCAAGTAGGCGGTCTCTTACTTTTACTGCGGCTTCAGGAATCTGAGGCTCAAACTTAGCACCTGTGATTACTAACTTACCTGAACCGAATAGAAGAATTACAACTTTAGGGTCTCTCATTCGGTATATCAGACCTGGAAATTGTTCTGGCTCGTATAGGGTGTTCTCAAGCTTCATAGCTGCAAGCTCAAGATTGAGTTCCGCACCAAGGCTAGCACTAGCCACAATATTTTGGACAGTGATTTCAGGCTTACCAGCAATTTCTATACCGGCTTCCTTGATGTTTTTCACAATTTTATGCACTGCACGTTTTGCTTCTTTCTCACTTTTAGCACCGGTGCAGACCATTTTTCCGCTGTTAAAAATAAGGGTAGCCGTCTTGGGCTTCTTGAGACGGTACACTAGGCCTGGAAATTGCTCAGGATCAAATTCTACGTTGGGCATTGTTGCTGCAATCTCATCGAGGTCAAGTCGTTGATGTAGAACAACTGAAGCGACAACATTCTCAATTTTTGTGTGGGGTTCTGGACATGGCATCTGCTCTAGCTCCTGTTTATTGTATTGCCTTTATATAGTATATAAGGAATACACCGTTTCTATATAATCGCCTTTTAAATGTGAGCAATAGTGAATGAAATTTGCTTGCTGAAACACTCCAGTGTATTTTTTATATCCCCGTGAATCAATGAGATACGGGGTAGTAAGAGTGGCTATAGATGATGAACAAGTGATTGAAGTTGAGATTGATACCAGGTGGGCGTATTATCTCGATGTGAATACTTTCGAAACTGTTAAGGTGACGAAGGAGATTCCGATGAGTGCTGTTTTAATGAAGGGCAATGTAACGAATATTACTCATAACAATATCGGAACTCCGTTACATGAGCATCCTGACATTAGGTATTTTGTTCCCAGCACACATGAATTGGTCGAATATCATGTAGATGATGTTGTTGCATATATCAAACCTCACCTGGTTAGGTTTATGGTGGAGCAAAACTTGCTCCCGCCGAACAGCAAGATAAAATCCACTTCAAAACCATTGACGATAAGGACTGCCTCAATGGCTGATGGATTCTACATTGGGTTCGATATCCCGTTGCTTAAGGAAGATGTTCCTGGCCTACCGATTGATTTCGCCCTCGGCCTTACAAAGATGGGT
>JABCTV010000098.1 GCA_018238205.1 Candidatus Thorarchaeota archaeon
GCGCCGCTCCGATCTTCAGGGAGACCGATATAAGCTCCGCGGTCTTTCGCGCATGTATGAACTCTACAAGCCCGGGTTCTGGATCGTTTCCCTCACCCTCCATATCAGCGTACTGCCCACCCACCAGGAGTCTTGATCCCACAGCCGAAGCAAGCATCCAGACTGACAGGGTCACATCTGACGGATTCGCCCCACTGCACGCAGAGAGTGTCTCAAACGCGAGAGCCTGCAGCGCATCACCCGTGAGGATCGCCGTAGCCTCGTCGAACCGCACATGGCAGGAAGGCCTGCCTCGTCTCGTATCATCGTCGTCGAGCGCTGGAAGATCGTCATGGATAAGCGTGTATGCGTGAAGGAACTCTAATGCTGCCGCCGCAGCCAGCGAGTCGCCGGGATGAGGCTCCCCGAACATCCTGTGAGCCTGAAGGCATAGTGTACCTCTGAACCGCTTGCCTCCCCCGAGTGAAGAATATCTCATCGCGTCGTGCAGGACAGACGGACGTTCGTTAGCGTCTGGCAGCAACTCGTCCATCTTCCGCTCGATGGATGACCTGTCTCTTTTGATCCGTTCGAGCATCTGATCGCTACTCACCGGCGGCTTCCTCCTCCAGCTTCCCGGAAAGGTCCCTTATCCTCCTGTCCGCATCGTCGAGGAGCTTCCGGCATCTCTTTCCGATCTTCATGCCCTCCTCGTACAACCTGATACTCTCCTCAAGGGGCACTTTCTTCTCCTCGAGTCTCCGGACTATCTCTTCAAGCCGTTTCATTGAGTCTTCGAATGTAACCTTCTGCGCCATCGAGCGTCCTTTCTCCTGCGCTCCACCAGACATCCGGCATCCCCGTCATAGAAGTTGACTGAGATCCTCCCCCCCTCCTCGAGTTCATCCACACTGCCGATTATCGTACCACCTTCTCCCGCGGTACAGTATGTATATCCCCTGCCCAGGACCTCTCTCGGACCAAGGCTCTTCAATGCCCTGAGTTTCCCATGCAGGTCGGACCGGATGGAGGACGTATTGCTTGCCGCCATCATCCTTACCTTGTTCACGAGCATTTCCAGTCGCTCTCCCTTCGCCTCGGCGGCGCCCGCCGGTGACAGCCCTGCGAGCCTTTCCGAAAATCCTGCCAGTGAGCCTTCCGCGTTTCTCATAGCTCCTGTGATCAGCGCCTTCAACCCGTCTTCCAGATCATCCACTCTCGATCTGCCCGATTCTGAAACGGCATGGCTCCATTTGCTTATCTTATCGAACCTGTCATCCAGCTCGAGCCTGGAACGATCCAGTGCATACTCGATAGCAGGAAAAGCGGAGGACCGCATCATGAATTCAACGCGCTCGAGTCTTTGCCTCGCGTCTGCCGAGCAGAGAGACGCGAGCTTCTCTATAAGCACATCGAGCCCCCTTCTAACGTCTTCCGAATCTGGCGACGCTACCTCTGCGGCAGCCGTTGGCGTCGCCGCGCTTACATCGGATACGTAGTCGCAGACGGTCGTATCTATCTCGTGGCCTATGCCGGTAACGACGGGAACCATGCATTCAGCCACGGCTCTGGCAACCACTTCGGTATTGAATGTCCAGAGATCCTCGGCGCTTCCTCCCCCTCTTGCGAGGATGACGATATCCACATCTGCCATCTCCCCGAGCCTTTCGAAGGCCCCGACGACCGAACTTCCCGCCGATTCGCCCTGTACTGCCGCGGGGAGCAGGACCATCTCGGCAAGAGGCCACCTGCGTCCGAGCGTCCTTCGAATATCCTTTACCGCTGCACCTTCCGGTGAAGTAATAACAGCGATCCTGTCAGGATACATCGGCAGCTCCTTCTTGATCCCCGGATCTGTCAGCCCCTCTTCCATCAGTCTGGCGAGGAGTCTTCTCTTGTTCAGCTCGAAGTTTTTTCATATGCATCTGAACATCTTTTTCTGTGAGGGTAATGTGTTTTGTTAGAAGCCATCGAACACCTATGCTGCTGACTTTAGGTTTGAGGTCTGCAGAGGAAAAGATGAAACTTGCAGTATGTTGAGCTGGCAACTGAGTAATGATTTCTTCTGACTTTTTCTCTCCGGCAATTGGTTCAAGAATACGTTCCAGAACTTTCAGTGATTGCTCACTACTAATCCGACCTGATGCTATAGTGTTGAATTGCTCAAAGGCTTTGTAGTCAATATCTTTTGGACTCTGTGTTGCGATTAAACATTCTATACCATACTTACGAGCTTGTCTGAAGATTAGCAGATAGGTTTCTTTAGGACCTGGAGCTCTCATTCCTGCTGGAATGAATGGCGCCGCCTCATCTTGGAAAAGCATCATACGTGGCTTTTCTGTATAACCTTGTCTTAGCATCCATGAATAAAGCTGATTCAATACAATTGCAATGAAGAAATGTTTCTCCTCTTCACTTCTAAGAGTTTTAAGGAATATCACATTGATTGGAGTTTTTCCGTTTACTGGTTTTGTAAGAAAATCGAAATCTATGTTACCTTCTTCCTTGAAGAGAAGTTGAGATGACCCAACTGTTAGACTTCTGATTCGCGTAGCCAGTGTCTGCCTCTCACTGAATTTCATAAATGGTTCGAGATCAACACCTACAGTTTCGGAGTCTGCAATCAGCAAGTCTGCAAGTTCAGATAATTCGTCAACCTCAGTTTTTTCACCTTCCCAAATAGTTCTGAGAAGTTCATAGATTGCTGCGAATGCTTTGCCCTCCCAAGACCTTGAGAGTCCCGCGACTTTCATTAGAACTTTCACGAGAGTTCTTGCAGAGTTATCCAATAGTCGGATAATATCATCTTGGTCTGCGTTCCTGTCTGGAAGTTTCAGTGGATTGATTGAGATGGCAAGCCCTTTGCTACTCGCTGGGGTGTAAACACGAACAATCACTTTGTCCATATATTCCTTGAGTCTTTCTGGAGGGACTCCCTTGGAAGCTAATTCCTTTGGGTCTCCGGGTAGCATCAGAGATGCAATATCCCCCTGGGGATCAAAAGCAATAACTGGAATACCTTCCATTGCTGCTTCTTCTAGGATACACTTAGACAGAACTGTCTTTCCTGAACCTGTTGAACCGAAGATACCTCCATGGCGTCTCAAGAGGTCAATACTTATCTCAAATTTTTCGTCGGTTCGATTTCCTTCCTTATCAATATTAAATCCAAGCCAGAGCTTATTATCTCCCATAGCAAACACCTGTCACTGTTCAATCGTACGCCGCGTTTTAAGAGCCTTTCCAGTATATCAACTTTACATCTGAAACAAAAAAATGAAAAGAGTGGATGGAGTGAACCCCATCCAGACTCTCTGAATCTATTCACCTACTGGTTCGTATTGCCTTCCAAGGAAGATGACGATTAATACAATTAAAGCAACTGCAAAGACCATCAATACTCCAGCAGCCCAAGTATATGATAGTGAATCTTTGACTATGCTCATTAGCAAGTAAACACCTGCCATTATCACACCAAGAAGTAGTGAAACCAGCATAAATCTAGATGTCATTTCCTTAATCTGTCCTGTTTCTGCACCCTCGGAAATTTTGCTTCCGAAGAAAACGAAAACGAACAAGAATATGTAGGCAATTACAATCATAGTGCCCATATCAAAGAGGTATCCTTGTGTTATTGCATCGGTTCCTTCAAGGAGTCCAAAGACAAGAAGTGTTCCGAGAGCCATAATGAACACTAGCATGTTGGACATCATTTTATCGTCCGGATGCACGAAGCCAGTAATCTCGGTAAATGTATTGATTACGCTAATAACCAACACAACTGCGAGCATTGCAAGTGCAATCACCCAAATGTAGAATGGATACACAAGTTGAGCTGCAGGAGCTGATAATGAATCAAGTAGATATTTCACTCCAATTGCGACTGCAAGCAGTGTCAATCCGATTCCAGATAGGAAGTTTCCAATAGTAGTAAGCCTAACCATAATTCTCTCCTCTAAGGTAGAGTTTCTAATGGATTCTAGTTCCAGTTTCTATTAACTCTTTGCTAGAGCTATAATTCCTTCTTTTCAGATGGCACGGCTTCTTCTAGGAAGTAAGTTCCGATACATGCTATTGCGATGAGTACAATTACCAGAATGGCAAGTCCTGGGAATAGACCTCCAAGCTCATATGCAAATTGCCCTGCAAGTGGTCCAATGATCATCCCTGACCCAAAGAAGATCGAGTAAACGCCCATGGTTGAGCCTCGCGCTTCTGCGCTGGAAATATCTGTAAGATACGCCATTGCCGCAGGCGGAAATGCACCTGCAATGAATCCTAATATTGGTAACAAAATCCATAGTCCATTGACCCATAGTGTATCAAAGGGAACCGCAACAAGCATGTATGCTAAGGCTCCAAAACCAATCAGACCCACAACAATGAATGGTCTTCGTATCCTCATATGATCTGATAAATGTCCCATTACGATAATTCCAAGAACTAGAGAAACCCCCAGCATTGCAAAGAGGAGAATCATATCGGTTGCAGTTATGTCAAAGTATTGTTCAACGATATGCTTTGTTTTCGAGATGACCAATCCATAGAGAGCGATTATTGGAATATAAACTGGAAGCATTTTCTGAATTCTCTTATCACCAGCTACTTCCTTCAGAAGTGCCATAATACTGACATCATCGTGTGATATGACACGTGTTTCCTTGATTAGAATTAGTGTTAGCACACCGGCTAATGCACATGCTCCTGCAGCTGTAAATAGTAAGAGATCTGGGTTAAATCCTAATTCTAGTAAAATGATTCCCAAGCCAAAGCCACCAGCAAGGCCCATCAATGTAGAGAGATCGTAGTATCCCATCAATCGAGCTCGGTTATCTTCTGATGAACAATCGGCAATCATGGAGAGAGTTGTCGTAACTTTGGATGCAGCACCAATTCCGAAGAGCCCTGCAAAGATAAACGCAAGAATCTCAACGTGTGCCACCCCAAATAGAAATGCTGCGGTTGCAGTGATGAACAAACTAGCAGCAAGAATTGGTTTTCTTCCAATTTTATCACTATACGAACCAAAGAATGAAACTGTACTTAATTCGGCAAGGGGATAGATAGCTAACACAACTGCAACGCCCCATCCTACAAGGGCACCGCCCATATACACCTCACTCGAAATCACAGCGATTGTCACATAGAATGACGCACGCATAATCAGCGTTACAAAGTACAGCATTATCAAGGTCAAGGCATGACCAGATTGTCGTAATCCCATTTTTTTCTCTCCAAGTGTGTTTGATTGGGCCGTGCATTACTGTTTATAAGCTTGGTAGGTTGAATTATTGAACTATGGTCACCAGTAAGATTCCAGGGGAAATCGGCTCCACCAAGTATGTCTACTTGACACTCTATCGTTTGAAGACTATGAGTGATAAGGAAAAACATGAATGGTTTGGGTCATGGCGTAAGATTAGAAGGAATCTTCCAAAGGGCATGAAAATCGTCACTGAAGCCTCAAGCGCGTTTGGAACTGAATATACTGGTTTCACGGTCTATGAGGGACCTCTTGAGAAGTTTGAGGAATTGATAGATATTCTGGAAGAGCACACTAGCGGATTTCTGGAGAAATCACTAACTATCATTGGTACACAAGGTTTCTCACTTCCTACTGCTGACATTCAGAAGATAGTCGATAGTCGACCTATTGATTAAGTTGGTCTGATAGTTTTGCCACAGGGAACTGCTTTTTATCTAAGATGAATATCTTCGTATCAGGATTCTGGTGGGTTGTTAAAGATGCCAAGTAAAAGCTCACGAAAAACATTCGTGATTCTCACCTTCACTCTTGTACTTGGCATTATACTCTATACTTATGCACCATCGAGCATTCAAGCTGGGCAATATGAAGCTACACTATCTATCGATTCCCCTAGTATCACTGTAATGGAAAACTACAACATCACACTTCTTGAATCTGGAACTTACTCAGAGAATTTATTCACACTGAACGGAACTTCAACAATAGTTGAGGTCACTGTACCAGTTTCAGCACTAATCTCAACAGATAATCCATTGCGGTTTATTGTGAATGCAACTGGTGATATTATCGATGCTGATTCCATTCATCTAACTATTTCAAATAATGAAGGGTTCAATATCACTCTACGACCAACCCGTCAATCAGGGCAGGTATTCACAATTGAGTATCAACCTCTTGTCAATTCAAAAGCTTCAGTTATGATTCTAGGAATTGTTGCTTTACTCTGGTTCACTGAGGGCATTAGTCTAGTAGCTACATCAATGTTGATACCCGTTCTCATCGTTCTAACTGATATTAGAACACCCTCAGAAGCACTTGCCCCATTCTTTGACCCTGCTGTAGCTCTAATTTTTGGTGGTTTCCTAATTGGTAGAGCTCTCACAAAATATGAACTAGACAAGCGCTTAGCACTTCTGATATTATCTCGGACAAAAGGATCCGGTGGTTCACTCATTCTTACAGTAATGGGTGTTACAGCATTTCTCTCCATGTGGATTAGCAATACTGCTTCCGCAGCCATTATGATTCCAATTGCACTCGCTGTCATCAGTAGAATCCGTGACACCGATATCCGAGGAAAGTATGGAAAGGCTCTGGTATTGGGAGTGGCGTATGCTGCGACTCTTGGTGGTGTTGCCAGTCTTGTAGGTTCGCCGCCTAATCCACTGGCTGCAAGTTACATCAATTCTTTCTTAGGTGTAGAATTTACATTCATGAGCTGGATTCCCTTTGGCCTTCCAGTCGTTTTGATTATGCTTCCTATCACTTGGCAATGGATAGTCTTCAGATTCAAGATTCCAAAAGAAATTGAAGAAATGGATGATCTCAAGGAAATATCTAGGAAAGAGTATCTTCGTTTAGGTCCTATGCCAAATGAACAAAAGCTAGTTGTTGTAATCTTTGTCAGCGTGGTCCTTCTCTGGTTTACTGAAAGATTACCTGACTTTGTTGCTACTGTCATCGGGTGGTCTGGACATGGGATATCAAGCTCTATTGTAGCTTTGATTGGAGGCGTTTCCCTGATGATTCTGCGTCTTCTTGATGAGAAAGATGTATCATCACATATTAGTTGGTCTTCCCTCTTGATATTAGGTAGTGGAATTGCTCTGGGAGGTGCAATGATTGATACTGGTCTTTCAGCATTCATTGCTCAGCAGATGGGTGGTCTGTCTGCTTTCCCCTCTGTTGTTGTCGTAGTGATTATTGGTGTTATTGCAGTCCTTGTGACTATGGTCGCATCTAATACTGGTGCTGCTGTTATTCTCATTCCTGTCGCGATACCTCTTGCTGTAGGGTTAGGTATTGATCCTATGTTAATGGTAATGGTAATTGCTATTGGCGTGTCAATGGACTTCGCCCTACCTACTGGAACACCTCCCTCAACTATTGCATATAGTACCGGGAAAGTAGAGATGCGGGAGATGATCACAACTGGTTTAGTTGTTGATTTGATTGCTATCCTTGTTCTAACAATTGTTGTTGTTTGGTTGTGGGGTATTCTCGGGTTGGTAGTTCTTTAGGAAATAGTACAGCCCTTCATTTCACGAAGGGTTTAAATCACAGAATCATAAAATGCTCTTTGAGGTTACAAGGGTGAGCTGGATATCCAAGATAATCAACGGAACTCCTGATGAGTTTGTTAAAGCAAGATTAGTCAAATACGGACTTGGATTCCATCCTGGTCCAAGAGTACGTATTACGCTAAGTAAACCAAGTATTAAACTCAAAGTAGATTTAGATTTAGAGAAAACTTTTCTCACTGGTTATTTACGAGGTGCTCCAGAAGGACAACACAAAGTAAAGGGTATGATCATTACTTACTCGGATAAAACTGAGGAATTTGGAAAATTGATGATGCCTATCTCTTGGAAAGTATCCAAAGGGAAAGGACCACCCGTCTTCAAAGCCAAAATTGACGAATCTGCGCCTCTTGAAGATATCAAGGCGCTCTTTGATTTAGATGGCCCAACAACTTTCTATCTGCTTTCTCTCAACCCTAGAGATGGTACAAAGCCTTGGAAAGTAACAACGAAGACATCTTTCCCGAAAGGTGGTCCTAAAGAAGAGGAAGAAGATACGAAGGTCAAAGATCCCGTATTTGCAAAAGGTGCGCTAGGAAATAATCCTGAAACACTAGAATACATTCTTGAACAATATCTACCTGATCATAAGGATAAGGTAGGCCCAAAAACCAAGAATATCTGGATTCGTAACAATTTTGAAATTCTTGGTATCAAACCTCCTGATGATCCAAGTATGTCATTTGATGAAAAACGACGGTTAGCTAGAAAGAAATGTAAACTCATTCGAGAAATCACCATAGATGGTGTAGACTTTAGTGAAGAATACGATTTCATATCAAACTAATTGACAGGGTAAGTTTAAATTCGGAACAAAAACGACCCACTATAGAACAAAGAGAGGCGAATAAAATGCTCCAGAGCTTTGAAAGCAACTTCTTACTATTTTCAGCAATTTTCTTATTCTTAGGAATATTCGCTATTGGCTGGTTGGTAATCCATATCGAACATGGTCGTCATCTATCAAAAATGAAAGTCGCCTTCTCAGGAGTTTTGGGAGCAATCTTTCTGGGATTTGGAATCCACTTCCTCCTCCTATCATTTGGTATGTAGACTCTACATAGTTTCTCCATTCCTTCATTGACAAGCTAGGTACGAACAACCGTTATTTAGCAACCTGCGGACCTAGTATTGCTATCCTCTAGTGGACAGCATATTTGACATAACAAGAGGATTCATCAAAGTGTTACCTGAAACCGATATTCAAAAGCTTGCGGTCGAAAGCCGTCAGAAGCTGATTCAGGAGTTTGCGGAAACTTATGCAAACCTTAGAGAGCGAGTCAAGCGAGTTCCTGATGGAGATGCAAGAAAGGTTTCTGAGGAGTTTTCCTGTCCATTTGAAGTGGCACTGATTGCATACCTGATTAATATGGATGGAATCATGAGTCTTAAGCAAGCTGTAGGTCTCTTCTCTGCTGAGCTTGCTAGAAGAGCCTCAATTGGTGAGGATGTTCCAAATCTTCCTGGTAACATCATGGAGTTTGCACTTGTTGAAGGCCGCTGGATTTCTCATATTCATGGTGTATTCACAAGACAATTGGAACTTCGCGTAAGGAGTCTTGCAAATCTTGAAGATGTAGTTGATACAACGACCCTTGAAGTTGAAAAAGCTCTTTCAATCATTGCTGAACGGACTAAACTTGCTGAAACCTATATTTCTCCATTAGTTGAAGAATGGAGAAAAGAACATATCAAATCTACAAGTGTTGATGTTGTTACATCATTTGGACAAGCGATTACGAAATGGAATCGCAGCACACTCAATGGAAAGTTTAACCAAGTTCTGAAGCGAAATCAAGCTCATTTCCGAATTCTAAGACAAGCATTAACTAAAGCAACTGATTCATTCACAATTGAATCATCTATCAAGCGACTAGATTCTTTAATTGACGAGCTTGAACAACCCATTGACAAATTAACGCCACGAGCAGTAGCTCATTTTCTCCTGCATTTGGTTCCTCGGCCCCAAAGTGGTAGAGGTGATCGTTCGGCCTATGTTGCAGTTGGTGTTGGGTCTACTAGGGGTAACAAAGCAGAGCCTGATATGTCATCACCATTTGATTTTCTTGAACGTGATATCAAACTTGGAAATCGTCGTAAAGGTGATGATAGGAAAGAATTTCTTCTTGAGCGAATAGGACGTGTATTTCGGGTTCTCAAGTATCAGGGTAGTGATGTTAACGAGTGTGTCAGAAAATGTTATACTGAGATTATTTTGCGATTTAATTTGGAAGATGTTTTTCTTGATGATTCATTGACAGTTGCTAGTGAGCTGCTCACAGAAACACCAGTTACTGAAAAAGACAGTATCGCAATAAATCTCATCTTTAATTTTGTTAATGATAATGTTTTCCTGGAGGATTCCAACAAATGAATACACAGTCTCCTCTCTATTGGTTGATTGAGATTGAAACATACGATTTTGCAGTTGGGGCTTTCAAGGGTGCTGATCTTAGTGGGAAAGCTCTCATCCTTTCATCACAACTTTGGTCTATCATCAGGGAAACACAAGTATATTCAATATTGATTGGACCTGGTATATTCAAAGGAGTAGCAACGAGAGGAGGCATTCATGTTGATGTGCTCGAGTATATTTCTTGTCTAATGTTTGATCCAACACAACTTCGATTTGATGAACCTCTCCCCCAGGTCGATATAGTTTCTCCTGAAGTTATTGACCCTTTAGGAACAAGAAAGCAGGAGGAGATTGTAACATTGATTCAAAATCTCGTTATTGAAAGAGGTAATGTGTTGGCTGGTGACTCACTTGCCACAGTTCAGCCTAAGACTGGTGTTCCTCGGACTGTGCATATTGAAGAGATGTTCAAACGAATTAACGTTTCTCACGTATCTGGAGAGCAACGTGCCAAGTTCATTTTAGGTGGAGCAAACGGTCCAATCTACCGCCCCTTTGCAGAGAATTTTCCAAAACTAAGACTCCAACAGACCGAGCGTACCAAAGTACTTGCAACACCATTCTACAAGTTCAGTAGTTTCTCAGATATTGAGGTCATGTGTGATTGGATGGTAGTTGAAAAAGCTGGTCAAGACTCAAAAACTGGAATGGATGCAATTGGTGCAGAGTATGAACGGACACTGGAAGTAATTGATAAGGCTCAGGACGATTACATCTTTGAACTGTGAAGACCACAAGTGTCTTTTATCCCTAGGATTTTGTCTGGATGAGGTTTCTCGTTGGAAGTTGCTACTGCTGATATACAGAAGAGACTGGTAAAACCATATACAGTTGTTCTAAGGTCAAGCAAACAAGAGCTTACAACAAGAATTGATATTTACTCTGATGTGCTACGGGACGGTCAACGTTCCAACCTGGGTGGAATGATTGAATTCGGATATCGCCCTTCGGGTCTACTAGAGATTAGACGTTTCTGGTTTGTAAAATATAACAAGCCTGTCTTCATGCATGTTCCCAAAGAGGCTAACGATATTCTGAGGAAAGCAAAGAACATCATAATTCCAAGAAAACAGCAGCCGGATTTCATCCAGATTCTGAAGACATACCTTGCTGGAATTCAAACACAAGAACCAAGGACAGTGCCAACCTGTCAACATTGTCTTCGTGAAGATAGACTAACCGTTCTCACTCGACGGAATGCTGTGAAGATTTCTTCTGATCAAGTTACTTGTCTCTCTTGTGGACAATCCGATCTTAAGACTGAGTTGAGGACTCTGGGTATTAAGATGTCCAAGGCAATGATGAGCCAGCTTGAACGACAGGTTTCTCGTGTCAAATCTGTTCCAAGATTAGTCGATATGCTTACACCTGGATTC
>JABCTV010000099.1 GCA_018238205.1 Candidatus Thorarchaeota archaeon
ACTTCCACTCGCTTTGGTGGTGCGACTGGTTTGCACTTGTATTGCTTGTGGCCGCACTTCAGGACAAATCCTTCGAAACCGGTGAAGCTTCTTCTGGAAGATGGGCAATAGAAACAATCACCAAAGCATGTAACAAGGTGTATGTTGTGAGTCCTCACGCACCGGATAGTTTGGAATGGGTTCAGAATCTCAAGGATAAAGGACTGTACAAAATTATTGATGTTATTCCAGATCTTGTTGAGTTTGCCAAAGAACAATTTGGATTCAAAGATTGCTTAGTTATAGCACCAGACGAAGGAGCCCAAGAACGATACAAGATTGATGGATTCGGAAAGAGCCGAACTAACTCATATCGGGTCCAGCTACATGGAGACCTTGATGTCGAGGGCGATAATGTTATTGTAATCGACGACCTCACTAAAAGTGGAAACACTCTGTTGAAGGCACGAGATAGATTACTCGAACAAGGAGCAAAGGATGTAGCATTAGTAGTAGCACATGTTCTTCCCCTTGTGCATAGGGGAGAAGAATTACTTGAACGACTAATCGAGAAATGTAATCACAAAATCGTGACAGCTAACACTGTTAATACTGATGTATTTTGTGAGGAGAATGCCAACCTCTGTTACAATATTGTAGATACATTAGTTGAGTTTCTCTAGTTATGTATTATTCATCATCGAGATAATCTGTAGCTTTGCTCTTAGCAATCCAAGCTTTAGAGGTACTTCGTTCCACCAATCCTCGTTTCTCCAAGTCCACCAAGGCTAGCATTACTCTATTCTGGTCTACCGTTCCATTACGACGTTTAAGACCAAATGCTATAGAAGAAGGTCTGCGGTTGTCTCGGACAATCATTGCTATTATATTTCTCTGCAAATCTGTTAGATCTTCGCTCAATATCTACCACCACAGTTATGATATTGTGAAATTCTGACTTAAGCATACGCAATGAGAGTTTTATTGCGTTTCTTGCGAAACCCTTTTCTCTGCCCACAGTAACTGACGCGCTTGTGTTAGCTGATGGAATCAGAGAAAGAATATCATATTGGTATTGCACCGGGTGAGATTCCCAAACTTGTTCTTTTGCCAGGAGACCCTGACCGTTCAAAGAAGATTGCAGAGCAGTTCTTTGATAATCCGGAAGAGATTGCTAAGAAGAGGGAGTATTGGAGTTTCAAAGGAACTTGGAATGATGTACCAATTGCAGTCTGTTCAACAGGGATTGGTTGTCCATCAGCTGCCATTGCACTTGAAGAACTTGTGAAAGTAGGATGCAAGACCTTCATCAGAGTAGGAACTTCTGGAGCAATTAGTCACAATGTTGTTTCGGGAGATATTGTCATTTTTAGTGGATCAGTTAGAGATGAAGGAACATCGCGACAATACGTACCCATAGAATTTCCAGCTGTGGCTCATCCAGATACTGTTATTGCCCTCACTAAGGCTGCTGAGAAGCGAGGAGCCACATACCATGTTGGGATTGGTCATAGTAAAGATGCGTTCTATAGTGAACATCCAGATTATGTTGCAGACCCTGATAGTATGCGGAAGAAATGGGCTGCTATGAAAGATGCAAACGTATTAGCTACAGAAATGGAAGCAGCTGCGCTATTTGTGATTGGTCACCTAAGGGGTGTCAAAGTTGGAGCAGCTTGTGTAGTCATTGGAGAGAATGTAGATCAAGAGGCAAAGATAGTTGGAAAACCTCCTCTGGATGACTTGGTAACAATTTCTCTTGATGCGCTTACATCAATATGAAATCTGAATAGAACTGTATCAGATACCACTGAACCAGACTTTCTTCTGTACCGCCATAAGAAGTTCTTCTGCCTGACGTTTATCCATTCCAGTTAGAGTTACCAGTTGATCTGCGCTAGTAGCAGCTAAATCTGTGGTTGTGCCAATCCCAGAATTAAGGATAAGATTGATCATAGGATCAGTAGTGCCATGTTCTATGAGAATATCTCTCAAGATAGCGACAGAATCGGCGGTTGTAGGTGGTGCAACAACTTCTGGCATCTCTGATTCAGTTGAATCTTCTTCTTTTGCTCCTGTGGTTTCTTTCAACTCGGCAAGCTCAGGTATCTCACCCATATGGCCATACTTCGCAATAAAAGATGGACGAAGGAATATCACACCTACTACAAATGAAAATAGCAGGAAGGGTATCAAAAAGAGATTGCTAATATCGATGCCAATGATTGTGCCTCCAGGACTAAGTCCAATCAATCCGTCTGAAATTCCGTCGAAGAGTATACTATACCATGGATCCCCAGAAATATCTGTTGCAATGAATAACCAAATCGGTGAAAACAAACCAAATCCACCTGTTTCGAAAATCAGAAACTCTCTGAACATATCCCTCCGCACAATGAAGATGACAATTAAAGGAAGGATAGCCAGTGCAATACTTGCTACGAACCAAATCGTATAGATATACCAGAGTGATGCAAGAACAGCTGCATCGGCTCCGATTCCTGTTATTTTGATAGCAGCTGCAACCAAGAAGATTACTCCTGGAAATACAGCACCAATGAGAACTCCGTGTGCATATCTCACTGTTCAATCTCACCTCGGACCACGGGCCCAAGCAATTCTAGCTGATGATACTTTTAGGTGTTTTGAGGATTCTGTTATCGAATCAAAATTGTACATTCTTTCCCCTCCCGTCATCTTTATGTGTTTCAAGGATTCTTCATGAATTGAGTGATTTGATTGAAACCCTTTTTCGTCATCGGGACTAGGCCTGAAATTATAAAGATGGCTCCGATTATTCATGAGTGTGAAAGGAGAAACATCGAGCTATTCTTACTTCATACAGGTCAGCATTATTCAGAAAGTCTCAGTAGTCAATTCTTTGAGGATATGAGTCTCAGAGATCCCGATATGAATTTGAATATAGGTTCGGGAACACACTCTGAACAAACAGCGAAAGCTCTAGTTGGTATTGAGAAGGCATTAATCAAAGAGAAACCAGATGTTGTACTTGTTCAAGGGGATACAAATGCAGTCCTATCAGCTGCACTTGCCGCAGCAAAGCTTGGAATTCCAGTGGGGCATGTTGAAGCAGGACTCAGAAGCTACGATACTCGCATGCCAGAGGAACACAACCGAAGATTGACAGACCATGTATCTAGCTACCTCTTTGCTCCAACTCAGAAGTCTGCTGATATACTGAGGAACGAACAAGTCTGGGGGAAAATTATAATCACAGGCAATACCGTAATTGACGCCTTGGAAAGTCGACTTCCTCTGGTCCAGAATCGAAAAACCGTGGCAGATCAAATAGGTCTGGAGAAATTCATTCTTCTTACAATGCATAGAGCTGAAAATGTTGATGATAAGCAAATATTAGCTGGGCTTCTTTCAGGAATTCATTCATTGGAATCAGATATTATATTCGCCGCACATCCAAGAACTATTGCAAGATTGAATAAATTCGGATTGATGTCTGAGATTCAAGAAAATAATCTGATCCACATTGTAGAACCACCTGGGTACCTCGATTTTATAGCATTGATGAAGAGATGTAGTTTCATTCTTACTGATTCAGGAGGCATTCAGGAAGAAGCTACAGCTCCCTCTATCAACAAGAGTGTGTTTGTTCTAAGAACTTCCACTGAACGCCCTGAATCCGTAGACTCAGGTCATGCAACAGTAGTTGGAGTGGATCCAGAGAGTTTTCCGAAGATGATTTCATCCGCGATTGATAAAGGACTTGAAAAAAGCAGAAAATGTCCTTATGGTGATGGAAATGCTTCAAAGAAGATAATTGATGCAATTAATTCGACTCTCTGAAGCAATTATAATGGACTCTTAAGCCATTTCGGTCCATTTTTCATAGAATGCTTCAAAATGGCCAAAGCGCGCGATATAATCAGCCTCTCTGTAAAGGCTTATAAGTCATTAGAGCGCACTTTCAAGCACTCTTAGGAGGAGTGAATTTAACAATGCCGTATGTCGTTAAGAAAGCAATTCAAGACTATGCTAAAAAGAACAAAGTCCAAGTAAGCGGAGATTTCTATGGAGCTCTCGATCAGGAAATCGAAAAGCTACTGAATGCAGCCGCCGCAAGGACAAAGGATAACAAGCGTAAGACTCTCAAGCCTTACGATTTGTAAATCCAATAGTCTAAAGATACCGGGAGTGGAAGCGGTAATAGCTTCCACGACTTTATTTTTCCTATCACCAATCTTATCAACAAAATGACTTGATGTGAGTGCTACTGATACTTGGAGTCATTCTTGATGTATAGAGTCTGTCTTACAAATGACGATGGTCCGCGAAGTGATGGTCTTCTAAAACTAGCAGATAAATTGAAAGAAGAGGTAGAACTCTTCGTAGTTGTTCCAGATGGTCAGAGAAGCGCGACTGGAAAGGCATTAACACTGAAGAGACCAATCAGAGTCACTGAGCAACATGACAAGTATGGATATAGTTTTGTTACCCACGATGGCTTTCCTGCAGACTCTGTCATTCTAGGTGAGTCTTTCAATAGTGATATTGATCTATTCATTTCTGGACCTAATACTGGTGCGAATATTGGCTACCAGAGTATGCTAACCAGTGGAACTGTAGGTGCAGCCTTTGAGGCCGCACTACGGGGTATACCTTCCATTGCCGTTTCTCGTCAGGCAACTCCAGAGGAATGGTTCGATTCAACGGGAGCCACAAATGAGTGTGAAAAAATTTGTGAGATAACAAAGGATCTAGTTATGCGTGTATTAGAAAAAGGAATGCCAGAAAAGATAGATCTCCTCAACCTGAACTTCCCATCCGATATTTCCGAAACTAGCAAGCTAGTAATCACAAAGCCAACTAAAATACGGATGCATAACGAAATAGAACGGAGAGTAGACCCCAATGGGAGACCGTACTATTGGTATCTGGGTATTGAGAGAGAACCACTTGTTGGAACAGATGCCTATGAGGTGTTTGTCAATAGGAATATCGCACTATCCCCTGTAATTCTAGAATGGATTAAAGATGCAGATATTGAACGTTTGGAACAATTCATGAAGGATTGACTTTCTTCAGTGCAGACCAAAGTGCATCAGTGGTTGGTCTTTGAAGATCCTGAAGTAATCCATCGACGACAATTTTGCGATGAGAGGAATCTGAAACTACAGAACCAATGATCGTAGCTCTAACGCCTGCAGATTCAAGTTTGTCAATCACATGAACCGCTTTTTCTCTTTCACAGCTGATCAACATGCTTCCACTACTAATCAGCTCTAGAGCATTGATTTGAAGAGTGTCACAAATCAGTCTAGTTACATCAGCCTTTGGAATCAAATCATTATCAATCTCAAACCCAACTCCACTTGCGTCACAAAGCTCGTGGATGGCTCCAGAGAGACCTCCTTCAGTGGGATCATGCATTGCATTAACAAATCCGGTCTGAAAAGCAGTCACCCCATCCTTCACAACACTTATTGATTCCCGTAATTTTTTAGCTTCTCGAACAAGGTCTGGACCCAATTTTTCTGTCAAGTTTGAACTCCCTTCAGTGGCGAGAATCGAGGTTCCTTCAATACCAATAGTTTTAGTCACTATCAGATTATCTCCAAGTTTAGCACCACTAGATGTAACATATTCTCCTATCGGAGCCACTCCCATCATGAAACCAACAACAATAGGTTGGGAAATTCTATCAGTAATTTCTGAATGACCCCCAGCAACTGAGATATCTAGTGTCTTTGCAGCTTCATCAATTTGATGCATTATCTTTCCAAGGTCATCTGGAGTGAAACCCACTGGAAGCATGATTGAAGCAAGAAACCAACGGGGAGAAACTCCAAAAGTAGCAATGTCATTTGCATTGACATGAACTGCTAGCCAACCTACATCTTCTACAGATCCTGTGATAGGGTCTGTTGCTGCCACTACAACTTGGTCACCTATCTTAATCACTGCAGCATCTTCTCCGAGACTTGGTCCTAGAAGAACATCAGAGTCCATCCGACCAAGCTTAGAGAATACAATACTCTGAAGAATTTCTGGGGGTACTTTTCCCGGGAGCATACAAATTGTCCTCCTGCAAAGGTGCGCACACAACCTGTGCCTAATGCATGAAAAGCAAATTCATTGAAACCCAATACTGGGCACTCCTCGCTCACTATGACAGAAGGCATTTCTCAGCTATATGCGCATATGAAAGATTGGGTCTTTGTTTTTAACCTAATCGAGAATGCAATATTTCTTGCTACTGTGGTAGATATTCTTCGACCGTACGTAGGTCCTTTTCACTAAGTTGTGTCTTGGATCGACCAGCACTGAGTAATGTCCCTAGAATTGAGTTTTCTTTCATCAGCGCGCTTGAGAGGTATGCATGTCCACCTGCGGTTCGTGCGACAACGTATGCACCGAATGTTTTTCGAAACTCATCAACTAAAAGAATTGTTTCAACTGGATCGTTCAAACCCTCTTTTCGAGTTCGTAGCATAGCTGCTAGTTCGAGTGCTTCGTGATAAGGCCGCTTTAAGAATTTGGGCCATTTTCTTTGCTCAGGATCGACATTCACTGCAGCAAGTCGAACATGAGCCTTTCGTAGCACTCTGGATGTGAGAATGAGATCCTGAAGAGGTGTATACTGTTGATGCCCAGGACCCACAGATTGGGCTAACGGGATATTAGGTGAAAAGTCGGAGATAACAATCACAAGAGGTTCAATATCGTCATTTCTCATTCGTTCTCTCTGAATTGTTTCCATTGCTTTTTTGAGGGCTTCAGCTAATGGTGTCAATCCGGAGATTTTCAAACGGCCTAGAGCTCGGTAAATCTTATTCCAGTTTGTCGTAGGCGCTTGGACCTCCACAGCTCCACTATCTTTGAATGCCACAATTCCAGTTCGATCTTTTGAACCCCTAGTTTCTCGTTCAATACGTTCTAGGAACTCACGTACTTCGGTCATACTTCCTTTCATTGATAGACTAACATCAATAACAAGAATAATCGTTAGTGGAGTCTTTCCTGTAAATACACTCTCGCGAATATCCTCCCTTGAAATTCTAATTGGCAGTTGAGTGGTTCCATCTGTTCGAGCAACAGCCGCCATAACAGTAGAGGGGAAAGAGATACTACCAACTTCTCCAACTGGAATTCTTGATCGAACAGGACGTCCATGTTTCATTGTATCAGATGCTTTCAGAGACCCTGCTGCTCTTGAACTCACCCGCTTCTTAATCCACCCTCCAGATGTAACTTTCGAACGGATCACTGCTCGCTCACGAAGTTTTTCTAAATCAAAGAGTGCCTCTCCTGTATCGATATCGGGTATTTTCACGAAGAATCCGTCATCGAAACCAATGGGAGCATCTCTAATTTCAGACTTTGGACCGGTTATCAGCCGTTTTTTCTGAGGAGCGTATGGTTGAGTTGCAGTCCCCCATTCATCACCCTCCTCTGGTACTCCTTCTCCACGTTCGACTGTATCAATCGCCGAAGCAGGTCCACCAGATCTCCGAGTCATGACTTCAAGCCATTTACGGATGAGTTTGATTATCAACGGAATAAAAACTACAGTATCTATGATTAGCACATGAAGAGGAGGATATTCTAGTATCCAATACCCAAATATCCAATTTATTGGGCTAGTGAAAATCCAAGCAAAATAGAGGAAGACAACCACCATCATAACTGCACATATTGTTCCTTTAATGGGGTCACCTTGAGGATTTCTTACTCTTTGAGCTTTTTTTTTTTGCCTTCCTGTCTGCCAAACTTGGCAAAAGATTTCTGACGTCCAAATCGCCCACCACTTTTCCTTGTTTCTCTCTCACCACCAGATTCATCTGGCTCTGCAGGAACCTCGGTCGGGGATTTTCGTCGATCTTTCTTCTTTGTGACTTCGAAAGCACGTGTTATAGCACGATCAATATCATCAGAGGATGGAGGCTCTAGTAGCCCACCTCGTCTGGTTCTATGACTTAGAGTTAGCTGGGATGCTAGCTTCATATCTTCTAAGTTAACTTCAGTTCGATTTTCTAATGCTGCATGAGTAATTGCGGTTTTGCTAATGACAATGTCTGGTCTGACACCGTCGACTTCCAATGCATCACATGCCATCGCAATTGCACGAAGATTGCTTTCTGGAAGAGTAACTTCATTCAGAATTTCTTTTGCATGAGTGATTTGTTCTCGTAGTATCTGCTGATCTTCATCCCACTGTTCTCTAAATTTATCTGGATTATCTTCGAATCCGAGATTACGTCGCACTAGTTCCATTCGGTCCTCGATAGTGTGTCGTGTACCAGCAGCGACATGCAATGCGAATCTATCAAGGAGTTGGGGACGAAGCTCACCCTCTTCAGGGTTCATTGTTCCAATTAATACAAAGTCGGAGGGATGCGAAATGGAAATTCCTTCGCGTTCAATGGAATTAATCTTAGTTGCAGCAGCATCCAATAAATCATCAACTAAATGGTCAGGTAAAAGATTCACTTCATCAACATAAAGCACGTTCTGATGAGCTTCTGCAAGAATACCCGGTCTCAGAGCTTGAATGCCATCCTGGAGTACTCGCTCAATGTCCATTGACCCAATCAGACGATCCTCAGTTGTTGAAAGAGGTAAATTGACAACACGCATTTTCCTCAGGCGGATCTTCAATTTCTCACCCTTAGCGACCTTCGCACTACATTCGTTACAAAGAAAATCTACTGTTTGTGGATTACAACCAAAACGACAGTCATCAACAATCTCAACATCTGGAAGTAGATCAGCTAGTGCTCTAACAACTGTTGTTTTACCGGTTCCTTTTGGACCAGATATAAGAACTCCACCAATCTGTGGATTGATACCATTTAGAACTAGGGCTAGTTTTAGTTTATCAAGACCAACGAGTGCCGTGAACGGCATTGTAGTACGTTTTAACTCGCCCAAGTTTATCTCAGCCTTGTCTTCTCAGTATAAACAACAATCCGGTAATAAATAAGGACATGCTTATCAGCAAGTGTACAGAATAACATAGTGTCTAGGTTTAGGGTGGCCATTTTGATTTCTCATATATCTCACCTTGAATGTCCTCATTGTAGGAGAAAACATTCTGCAGATACAATCAATGCATACTGCGTCTGTGGAGGACCATTGTATGCAGTCTATGATATAGCTGGAGTAAGAGAGGAAATAGACTCCGGTGATTTTCCTACAGAAACAAATTCGATGTGGAGATACTCACAGTTACTACCTGTGAAGTCACCTTCATACATAATCAGCCTTGGTGAAGGATGGACACCTCTGCTTCACTCTCGACATCTAGGGAAACATCTTGGTCTCCGAATGCTGCGGATCAAGGATGAAGCTCAGAACCCAACTGGGAGTTTCAAAGACAGGGGTCTCTGTGCAGCAGTTTCTAAGAATCTCGAACTTGGAGCTAAAAGCTTTGCACTTCCATCAGCTGGTAATGCTGCAGTTTCTACAAGTGCATATAGTGCAGCCGCAGGAGTTCCAGCTCATATCTTCATGCCAGATAATACACCTGAGCCGTTTTTTGAGTCTTGCAAGCTCTTTGGTGCAGAAACAGTTCGTGTTAGTGGAACAATATCTGACGCTGGTCAAGAGATGAGAAGGAGAAACAAAAACTGGATGGATCTATCGACAACAAAGGAGCCATATCGTGTTGAAGGTAAGAAAACTCTAGGGTTTGAAATTTCTGAACAGATGAGTTGGAGCGTACCTGATGCAATCATATGCCCAACAGGTGGAGGTACAGGAATCATAGGTATCTGGAAAGCTTTTGATGAACTTGAAGCATTGGGACTTATCGGAAGTGAGCGACCAAGAATGTATGCTGCCCAGAGTGGCGGCTGCGCACCAATTGTTAGAGCAATAGAAAAAGGAACGGATAATCTAGAACCATGGGTTAATGGTGAAACCTTAGCTTTGGGGCTTCATGTTCCAAGTCCATTTGCGGGAAGACTGATTCTTAATGCAATTAGAAGATCAGGGGGAGGAGCTGTGGCTGTGGCGGATCAGGACATTGAACCAATCCGTCGCATGACAGGAAAATTAGAAGGCCTCGATATTTGTCCTGAAAGTGCCGTTGGAATTGCAGGACTTCGAAATCTTATTGAATCTGGTACAATCGATTATGACGAAGAAGTAGTTCTTCTCAATACTGGTGGAGGAGAGAGGTATACAAACGTCAAATAATTCTACTATTTGTACTCTTCATCTTTCGGATCCCGATATGATATGAGGAAGAATATCTCGAAGATCATTCTCTCGGATAACAACTTGTGCTGTATCAGCTACTTCCTGATCTTCAGGATTGAAGGCAATTGAGAGACCTACAACAGATAGGACACTCATATCGTTACGACCATCACCAACGAAAGCAGTTTCTTCTAGAGTCATACCAAAATGATCTAGGATTGTGTGAATGTGCTCAGCCTTATCAGCCCATCCCACTATATTCTCAATAGTCCCGGTAAGAACACCATCTTTGTGACCAAGTTTGTTTGTTAATACATATTCAATACCTGCTCTTCGTGCGATATCATCAGCCATGATATCAAGACCACCAGAGAGGATAGCTGTCTTAATCCCATGATCATTTAGAGTTGCAATCGTTTCTCGAACTCCAAGAACCAATTTTGTAGCAGCTATTATCTCCATCACGCGAGATACAGGTTTTCCTTTCCAAAGAGCTGCATCGTAATCCGCCCACTGTGTGTAGTTTATCTCACCAGCAAAATATTGGTCAAAATAGAGTCGACCTTCCTTAGTCGTACCAAATAATTCATGCAATCTCCACCAAACACTACTATGTTGAGTTAGCGTTCCATCTACGTCGAATACAACTAATCTGACATCCATTATTCATCGCACCTGTTGCAAAGTAGAGGATTCCAAGTCTCAGCCTTCAGCCTCTCGTTCACGTTCCGCTTTTGCTTCCTTCTCAAGGTCAGCTAACAAATCATCTATTCGTTTCTCACCAGTTTTCTCAGCTGTTCCTTCAGTAGGTTTTATGCTACCTTCAACTTCAAGGGGTGGGAGAACACCTTCCTTCTCTAAAAGAATCTCAGCCTCCATAGCATCAAGTTGGCGATCAACTCGCTCTTCCATCTCAACTGTGGAATCTGCACCGGTGAGGTCTTCCGAGAGTAGTTCACCCGCGATTGAGATGTGTTCGAAAGATTCAGATAATTTGTCTAACTGCATTTGAATTTCTTCAGGACTGAGAAGTGACCGAGCTTCTGTCAATGCATCATTTGCAATAGTGAATGCGCGTAAAACATCAGACTGGGTCTTTGCCTCTTCCAGATTCAACAATGCTGTTTCAAGAGTCAAATA
>JABCTV010000322.1 GCA_018238205.1 Candidatus Thorarchaeota archaeon
TATCTCGCAGATGCCAGCGACAACAACTCTTCCTTTCTGAGACCACTCTAGGAAGTTTGTTGAGAATGAACCATTAGGAATAGCTTCTGACCGTGCCAGTGCTTCATCCCTTGACTTAAACATGTAGCCGGAATTCGCGAGTTCCGGCAGAACTAGGAGATCCACTCCTTCTTCGCCTGCAGTCTTGAGTATCTTCTTGACATTCAAGAGATTGGCATCCACATCATCAACTCTGGGTTCCATCTGTGCAACGGCAACTCTGAGCAAGACTGATTCACCTCTGGCCGAGCTTACAGTGCAGCGCTATCTTTCCTTCGGTCGGTCCATTACGTGGGGAATTTTATTAGGCTCTAGAGTGGTTACAATATCTGTGGTGACCCCGCTGCAAGATGAGGATGACCTATGGACTGAGAACGAAGATTGGGAAGTCGAAGAGTGGGGCGATGAATGGGACGACTTCAATGATGAGGGTGACTGGTAGACTTTCTAATCCCATATTTTCGGTGTCAATGTTAATAATAAGAGGACTGAGAGCTACGCAGATAAGGACACAGCAGTATCTCATATCAACAAGGCTTACCATGCACTACGGATCTTGAAGACTTCCTGAAAGAGAAAGTATAATGCTGGCACTAGAGAAAGAACAAACGTTGTACTGATTGGATTAATTGAGTCTTAGCGAATGCTTGAAAAAAAGAAAGAGGGGGCATGAAGCTCTCAGAACTCGTCTTGTTCTGAAGACGTTCTATCCAATAATTATTGTGCCTTTTTATGTGGTTCAGCTATGGGATGATCATCAAAAGAAGGATAGTGCCAAGATTCATCAATATTGGAAAAATCAACCACGTGAAGTAATTACCAGGAGGAGCTGTAAACACATCCAATTTCGTTGGTACAAACTTGAAATAACCATCTTCGACAGAACTCCAAATCCAGAGTTCTCTATGGCTACTGAAGTAAGGTTCTAAGAAAACGAGGTCAAAAACCACAGCAAGAATTCCAGATAGTATACATGCTTGAATGGCAGGTAGTCCGAAAACCAGACCAATGAGAAAAGACGTTTGAATTGAAGAAATCCAGAGAAAAGGAATCCAAACTGGAACATTTCGAAAGAAGGGACCATTATCATCCTTCTTGGGGTACTCATAGTATCCCCGTGAAGAAACAAAGCTTTCACCAAACAATGCAACTAGCACGATTCCAACAAGTTGGAACAGCACACTCCAACCTACATAGTACCACATCAACAAGGTAGAGAGGCTTGCTAGAAGTGCGAAGAGAGCTAATATCTTTACGTACCTAGCTTTAACAGCAGTGCGTTCCACAAACTGGTCTAGGTCTAGGTCTAGACTTGTTGTTGTTAAGGACTCTTTGGCTCTCGTAATAAGATCAATAGCTCTTGATACTGTGTGGGTGTCAATTCCTGTTGCTCTTGATATACCTGATATCGAAATTGATGGAACTTTCTTCATAGACTCAAGCACTTTGATAATCGCTTTACGAAAATCAGCTTTGGCTGATTGTTTTGATGACATTGTTATGCTGACCAAAGGTTGTGCTATTTAAAGTTCTGGAGCCGAACAAGTACAAATACAAACTTGGAATGTAGATTTGTGCATATTCTCCAAATATCCAAGGTTAATGGCCAAAAGCACGCGTAAACCTTCATACCGTAACTTATTGGAGTATTATCCATTAACCCTTTTCACTGAACTAGAAGAGACCGCCTGTCATTGCCGTTTGACAAGTGCATCCAGCTTTTTCGGGAATTTTCTCAATCATTGCGAAGGTCAGTTTTCTGACTCGTTCAATGTTCTTGGCCATAGTCTGCATAACCGTCTCGTGAGTGACATGTTCTTCGCCATGCACATCGTAATCCGTAGGCATTGAAATATTCACAAAGCAGATACCCGCTTCTCGCGCGAGAGCAGCCTCAGGATAGGCCGTCATTCCTATCACTTCCCATCCTTGGTTGTGGAAGAACATCGATTCAGCGGATGTTGAGAATCGCGGACCGTTGATGCATACGTACGTTCCTTTCTCATGCACTTTGTATCCTAGCTTGCCTGCTGTATCAACCGCAACTTGCCTAAGCTCAGGGCAGAAGGGTTCACCAAATGGAAGATGCACTATTGGACCCCCCTCAAAGAATGTGTCCTTCCTTTGTCCGAACGTTCTGTCGAATATCTGATCTGCAATGACGAATTCGCCTAGCTTAACTCTGTCTGGCTGAAGGCTCCCGCAAGCTGCTGGACTGATAATCCTCTTGACACCAAGTGATTTCATTCCCCAGATATTAGCACGGTAGTTTATGGCATGAGGGGGAATCGTATGCCCTCTCTGATGTCGTGCCAGAAAGACGAATGCTCGACCCTTAACTTTGCCTACAATGAAATGATCCGATGCAGCGCCAAAGGGTGTGAACACCTTCACTTCAATGGGGTTCTGAATCGCCTCTGAGTCGTAGTTCCCACTTCCTCCGAACAGCCCAATTTCAGCTGGTAGAAGTGCATCCAATTCTTCCTTCTGAGACCTGTC
>JABCTV010000323.1 GCA_018238205.1 Candidatus Thorarchaeota archaeon
TCGGTGGTTTCCAGATGAAGAAAAGCGACGTAAGATACTTATCGCCTCCTGATAGATTTCTCTTGCCTTACTCGCTTCATCTTGAGCTAGCAGAATATTTCCTCTTTCTATGAGCCCGTTCGCCAAGGATGACTCATATAGCGAGGGATTACTCTGTGTAAGGATCCTATAAATATCAACGAATTCAATCGATGATTCATCTGCGATTTTATTTTCTCCGAGTCTTAGATGAAGACTACCAAGATTGATTAACACACCAGCTAGGAGAGGATTATACTTGTCGGGAGCAATGTCAGCTAGTTGGCGATATATGTCAACAGCTTCAACTAGCTTTTCTTTCGCTTCATCAATACTACCCGTTTTTGTCAGAGAATGACCCAGATTAGCAAGCGTCATAGCTATGTCTGGACGATACATTGATGGGTCTGAAGATGATTCTTTGAGATCTTCCAGCTCATTAAGAGCTTTGGACAGATAGGAATTTGATTGCTGATATTGACCAAGGCGCGCTTTCAAATTACCCAAATTCATGAATGTGCTAGCTAGAGCGCCTTTGTAAAAGGGGTGTTCCGAGGAAAGATGTTGTCTGATTTCAAGTGTTGTCAAATATGAAAGTTCAGCATCTTCAAATCGCCCCATCTGTATTTGCAGTATTCCGATGTTGTTGAGCACACCAGTTAGGTCAGGGTAACAGATTTCATCTCCTCGTTTTATCAAGTTCGCGTAGATGTTTCTAGATTCCCCTAATGCATCCATGGCTTCCTCAAGCCGTTCCATAACAGAGTAAAGATTACCAAGATTGCCCACAGTTATAGCAACATTTGACAGACTATCAAGGTCCTCAGACTTCGCTAGTTCACGTCGAATTTCCAGTGATTCCAGAAAAGCATTCTCAGCATCTGAAGTTCGACCAATATCACTGAATAGAATTCCTAGACTATTCAGCGTTTCAGATATCTCGCTTTGCTTCAATCCAAAATTGACATCAGACAAATTTCGTTGGATTGCGAGTGCATTTCTCATATGTGATTCAGCTTCACTTACCTTATCCACATCCATTAGAGCGCTTCCTATTGCCAACTCAAGATGCCCCACTAGTCGGTCGCTTCTAAATTGAACTCCTTCCAATGCTCTTAGAACTTCATTGCTTTTGGTTCCAAGTGTGAAAAACACCTTCATCAAATCAAGGGCGTTGATGGCAGATTCTTCAGAAATGAATTCATGCAAAGAAACAGAAAGCCCATAGTATAACGCGTCATTGGATTCTTTGTAGTTCTTGATTAATAGTCCGTTCATTTCACCTATTATTCCCGTATGTCGTGAGTCATATTCAGCAACTACTAATTCTCGAGCGATATCGTGAAGTGACCAGTATCCATCTCCACGGGGCTTCACAAAACTGAGCCTTTGAAATTCCATCCAATCCTTTGTTTTCATATTCGGACAAACAATAAAGAGAATATCTCTATCAATAAATGGGAGAAGAGCTGCACGATCAAGTATGTCTGCTAATTGGTCAATTCGACTAAAGAAGACACGCCACAATTCGGATCTTACTTCATCAAGAGATTCGGATTTTATCTCATTAAGGTCAGTTCGATCCATTTTGGATGCATGAATAGCGTCTATAACAAGTTGCATTAGAAATGGATGATCTTTACATATACGGTCAACTGATTCACGGAGATCCTCGTCGACTAAAGCTCGGCTTTCAAAGAGTTTGTTTCGCCCATCGAAATCTAACTCCTCGAGCTCCTGCTGTTCTAAACCGACAACCTTGCACCAATTATCATCAAATGTATCTCTTCCAGCGGTAACACAAATACATGATTTTACTCCAGAGAGCATTTTCTGCCATAATGAAGCATCATTGGAGAGATGACCATCGATATTCCACCTGCGAGTTTTCACCACAGATGTATCTACATTGTCCATAAGAATGACCAATGTTTTGGAGTCAATCTGTTTGCGCTCGTTCAAATCAGATTGAACTGCATTCATTAAGAGAATGGTTGCTTTGTTGGGGGTTTTCCATAGAATTTGAATAAGTTCTTCGCCCCATTTCGCACCCAATTCTTTTCTTAGCCAATCATGCAAATCTCCATGTTATTTCTTCAAATGATCTTTCAGTTTTCTCCCAGCAACTACTAATTTCGACCCTTTGTCCACGATATCTCCAATTACTGGAATTAGACCTATTGCATCGATCAACCACTTGCGCTCTTCATTCGCAGCTGGCTCGACACCGTCGAAAACCCTCTTTCTTATTGACCATAGCAATTCAAATCTAGGGAATGCAAATCCGTTACTCTTGCAGCTGCGCACGAAGTGACCAATCTGAGAGTCTATATCTGGTTGTAGAATGCAATCAATGAGAACAGAATCATCCATTGTTTGATTCCAGTACCTTAACAACAAGGATTTTCCTATGCCACCAACTCCATGAATATGTAGAACGATACTCTTACCCTTTGCATTTTTGATAGAATTGACCATCCAATTTCGCCAATCCTCTCTTCCAACAAAATCTCTTTT
>JABCTV010000100.1 GCA_018238205.1 Candidatus Thorarchaeota archaeon
CAATGTGATGGGGACGCGGTGTTCTGCCCAACGGAGCATGCAGTGGATATTTTCGGGTGTGAAGTATCCTGGACTGATGGGGCAGTATAAGGTGGCGAAGTTGGGTCTGGCATGGAAGGCTTGCTGCCCGCCGGCAATTATATACAGCATCTCAACAGCCGCGTCTACGCGATCGGGTGAAAGTGTGCGGTGGACGACGGGCTTGGTGGTGTTTCGCAGCGCCTCTGCAATCTCCACAAGGTCTGAATATTCCCCCTGGTGCAACCTCTATCCATCCTAAGGTATCATGCTTAGCAAAGCACTCTACACTTGGCTCAGTGAATGGGAATTGTCCAGGTTTGAACTTGATTTTCTTGATACCAACGCTATGACATATTTTTGTGAGGTACCCCATTAGGTCTTTAAGATTCAACCCCTTGTCCATTATGATACCCTCACATTGGTTGAACTCTTGTGCGTGTCGTGCGCTTAGGCTCTCAGATCTGAAATTACGGTCCACTATGAACATCTTCTGAGGAGATTCACGATGTTCCGATAGGTATCTCATCGAAACTGGAGTGGTATGAGACCTAAGGCAGAGTCGCTTAGAGATTTCTTCACTGAAGGGAGTTTGCCATCCGATTGATCCAGTATCCCCACCATTTTCATGGACACCTTTTACTCCCTTGTAGTATTTCCTATCGCTAATCGTTCCATGAGAATATGGTTCTCCAACTCGGAATTGATCCTGGACTTCTCTAGCCACATGATCTTGAGGAACAAAGAGAGTATCATTATTCCAGAACTCTGTTTCAACGTACGGACCAAACCATTCAGTGAAACCCATTCCGACTAGTATCTCTTTTAGCCAATCATTGAATTCCGCATATGGATGCTTCTTACCCCGATTCGTAACGGGGGGTATTGATTCAACGTTGAATGATCTGAATGACTGTTCCTTCCACGTACCACTTGAGAGAATTTCAGGAGTTAGGTTTCCAATTTCTCCAAGTTCCGATGAAAGAATCTCTTCGATACGTTCTAGTTTTGAATTTTCTAATTCAACAAAAATCGATTTTCTTGATTCCTCTACTTTGGCTAATCCTCTCTCAATTAACTCTTTGAAAGCATCCTTCCAATTTTCATTTGGAGAATAATCCTGTTCATTGATTGTTTTCAGATACAAGTGTGCATTTGAAGGGTTCATCTCTATTATCAAGAATATGATGGTCTTTTGTTGTTCCTTCTGAGTACGAACCCATCCATTCTTTTTTGCCCTACTAATCGCGATTCCAGCAGCTCTCTTGTTTAGCTTTGCATGTGAAATTGCATTGTCAAGAACTGCTTTTCCACCTTTTTCATGAATTGCATCGAAAAGACGATCTTCGGGTAGTCCATTCTCAAGATACTCTTCTCCTTCATTCGTGAGTAGGTATGTAACATGATCGTACTCTCTTAATCTAACAAAACCTCGTTCTTTGAGTGATTGTAGAATTGACACTACTCGCGTTGGCATCCATTCCAAAAAATCCGCGAGTTCCTGAACTTCAGTTTCTTTACTGAATTTAAGAAGGCCTGATATTAGAACTCTCTCACCTTTGGTCAACTGCTCTTCAAGACCACTCATTTATCAATCAAAACTCCTAAGCACGTTAGATTCATTCGGGATAGACACGCAGTACACTCTGTGTAGCGATTTAATAAATGACCCCTTATTGGGGTAACGTAAATTGGCGGTTATCCATCCGTCCTTCACCTGTTTGAAACTGAACTAAGGAGCCCTGCTTTTTAATGTGTCGTCCTTCTAAGAAGAAGCTACTACGCAATGTTAAAATACGCTCAAATGTGCCTGCCAACCGGTAGTAGAAAACTGCCCCTGATTTTTGATGAAATCAGTATTATCTACAAATAGAAGGTGAAGAACATGTCAGCAGAGCGTCAAAAGCTACGACGGAAGGTCGAACAGCTAAAGGCTTACCAAGGACGCCACAGTTCATTCACCACGATTTATTTACCACCAACTAAGAATCTCCTAGATGCTATCAGCTTTGTAAAGGCAGAGCTTGCAGGTGCTGATAATATCAAGAGTAAGCAAAATCGTAAGCATGTTTCAGACAATCTCACTGCAATACTCAGTGAACTTACAAGTATCAAAAAGCTACCTGAGAATGGTATGGCCTTCTTCTTTGGAATTGAAGAATCTGGAGGGACTGAGGTGGAGATCCGTGAAGTTGTTATTCCGTTTACTCCGATCTCCCAGTTCATCTATCTCTGCGGTAGAGAGTTCGTCACTGAAGAGTTAGAGAATATAACAAAACCAAAGAGCTTGGTTGTAATAGTCCTAATTGAAGGCGGCAAAGTTACTGTGGGATATCTCCGTGGCAAACACATGGAGCTCATTCGTGACGAAGACTTCTTCATCATTGGTAAGACAAGAGCAGGCGGTCAGAGCGCAAAGCGGTATATGCGTCTCAGAGAAGAAAAGATGATGGAGTTCTTCAAATTCGTTGGCAGATTACTCAACAAACTCCTTGTGGATGATTTAGAGAATGTTGACGCGATTGTCTTAGGTGGAAATACTATCAGATGTCAAGAGTTCTTGGAGAAAGGAGACCTCGACTATAGACTACGTGAGAAGGTTGCAGAGACAATCATATCAGTTAGTATCATCGATGAAACAGGCCTCTATCAGGCTATGAAAGAAGCCTCAAGAATTCTACGAGAGACCGAAATCTATGCTGAACGGCAAGCCTGGGATGCATTCATGGAAGATCTGATGAAGGGTCTCAACACTGTAACTTATGGGAAAAATGAGGTAATGGAGGCTCTCCAGGCAGGACGAGTTAGCACCCTTCTAATCACAGAAGATCTTGCAGATCAAATGGATTCAATATACGATGATGTTTCAGAGTATGGGTCCGAGTTGCTTGTATTCTCTAATCAAACTGAATCTGGTTCACAGTTGAAGGGTTTTGGTGGAATGGCCGCACGCTTGCGCTGGTAGACCTGATTAACTACCTATCCTTTGGGATTTTTGGAATCTCAACAATAGTGATGATATCTTCAATCCATTTTGCCAGCTCTTTTCCTATGTCGTTGATGTAATCCATCAGTGATTGTTGGTATTTTGTTACGTGTTGTTGGTCTAACTTCTTTGATTTGTCAATGAAGCCCTTTACTCTCTTTGGTAGACCCGCTATCCATCTTCGCAAGGTGAGTTCTGCTTTTCTATCTTCCAGAACCTTCTTTGCAGCTCTTCTTTTTCGTTTGAGATCAATGAGTTGTTCTAACAACCGTTGGACCGCAATGACTGAGGCCACTAACTCTTTTGCATCTAGTTTGGCCCCTTCACTCCTTTGTGTATAATAGACCCGCTTGAGGTCTCTCTTACTAGTCATAACCAAAGTAAGAAGCTTGGTCAATCCATGAACCATGATAGTCTATCTTCTCTTTAACCGTATAAAGGTCTGTGTTTTCAACTCAATAATCATACTGCAGAATAATTGCACTTGCCATTTTTACTATACGGACAAGGTCGACATTTGGTTTCACTTGGACTGGCTTTTGGGCGTCGCTTCTTGTACCAAACCTCATCAATTCTCTTCAAGTATTTTGTAATCTCTCGCTGGTCAAACTGCTGAGAGAAAATACTTCCTTCTCCACAATCCCAACATTTCTTGGGGTCGTTCCCAAATACGCATCTCTTAGCTACATCTTGAAGACAGTATATTACCACTAACTTCGTATCACTGCAGGAAACCCCACTTTCAGATAATGCAAGGGCATATAGACCGGCTTGAAAGAAATCCTCTTTTTTCGCCTTCTCGGGTAAGTAGCTGACTGGAAATTTATTTTCTACAATCAGGTCTAGAATTGGAACCTCTTTCCAGTGGAGAATTGCGCCATCAAAACGTCCTACGAATCTATGAGCATGCGATCTTACTGATTCCTCACTGAATCTGTAGTACTCGTTTGACTTAGGACGGCCCGGTTTCAGGTTCAAGAACTCGTGGAGGTCCCATGGAGATATTACTGCATTCCTCAATTTGCCTTTTACAGTGATGGTTCTAAATCCCATTCGAATGAATCCAGTAACTAAGATAATTCCTACAAGGATAATGAATAGAACAAGATTCAAGATCGGATCCATGAAATCACCTAAATATCCACAGATACCCGATAATGATTGCAGCAATCATGATTAGAATTGGGATTATCTGATGCTGTTCCTGCAAATTGTTTTCAGCAGTAGCAATACTATCGTGGAGTCTTGATCCATCAATACTTGCGCGTGTTTCTCTCTGTCCCAGTTTTTCCTGCAGATAGAATCTATACTCACAAAGGAATTGTACTCTCAAATCTGATACGTTTCTGAGCTTGGAGAACGAGCTTCGCTCATCTTCTGTAATCTTCAATTGTAATCACTGTTTAATGCAATATTTTCCTTCAAAAGGACCACACATTTCTCTACAAAAATTCATTCGATGGTGTAACCAAACACTAGATGATTTTATATTCGAGTTTTGAATGAGAACATACGTAGGATTTCATCCCGGAGATAAATTGACTAACGGTGATTAGATGTCTGATGAGTATGAAGGAGCGACTGCAGGTCGAGTGCTTAACTTTGATAGTAATGAAACAGTGAAATTTCCAGCTGCATTCAAGAATGCAATGGGAACAGAACGTGGGCTCATGGTGCTAGTGCACAAGGACCGCCTCATCAAAATATTTCCACTTGATAGTGATGAAGTGCTTTTCTTGAGTCTTGAGATTGGAAAGCTCAGTAATGACTTTCTAACAAAGCTTTCTCAAATCTTCAAGAGATCTGGTCTTGTTGACCTCTTATTCTCAACTGGCGTATGTTTGCGCGGCACTCGCTGCTTCTACGAATGCTACTTTAATCCAACTCAACTCAGTACAGATCTAGTGGAGTTAGAGAGCTCGCTTAATGTATTGGATGGAGTACAAAGAGTGTTGGTTGAGAAAGTAGAGCTCTGAACAGCATCTCATTTGATTTCACTTGCATTTGATACCGGAGCATGACGTATGCAAGATATTATTACATTCATCAGTAATATGATGCTTGAGGGTTACCTCGGACTTTTCATTATTTGTTTCATCATCAACATGATTCCTTTTCTGAGCCCAAGCAATATGGTACTTGCAGGTGCTGCAATGCTTCTGTTGCCTGCATTCAATCCGATTCTGGTTGGAGTTATAATTGCCATATCTGCGACTGCTGCAAAACTAATCCACTTTTTTGTAGTTCGTGGCTCAAGGATGATCTTATCTGAGGAGCGGCTAAAATCGCTTGATTCAGAAGAACAACGTGTTAAGAAGTGGGGCGCATTTGCTCTTTTCATTGCTGCAGCATCTCCAGTTCCTGACGACCCACTCATCGTCTATGTTGGTCTAGCAAAATACAGCACATGGAAATTTATTGTTAGCTACTTTATTGGAAAAGTAGCAGTGACAATTCTTGGTGCATTGATTGGCTATGGTGTTGGTGGCTTCTTTGAATCGATGCCAATAGTATTGGCTTCAATTGCACTAACTGCTCTGATTACTGGTTTTATGTTCAAACGGAAAACAGAAGGCGAAGAATCTGACAAGCTTCAGGATATTCTTGAGGATGAGATATTTGGTGATGATGATGAAACTGTCTTGTCTGATTCTCCCGAGTATACAGACTCATCTACTGAGTAAACGTATGATATCGCTCACTACGTAACTCTTAAGTGATTGACCATTGATTTTGATATTGTTATAGGTGAGTGACAAGATTGACACGAACAAGTATCACAGAGGTCAAGTGTGAAAAGTGCAAGACCGTATATGAAGCTGAAGTAATTGACCATGTTGACTTGTCGGAAGATCGTGAAATCATTAAGTTGCTAAAGACTGGAAAAGCAAATCGTGTCCAGTGTTCCAAGTGTAAAAAGGTCATGTACCTCAATAGGAGTATAGTTGTTAATTTTGACCCTGAGAGTTGCATTGTTCTATTTGATCCCAAAGCTCGAACTAATGCTCAAAAAGAAGCCCTCAAGGAAGATTATCACAATGTTATAACTTTTAATGAAATTCTACAAGAGGTTGGTGAAGAGACCGAATTCACGGTACTCTCCAACCTGGGCAAGTTTAAGGATCTCCTTGATGCGTATATGAAGGCTCATAGTTAATTCTATTAGAGCTTTCTTTTTCCTAAGAGGAATTCCTCAACCCAACGTTCTGCTCTGTACATAGTCGTTGGTAACGGAGGCATTTTGAAGCCATATGCTGAGATAGATTCCATTGAACCACTCAAACCTCTCTTCAGGGCTAGTTTTGTTCCTCTAATTGCATCCAGTAGGATTGGGCCTGCGTTTGGTCCATCTGTGACTTCCATTCTAATGTCGATTTTAATTGGAGCGCCACCAAACTGACGACCATTGATGTAGAAGTAGGAGTCACGAGAATTATCCATGAAATCTACGTAATCACTTGATCCTGCTACAAGTGGTGCGTCATATGGAAGGTCCTGAGAGATTGCTTCGCTCTTTACACCTCTCTTTCGCATCCTTCCTCTGTAGTGTGAGTCTAAGGATTCTGCTCCACCACCAACATCGAGCTGATAGCTCTTGTCTACTTTGACACCACGAGAAACTAGAAGCTGCAATATACTGCGATGTAGAACTGTGGACCCAAGCTGGTCTTGGATATCATCACCAACAAGAGGTAGTCCTGCTTCCTTGAATTTCTTACTCCATTCGAGATCTGATGCTATTGGAATTGGAGCACCATTAATGAAAGCGCAGCCTGCCTTTAACGCCATATCTGCATAGTACTTTGTAGCATCTTCTGCAGAACCCGGTAGTAGATTGAGTAGTATCTCTGCTCCCGAGTCTTTGAGAACCTTCACTACATCTGCATCTGAAGCATCCGACACTGTAACAAGTGCCTTTAGGATATCGTCAACCCCATCGAGTAATGGACCCTTCACGACTTTGATTCCGGTCTTGGATATCTCATTGAATTTCATGACATTATTTGGCTTAGCAAAAATCGCTTCTGATAGATCAAAGCCAACTTTTGTATCTGCAACATCAAATGCTGCTACGAATTGGATGTCGCCAACATGATACCCTGCAAAATCTGGATATGCTAATCCTGCAGTTTCTTCTTCTGTCTTTGCGTTCTTGTAGTATTCTACTCCCTGAATGAGAGCGCTTGCTACATTTCCGACTCCGACGATAGCTACTTTAATTCCGTTCAACGGTGCCACCTCTAGTTCTGTTTTTACGATTTCTGGTTCTTAACTTAAAAACTATTCTATATCTATAGAATAGTTAAACGTTTGTTAGTGAGGCAGGAGACTTATGTAGGTAAGTTACGTATATATTGGTTGGACGACTGGTCAATGCCAAATTGCTCTATGCGTTGCCAAGAGTCGTGGGAACGACGCACTCACTTTGCATAGGTTCATACGAATGTTCTGTCGCAGAAGGTTCGTTTCCCACCCATTGGGTTCAGGGATATACCAAAGCAATGTGTGAACTGAGCACCACTCATGATTAAAGAGAAAAGAGGGTGGACCTCAAAAAAAAGTCTTAGGCTGTTGGCCTTCGTCCACCTTCGGTTTTGTTTATTCTTCTACTCAAGACGTTGAGCTAGAAGATCCAAAATATCCAAAACTTTGATGTTACTTTCAATACTTGCCGCACCATCTTTCAGATTGTGTTCACAGAATGGACAAGCAGTGGCCAATATCTCAGCACCAGTATCTTCAGCATCCCTTATTCTATCAGCGGCAATTTTCTTTGCAAGACCTGAATCATACGAGCGGAGACCACCTCCAGCACCGCAACACATTGCTGCTTCTCTGTTGGTGTTCATCTCCACAAGTTCCATTCCTGGGATTGCCTTGATGATTTCTCTTGGTTCTTCGTATACTCCAAGAGCTCTACCAAGGTGGCATGGGTCATGCCATGAAATCTTCTGAGTCTTGTCGGATTTCTTCAGCTTAAGTTTACCAGATGTGACCTGCGACTGAAGATATTCTACAACATGCAATACTTCTGGCATATCGAGACCGAACCTCTCGCTGAAATCCTCTCTAAGGGTCTTGAGACATCCTGCACACGTTACAAGGATTTTCTTTGCACCTGATTTCAATATCATATCAAGTGCTTTCTCAGCATTCTCCTTTGCTTCAACCACCATGCCCGTTCTGATCATGACAGAGCCGCAGCATGGTTCATCTTCAAGGACTGCAAAATCAACACCTGCGGCCTTGAGCACTTTTGCAGTAGAAATAGCGGTTTCTGGAAGTTTGAGACCTGCAGTACAACCGGTGAAGTATAGGACCTCCCCTGTGCTGGGAATATCAAAGCCCACCTCTTTTACCCAGTTTCTTCGGGTCTTATTCTCATCAACGTATGGATTGTTATTTTCAATAATCTTCTTTGCAAGCGTATCACGAACTTCGTTGGGAATCTCATTGAGAACTTGACGAACGGATTCCAAGCATTTAGCAGGATCAAACTCCGCAGCACAAATGGCCGTGCAGCTACCACAGAGAGTGCAGGTGTACAAAGATTCAGCGTTCTCTTCTGTTTTCTCAAGCCTTCCCTCAATAAGAGCGATAGCAACCTGAATCCGCCCTCTCATGAAGCTTGTTTCAAAACCTGCAGTGTTCTTCCATACAGGACAGACTCCATCAAAACCCATCTTCTCGTAAACTGCATCACGACATATGCCGCATCGTCTACATTGTGCTAGGTTTTCCATTAGTTCGTCCATATCAACTTCAGTCATTGTGGAGGTCTCCATGTAATCGATGTGTCAATCTTTGCTTGAAGCTTCTGAGTTTGGCTATTGAGCTCCATAATATGAGTATCTATTATCCCTATTCCGGTGAAATCGTCAATTGCCGAACACATATTCGATTTTTACAAACTGATTTATAGCCCTTTTTCTTCGAGAGCTTTTGCTTTGTATTATACATAGGAGAGAAAATTATGGTATTCAACTTACTCGATCTTCTCGGGTTCCCTGGCTTAGAATTGGTCTGGGATATAATCGCATTCTTCATTTCATTGATTGTTGTTATGATGTTAGTTCAAATTAACGCAGCAATTGAGAAGAGTGGAAAACTTTCAACAGATGTAACTCGAAAAGTAATTCACATCTTTGCAGCTCCATTGTGGATACTAACGTGGATGTTATTCTCGGGTGGTATCTTTAGTAGATGGCTTGCATTAATCGTGCCCCTCTTTTTTGTCCTTCAATTCGTAGCAATTGGTACGGGGAAGGTTGAGAATGAGGACTTTGTGAAATCAATGTCACGGAGTGGAGACCCAAAGGAACTCCTGGGAGGCACACTCTACTATGCATTACTCATGATGGTATTTGGTGTTATCAGCTTCTACGTTCCTGCAGGAGGCGCTTTAGCTCTAGCCTCTCCAATGGCAATCATTGTTTTCGGATGTCTTGCTGGTGGAGATGGTTTGGCTGATGTGATTGGTAGAAAGTATGGAGGCGACAAGAAATTTGGATTCGGTGGGTCTGAGCGGACTATTGCTGGTTCTATTGGAATGTTCCTTGGTTCATTCCTCTTTAGCTTCATCCTGCTCTTCCTATTCTCGTTCGAGATAGGTTGGGACGTAATGGCAATGCTTGTACCAGTACTTGTGATTAGTATCGTCGCTACGATTGTTGAAGCCCTTTCACCCAAAGGTTTGGACAATTGGACTGTACCAATCGTTGTAACTATTTTGTTGATCTTTATAGTTGCCATCTTCCCAGTATGGACCTTTGCAAACCAGACCCTTTGGTAGCAATAGTGGTGTGAAATATTGACTCAAGAACTGACGGTTCTCAAATTGGGTGGTGCCTTAATCACTGACAAATCTAAACCATATTCATTTAGATCTGAAATCCTGAACACTGCTGCTCGCGAGATCAGAGAGTGCATGGATGACGGGCTGATTGAATCATTGGTTCTTGTCCAAGGTGTTGGCTCTTTTGGCCATCCGCCAGTTCTTGAACACAAACTACACAAGGGGTTTCAAGGTCCAAAACAATTACTACCGCTGACATGGACACAAGCGAAAGTTGGAGAGCTACGGACTCTTGTCGTGAAAGCGTTGTATGATGCGGGAATTCCAGCTTGTCTGATGTATCCTTCTTCAATGATGGTTTCAGAGAAAACTCGAATTGTACGTTATTTCCTTGAGCCCCTTGAACGTTTCTTATCTATTGGTATGGTCCCCCTACTCGGAGGAGACATCATAGTAGATTCTGCTATGGGATTCTCAGTTGGTAGTGGGGATCCAATGCTTTCTGTGGTTGCACGCGAAATTGGAGCAAAGCGGGTAATTTATGCATCAGATGTATCTGGGATTTATGATAGTGACCCCAAAACGAATCCGGACGCAGTACTCTTTGATACAGTCAATCTTAGTAATTTAGATGAGGCTATTGATAAAATGGGGAAAGCGGGAGTCGAAGATGCAAGTGGTGCAATGCAAGGTAAAGTTGCATCAATTGAGCCAATCACGGATCTTATTCAGAAAGGTCTTGATGTATCAATAATATCGATGATGGAGTATGGATCGTTAAAGGCACTGCTGAAAGGTGATACATCAAATTCTACACAGATTGTTGTTGAATAAGTGAGTAGGACCTCTTAGATACCTGCAAGTTTTCGACGGCTCATGATATTCTGTGAATCGATTGTCTTCTTCACTAGTTCTAGTAGAGCCATGTAACTGTCCATACCCTCAATCGCATCTGACCAGTATTCCGCCAGCTTGAAAGGAACTGCTCCTGTCTTGAAGAGTGTCTTGGCTAATTCCTTGTGCCCATCCCGAATCTTTTGTTCATCTTCAGGGTCCTGTGGATCAAAGTAGAGGTGAGGATATGCATTGAATGAAGAATGCCCGGTTGCGAATCCAGCAGTATGACCCAGGAAACCGTACTTCTCCATTACTCTACGAATCTCTTCTACTGATTCGTGTGCATTTGTTGGGGTTTGGTGATGATACAAAGTTCTCCAATGCCAACCGTGGACGTAACATGCACGAACAAAGAACCAGAGTCGGCCACTCCATTCCTGTCTCGGTAATTGAGAAATTCCTATGACATGACCACCATGTTTCTCGCATAACTTCTTTGCAAGTTCTGCATCACTTTTCATCAAATCTTGTCTGACACTACCAATTGTCATGGAAACAGTACTGAAAGGCCATTCGTGCTGAGGAACACCCAGTTCCTCTCCAATCATATCCATAAAGAGCTCAAGAACGGGTCCTTCGTAC
>JABCTV010000324.1 GCA_018238205.1 Candidatus Thorarchaeota archaeon
TCTTTCAAGTACATCATACAAATTGAACTTCTCCAAAATTAACTTGATGCATTTGTGGTCATCCTTACCTTCCACAAAGACACGTTTTGATGAGTGAGCATACATATGAAGCAAATAATGATTAGTTGGAACACCGAGATCCATTAGGTGGTCAACTACATCTGACTTCGAGCTTCTTGTGCATATTGTCTGATTGTTTTTGTCCAGCCATAACCAGTTGATGACAATATCGCCATTGTCTATCAACCCTGGAGGAACACTGTTCACGACTATCTCAGAATGAGTCGCCATGATGAGTTGACCCTTGCCATATTTTAGAAAGTAGTCAATAACTCTGTCCTCCATGTTTGGATGAAGATGCATCTCTGGTTCATCGACCAACAGCATTGTATTTTCCATTGAAACTAGAAAGAGAAAGAACATCATCATTCGCTTGATTCCATCACCTTGAATCCCAAGCTCCCATCGTTTCTCTCCTGATTTTAGATACACAACCGTTGTATTATCCTCATCATTATGATCTGGAATTATTGATTCGTAATTTGGAAAGGCACTCGCAATTATCTCTTCTAATGTCTTGAATGCATCAACGTTGTCCTTTTGCAGAAGATAGATTTTGCTTCTACAGTTTTCGAGATTCAATTGTTTTCCACGAAGTTGTTTCAATCCGGTGAAAGGAGATGGATCTTCACTTGGAATACCGACCGGTAAACTGTTTGAGCTAATTGATAATGATTGTGAGAAACGTTGAAGAAATTCTTGATATCCTCTATTTAGTTGCATTCCTAGATTCGCTGCAACATTCAACCAAGCACCTTGAACAACATCTTTAGGTTCTATAACGAGATTGGCTGAGCTAATTTCTATGTGGCCCGGAAGTCTGGATATTCTTCGACGTAGAACGAACTGGCTTCCTTTTATTGTATCCACAAACCTCTGAAGAAATGACTGCATTCTCTCTTTAGGTATTCTATCAGTAATAGATACACCCGGCGAGGGGTAGTAATAATCTGAAATCACTTCATCCAATATCGACTCAATCTGTAGTTCCATGTTGACATTGTTTAGTACAATGTCAAGAAAGCTGCTTTCCTCTTCAAGGTCATCATCTTGTAGTTCGATTGGCAGCATCCCTTCAGGAATGAGGTGTCCTGAACTCATTTGACATGTAGCAAGGTCCATCGCTCTAATGATGTTGGATTTCCCAGAATTGTTTAGACCAATCAGTATGGTGATTCTCTTACCCAGTTCAATCTCAACAGGTTCGTCACCGATTGATCTGAAGTTTTTGAACCTGAACGACTTAGGTCTTGGAAGACTCCAAACCCCTAATCTCATGAACTTCGTATCTGAGAATTTCACTATAAACTTGAGGGTATTGTTTCAGTAATTGCACTCTTCAGTTAGTGCCACATTTCAAACCAACCTTCTCGCTCGGTCTTGCGCCTTACCACCTACATGTATTCTCAATGCTTTGAAGGCATCATATCAATGCCACATTCTCCGATGACCAGATTCCTTTTTTTGGGCTCACATCACAATATTTGCAAAGATACTCTGCTGAGCATTTCATGGACTTTGGTGCGAAGGCTGAGGAAGTAGAACATTTCAAGTGATAAGCACATCTTCCACCGATGTCCTGTTGTGCAAGAACAATCCTGCGTCGAACTTATGCACAGCTGATTTGACCGCAACTTGAATCTCGGGCTTAAATCGTTCCTTTATTTTACCGGCAATTTCTCTGAAAAAATAGCCAAACAGTGGGGAAAGACCTACTGTTAGAAACAGGGCTACTGGGTCAGAAACAATATCGAACACATTAGAATCAATCCAGAAACCACAAGTGACGATACTACGTTTGTGACGATGGTATTTCAATATTTTACTTCCGATAAGAACAAGAATCAACTTCGCCCGGGCGAACTTCACAATATCTAAAAGCCATCACTTATGATTGAAACATGAGGGTTGTAACATGCAGATTGAAATTACTATTGATGTCATAGCGTGCGGAGTTTGGTAGTATGGCAGATGACATTCGAGTTCCGCTTGGCGAAATGCGTCAAGCATGGTCAGATATCCAAAGCTATACTTCCAATATGTGGCAGCTTTCTGCTCTTTGCATAACAGTTATCGCTATTTCAATCAATGTTTTTGCGGGCTCAATAGTATCTGACAATCCACCTCCCTCTTGGATTTGGCAACTGGTTTTTCTTTTTGCTCTTTCATTTGTGGCAGTTACAATTTATACAATACAGTGGTTAAGATCAAGTATAGCTGCCAGAGTAGTCTATATCATGAAAACCGAGGAAGTAATGGCTAGGATTAGTAGTGAACAATCAGTTGTGAAGGCTTCTAATCTGTTCAATGTTGCTAAGGGTCCTCTAAAGGCTCTCCTCTATTTCTTCTATTTTCTAGCAGTAATGATTAGTACGCTAATTGTCGCACCAATTCTCAGCATGCTTGTAGTTGAACCAATCCCTCTACTTACAATGCTGAATCTAAGCGCATTAATCCTCGCAATCATAG
>JABCTV010000325.1 GCA_018238205.1 Candidatus Thorarchaeota archaeon
TTTAGGAGATAAATTTAGATTAGCTCAGGATTGGGAAAAGATTGACACTAAATTAATGACTCCTAGAATGGGCTTGATAGCTAGAGAAGGTTTTCGTAGATTAACTGGTGAACAGATGGATTTCATTCAAGCCAACGCAATTACCATGGCGGATTGGCTTCTTGATGCATCGATAATGCCGAAGTTTTATGACTTTACAAACTCAACAAACTCGTACGATCTGGGTATTGATAACAAGCAGGTCTATTTTGGTGTTCCAATAGGTGATGAGGTCTCCGTAATCCTTGATCCTACGGTAGCATGTTTTGGAGTGTTTAACGCTACTACGGAAGAGTTCTTTCACCTTACTGTCACGTCCCGTCAGGATTTGACAGATATAACAATCATCGTTCAAGACCAAATGGGACGTTTAATGAACTATGACTACCTACAGAATGGAAACATCCATGTAATTCCATTTGCTCCTGATGGTCCAGGGATGTATGTTATCGGAATCTACGCCACTGCTGATAATGCAGGTCTTCCGATTGTAGACCTCTTACTGGAGGCAATTACTCCTGATGAATTACTACCAGGTGGGATTGTTGAAGGGGTACTGCCAGGAAGTGAGCTTGTTGTAAAGAACGATGCTGGAGATACTGTGCACCAAGAAAAGGCACCATCAGCTCACACATTCAAATTCAGTTCCAACTACACCCATCCTGGAAAACTAAGATACTCCATGAACTTTCCAGAGCTTGATGACGATATTTACGACCCCTTTGAAACCGTGCTTCAGGTCACTACCGATACCACCTATACAATGACCTATGGGTGTGCCAAGTATCTTTCAATGCCTGACCCTAATGGCGATACTATCTACTATCAATCCTTCCAGAATGAAACATATTACCTCACGATAATGGGAATGGAAGAAACCACATACACACTTCTAAATGAGATACCCGATGTCCCACTACTCCCATTGAGTACACAGTTCTATCTTGAGAGCTGGAATATCGGTGCACAGAGGTTTGCATATAGACTTCCTCTCGCCACTGACTCACTTCTCAAGATCAATACTACTAACCCTTCAGGCTTTTCCTGGACGATCTACAGAGCTTTTGGGGACAACATCTATCGGGTCGCTTATCCTACAGACGCATCGTCCTTCCATACTGCTCAACCACTTTATCTTCCAGCTGGCAACTATCTTGTTGTTGGAACTGCAGGAGGAATGAACTACAACGCCGTCACTCAGTTTACACTTGGGCCAGTGTTGGATGGTGTAGGCGGAGTGGCTGTTGATAACGGTGGAATCATTGGTGTTCGAGTGCCAACTGATGCAATGACCTTCTACAGGGTGAATGTTACTCTCGAAACTCATGACAATGTTTCTGTAAGAGCTGATGTAGATATTCTGAACCAATATGGTATCATCCTCCGAGGAACTCAGCCTCAACTCGGCAATATCCAATCAGGAACTGGCTGGGTTGAATACGGTTTAAACCGTAGTACGGTGGTGATGGGGCTCCCGCCTCTCTATGATATGTTCTGCGATGGCTTTGGAATCATCGCCATAAGTCCATACGAAGTCCGGAATAACACAGGCTTTTCTCTTACCAACGAATTTGGCACCTACACGGCAGACTATTCAGTCACCATAGAAGACTACTTGTCTGGTTTTATGAATGGAACAAATACTGCCACAGTAACTAGCAGTCCTCAGTGGTCTAACTTTACTCTAGGTGAACCAGGAGATCCCTTTGAATGGTATATGATTGACATGTCCTGCGAAGCTGGCACATGGTTCAACGTCACATACTTGGCTGAGGACATTTCCTCCATGGACCAGATTTTCATCTATCAAAGACACAAAGGCTGCGTCCAGATGTTGGACCTCGACAATAGTCTTGTGAACACATTTGCTGGAGACACAAGCAGAGCCCAATTCCAGTTTGGTAGCATCTCAGATGGTCTGTATATCATCTTCTCAATTGCTCGTGATACAGGATTGGAAGGTTCACTTGACGTCTTGATATCACCCTACTTGACAAATCAATACGAGTATCCACCTGCGCCTGTGTACGTTGCATCGCCCTCGGCGGGCGGTATCATTCCACTCGCAATAGATCCTCTCATCCTTTTTGGTGGAGTCGGAATCGTAGTAGTGATAGTTGCTGTTGTCCTCGTTAAGAAGAGAGGTGCTGCATAACTGATTCATGGAGTCACGCCAATGGAGGAGAAAAGACAATGCGAAAGATGTTATGGGCAATCCTACTAGCAATTCTCGTACTACAGTCCACAGTACTTGCGTCAAACCTCGCAATGTCCCCTAGTGCAGTAGACAGAGGACCTGCAGGTCCATCATTTGTTGCACAAGAACCTGGCTCAAGGCTTGAACCTGATGAATACACAAACCACGTTCCAATCTTGATTGACGAGTCGTCTGACTTCAGCAGTCAAGGATGGCCTGGTTCCGGTACAGAAGAAAATCCGTATGTGTTTGAAGGTCTGAACATTCACTATGATGTTGAT
>JABCTV010000326.1 GCA_018238205.1 Candidatus Thorarchaeota archaeon
TATTGCCTCATCGCTTCAGGGTGATTTCTTTTTCATCGGAGCCAAAGAAGGACGTCTTGTTTCTATTCAGAAAGAGTCACATGAAACATCAAGCTGGCAGTTGCATAAATCTGATATAACCAGTATCTGGTCTGATGACCAAATGATTTGCACAAGTACAAAAAAGGAAGAACCCCGAGTTTGGTTAAAAGAATCTAATAGTGCACCATCAGAACTTGCACGTCTTGATAATAAGGGGAAAGGCGGAGTTGTTACAGGAAATTCCGAATCTATTTTTGTTGGAACACCATCTGGTGGGGTCGCAGTATATGATCGGAAGGAGTGGGGTCTCTCTAAAACTTTCGAACCCAAGAATTCGAATATGATTACCACAATGTGGGCTAGCAATTACTTTCTAATAGCTGTAGTTTCTTCAGGAAACCTATGTCTGTGGGATTTAAAGCAAGGAAATGAAATTGGAAATATTGCACTAAATGGACACAAGATTGAATTTGTCACGGCTGATCATGATTTATTATATATTGCAACTCCTGACGGAATTTTCATTTTACAGATTAATGCATCAGGTCGTCCTTTGGATATCTGTTGTGAAGGACCACTAGAATGGAAAGATAGTCTCCTAAAGACTTCTCCATATGATGTTCTTGAAGATTCTCTGAAGCTTGAGCGAAGTGGCGATCAGAAATATCAAGAAGGTTTCTATCATGAAGCCGTGGTTGAATATGAGAATGCAATGCGACTCATAATCGATAACACGCATGCACTACTTGAAGTTCCAGAAGAACGAATGTTACTTATTGAAGAGCTAAATAATCGCTTGGGAAAAGCACTTCTGAAATCAAAGATTCAGGAAGTTCAAGCATTAGGTCACGATATCAAGCAACTCTCTGAGGAACTTGAAGAACGTAAGAGAACTGAGATGAATCCGGATGATGTTGATACTCTCTGGGCATCCGCTGGCAGAGTAATAAAAGAGAGTCGGGTACTAGCCGATGCGCAATCTGATGATATGTTGAGTTTTCAATTAACACACGAGATTGATGAGCTTGACTCAGAATTAACTGATGCAATGACTCGGTATGATACCTTTAGGGAAACTATCAATCAAGCAATTGCTCTGATACGACAAGTATCAAATGAATGGCACTGGATGGAAAGAAAACGTACAAGTCTTGTTGAAAGAAAGGAATTCTTGGAGAAGTCAATGGAACGAATCTCTTCCGCTCTTGAGGATGCTGATCCTGAGGGAGAAGTAAAGACTATTCTAGCAAACGCATTGGCCGAAAACAAAAAGATTTTCGAGCAAATTGATAGAATCGTTTCATCTGGAGAGGAAACTGAAGAGATTATAGAAAATCGTGAGGAAACTGAAGAAACTATTGAAAGTCTTCTTGCAATCATTCCAAAGAAACGAGACGCTCTAGGCGCAATTACAGATCCTGACGAACATGAAAAAGAACGCCTTAGTCTTATCTCTGTTCTTCAACAAGCACTTGAAACTGCAAGGAGTTTCAAGTTTTCAAAATCCGTCAAAGCAATTGAAAAAGAGCTATTACTACTCACTCCTGAAAAATGATGAAGATATCTGCAGGGTCTAACTCGCTGATGTTCGTGAAAGTGACACAAAACCTTCATCCACTAAATCGTCTTGAACAATATCCCACCAGTCTTCAGCAATTTCTTTCAAAGATGGATCTATAGAGAATGCAATTTCCGCAGACTGCACTGCTAAATCTAATTCATCAAATAATAGATAGCAGACTGCAAGATTATACCATGTGACTGCAGAATTAGGATTAAGATCGAGTGTCCTTTCTAGAACGTCTATGGCTTCATCCCAACGTTCTTCTGACACAAGCACCATACCAAGGAGTTCCCATCCATAAATTCTTCGAGGATTAATTCTTAGACTTTCTTGCAATGCACCAATGCCTTCGTTTGTTTCATTAAGTAAGAGATGAAGAAATCCCTTATCTGCCCATCCAGTATGACATTGTGGTTGGATTCGAAGAAGGTTATTTAATGCAGCTAGAGCCATCTTTGGCTTTCCCATTTCCAAATTACAAATGGCCATGCTCTCCCAGACTTTAGGATTGTTTGGATCGACAGAAACCCCACGTTGAAGAGTAGACAAAGCCTCAACATAGAGTTTCTTCTCTATGAGGGATGTAGCCTTTCCAATGAGTGCTTCCGCATCATTGCAGTCCGTCCTGTGTTGTACCACTCTGATTCAATCCTTACCGGAGAGTTACTAAATGTAACTTAATCTCATCTTCGCACCATGTAGATGTGAAGAAAAAGCTTACTCTGACCGCACTATTGTTTCATGATCATCTTTTATCGGAATAAATGAATCATAAACAATCCACGGTTCCAAGTGAGAAGCTGAAAAGTCCCAGAGCAATGATGTTGTACTACTCAGTTCCAGAATCGTAATGTTCACAACATCCTTAGCCCACCTAAAGCCATCAGTAAGATTACCATCCTCATTCAGGAAGGCTATCTTTAATGGTC
>JABCTV010000327.1 GCA_018238205.1 Candidatus Thorarchaeota archaeon
CATCAGGACAGGAGAAGGAAGCCAGGTCTTCAGGAGGGATCCCATCCCGATGAACGTTGACAAAGCTCTTGCTAATTTTTGTAATTCCTCGGAATTACGAAGAGGTGGTGACACTGGCAAGAGAAGGGCGGAACATAGAAATGTCTTACAGTTGAGGTACACTCACCCATAATGTAAGATTTAGGTTATAGTCATGGAGAACTCTGATGATTCTTTAGAAAGTGTGGAAGCATATCTACGCGAAAATCCGCAGGATGCCACTGCATGGAATGTGAAGGGTGTTTTCCATGCACAGCGAAAGGAATTTGGTGACGCACTTCGCGCTCTTGATCAGGCGCTTCAACTTGATTCTGAACTTGCTGCAGCCCATTCCAACAGAGGACGAGTTCTACTCACACTTGGCTCCGAGAAGGCAAGTGAAGCTCTCAAGTCATTCGATAGAGCTTTGAAAATTAAACCTGATGAAATTGATACACTGAGAGACAAGGCACTGGCTCTTAGAGCATTAGGCAGAGCTAAAGACGAACTTGAAATCTATACGAAAATGAGCCAGCTAAGCAAAGAAGAATGGGGTATCTGGCTCCGACTAGGAGATATTCAACTGGAGGTTGGCGATTTCAGAGGTGCTATCTCAAGCTACGATAAATCATTGGAGCTCAAGGATGACCTAGTCCCTGCTTACATTAGAAGAGCCATTGCACTCGCTTTTGATACGCAATCCGATAAGGCTCTAAAATCTGCAGAAACCGCAACAAAGTTGGACCCCAATAATCCTGAAGCCTGGCTCATCCGTGGTGATGTAAATCTGCGAGCAGGCAAACACAAGGCTGCTATGAAGTCGTTGAAGAAAGCCTCAGAGTTAGACCCGACTAATGCTAGCGTTGAAAATACAATGGGAATGGTATCTTACAAAGATGGAAAATTATCCGATGCGACAAAACATCTCAAGCGTGCAATAATTAGGAGAAAGAAATACCCCACAGCTATGCGTAATCTTGGTCTCATACTAATGGAACAAGAGAAGTGGGAGGAGGCTAGTAAGGTCTTTACCGACCTCACTGCTATTGTGAAGAATGACCCTGATGCCTTTGATGCAAAGGCCACAGCATTCGCACGACTGGATGATTTTTGCAATGCTGAGGAAGCCTGGGAGAAGGCTCGTAAACTGTACAAGAAAACACGTAAAAAGAAAGAGGCTGAACGAGTCAGTATTCTTGGGCGTGCTGCAAGAATAAACTGTCACAGAATAAGGAAAGCAACAAAGGCAGCACGAGATAAAGAAAAGATGACCAGAACTTTCTCAGACCGCAAGAGGAAGAAAAAGAAGCGCTAGTTTCATTGGTCTACCTTATCGAACAGAAGCGACTTCAGAAAGTGATCTATACCAAACCGCTCCTTAGTTAACTCAAGATACCACGGTCCATCAAGGCCAAGTGATTCTTGGATCTCGTCAATTGATTTTCCAGATTCGTGTAGAACAAGTGCCTCTTTTTGGATCATGTTGATGTAATCAATGCGGATCTGAATATGTTCTCGTGGTGAATCAATAGGACCTCTATGAGAGTCGAAGAGGATTTCGATATCCATGTCTCGAATCTTTTCCATTGTTGCAACCATCAGAGGGATGTTCTCTTCAGGCATGGACATTCTCTTCTTTGATGGTAGCGGGACCGCATCGGAGGAGAAGAACCAACGTTTCTCAGGTTCATAAAAGCCTACCATATCTGCTGCGTGACCCGGTAAGGGTACCACCTCGAAGGAAAGGTCTCCGACTGAGAACGTATCTGACATAATCGTGACTTCCGATACGGGTTTTGGTTGTCCCCACACATAATCAAAGAATTCCCCGATTTTTTGAGGGGCTATCAACTCTTTTCGAGTCATTTCATTTGCATAAATTTGTGTAACACCGTCATCAAAAGCGTGTAAACTACCAACATGGTCTTCGTGCGAGTGAGATACGTAAACATGATTGATCTCATTCTTTCTAGCAAACTCTCGAATTTCATCTATTGAATTTCCACATCCTGCATCAAACAAAGTATCTCTGACAAGATATGCATATACGAACATTATCGCTTTACCGTCACGTTCAGTGGCAGTCTTGATGCAAGTTATGTCATCATTGTAGGGAATAATCTCAATCATCATGGTTCGCCTGCAAGAATTCTACTTACGTAATTTATCACTATAATAATGCGTCTACACGTTGCATTTTACTTGGAATCCTACGGATTTATAACACTCTATTGAAACACACTCTCAATGGGATGAGTAATCCCAACCGCGCTGGGAGGAATAAGTTTTGAAACCCAAAAGAGTCAGTATGTTTCTATTTCTTTCTTTCTTAATGATAAGTGTCATATTCACATCATCTGCAATGGCTGCAAAGCCTCCAAGTGACACTACGCCGCCTGTTGTGACAATTACCAATCCCTCTGAGGGAGCAACAGTTTCTGGTTTAGTGATTATCACTTTCACTGCAACTGATGAAAATCCAATTGTTGCGTT
>JABCTV010000101.1 GCA_018238205.1 Candidatus Thorarchaeota archaeon
AATTTCATAGCGGATTATGATATGCAGTGAATACGTAACTTCATCCGCTTCAATTCGAATTAGTGATGGTTCAACGAGATTCATCGCCTTTGTGAAATCGTCTGTACTTATTCCTGAGTAGAGACCTCCAGTAAGCTCATTTAGTTTTGGAAGGTAAAACTTGATGAACTCTGATGAGCGTCCAATATTGTTTTCAATGAATCTTGATTGAGATTCATGAATTCCAAATGAAGCGGCTGTACCTAGAGATTGATATTTCCACTCTTGATTGAGGTTTTGTTCATACAAAGCATGACCTGCCTCATGAAGAATGGCATAGATCATCGAGGATACGTCATCTTCATGGTATTTCACTGTGATTCGAACATCATCATAATAGCCTGTTGTGAAAGGATGCTCTACTTCATCAATACGACCTCCAGCCTTGTCTGATACTGTGTCATATCCAACAATTGTTGCCAGATCAGTTGCTATTTTTCGTTGTGTTTCAATTGGTACGATTTTGTCAAGAAATGATGTATCGATTTCAGTAGATGCTGTAGCACACTTGGCAGTTAGAGGTACAAGTTTTTCACGCAACTCACCAAATATCTTGGAAACTTGAACTGACCTCATTCCTCTCTCAAATTGATCTAGCATTGCATCATAAAGAAGTGGGATTTCCCGGACTTCAGCTAGAATCTCATAATACTTGCGGGAAAGACCTATCATTTTTTCTAACTCTGGTTCGAACATTTTCCAGTCATTTGCAGCTTTAGCTTTCTTCCAAGTCTGAACACTAATTGCACGTTGCTTGGCCATATTTCCAACTAGTTCCTCTGGAACCATTGTTAGTGCATCATAACCTCGTTTGATTAAGTAGAGGTTTCGTTGTTGAGCTTCATCCAGCGAATCTGAATCCTTCTCTGTTGCTTCTATTAGTTTTCCAAATTCGGGATCTGTTGCCATCCGATGATTTAATTTACGCATGATGGCAAGTTGTTCACTTCTCAGCATTATCCCCTTTGGCGGCATATAGGTTTCAAGATCCCAACCAACAACTCCTGCTGCGCTTCCCAAAAGTATGATTTCCTTAGACCTCTCAAGAATATTGCTGTATGCTTCCATGACCAACACCAGAGTTAATTATTATAATTGCGTGCTTGTTATTTCTCTTCCGTCTGAGGTAGTTCTTCAATTTCATTCTCTTTTATTGGAAAATTGATTATTGCGATTCCACATACCACAAAAAGAAGTCCAACACCAAATGTCCAGTAGATAGGATCTTCAGGCATGAACAAAGCTGAGAAGAATGTACCAAAGACTGGAACTAAACTGATGAACCCTCCTGCTCGTGTTGCCCCTAGTTCTTTGATACTGATAAAGTAGAACAGAAATCCAATGACTGTGACAAAGAAACCCAGGTAAATTACATTCATCCAAAATATTGGGTCTATCAAAGCTGGGAGGGTCCAAATCTGTTCATTCAATGCACCAATGCCGAAGAGTATCATACCTATCAGAGATCCGCCTGTAGTGACTTCTAAAGGCGTCATCGTCTTCATTGCTTCTTTTCCTACTGAAGAATAGATACCCCACGATATCATTGCACACAGAATTGTAAGATTGCCAATGAGATATTCAATATGGAAATCAAGAATCGATTGAACACCTACTACAAATATAATTCCGGTGAACGCAAAAGCAAATCCTGCATATTGCCATTTTCTACTCAATCTTTCTTTGTGAACTAAATGAGCAACAATACTTACTGTTACTGGATTGAACCCTGCAATTATTGCTCCTTGAGCCGCAGTTGTAAATCTCATTCCAGTAAGGAAAAGAACTCCGTAACCGAAGATACCAGTTACTCCAGCGAGAAATAGAAGCTTCAAATTCTCTCTTCTAAAGAATCGTCTTGATTCAGGTTCTGTAACCAATAGAAGAATCAGAAAAAGAATACTTGCGATAAAGAATCGGAAGAAGCCAATTGTCATTGGAGGTGCAAGAGCAACTATAATCTTCGCAGAGACCCAAGATCCACCCCAGACCGCCATAGCCACAATAAGCATGGCGTAGTACTTGTAGGGCTTTTTCGTCGTCATGGAAATCTCTCCACAAAGGATGGTCCTCTCGTTCTAGCGCTTGTTATAAACAGATTCGACGTGGTAAGAATCTCACATCATTTTCACACCAAAGGATTCATAAGCGGTTGTGAATTTTTTATGCACATCCGTAGAGGTGTTCTGATGTCGAGCGATGATGAACTTGCAGAGATCCGTCGTAGAAAAATGAAGTTATTGATGGAGCAAGCTCAGAAGCCAAAAGTTGTTGAGCCCTTAGCAAATGGACAGGTCAATCAACTTCATGACCAAAACTTTTGGGAAATAATTCAAAAAACAAAGGTAGCACTAGTTGATTTCTTCGGTGAGTGGTGCAATCCTTGTAAGGCACTCGCTCCAATTTTTGCAGAACTCGCACAAGATTATGCTGGCAAGGCATACTTTGCAAAGATCGATATTGATAGGAATAGAAAGACTGTGAGTCAATTTGGAGTACAATCAGTACCGATGGTTATTGTTTTCAAAGATGGAAAAGCTGTAGGACAATTGCCAGGTCTGCGTGGTTATGCAGACTATGATATGGCCCTCTCACAACTTGTGGGGGAAGTAGATTCTCCCAGCTAATAATAGCGTAAAAGAAAAGGTCCGACCCGGTAACCGAATACACTCCGAACTCACCGGCTTGTGCCGGTGGACGCAATAAACACGAGAAAGCTAAATGGATTGTGAGCTTTAATGCTGGATTTCGTTTGCATCATTTTCCGGGTCGGGGTTAGTTACCTAACCATGTAATAATCTTGCAGTAAATGAATAAAAGGAAACGCTTCGGAGCATTTTTCATAGCATTTTTCGTAGCAAATAGTATGATGATTTAGGACATACTTATTACAGTGTAATCATGAGGTAGGTTTAACCTGCGACTTGGAGGTTGTTTCGCGCATGGGAGCACTGCGTAAGCTTGGTCTTGGAATTCTTGTGTATATGGCAATCGGAGTGGTACTAACAATATTGCTGCTCAATGATATAATTAGTATTCATGATGGTAATATTCTGATCAGCATTCTCTTTATGATTTTTCAACCAATCATTCTCCTTGTGAATTTTCTATATTATACAATGCCGTTCTTACAATAAAAAAAGAGAAAAGGAGGTTCTAAGGGAACCTCCATATTATGACTATTTTCGAAACTATCGCCGTTTAACTAGAAGTACTACTCCAACAACAACGATTGCTCCAACAGCACCTGATATGAGTAACAAGTCCATAGGCAATGGGTTCTCTACTGTTGTAGAGGTTGTTTCAGTAGGTATGACTCCAGCAACAGCTAATGGAAAATCATCTTGGTTTTCAGCATCTCCATCCAGTGCATATGGTGAATCAACATAACCATCTGCATCATCATCGGGAGCAGACCAATCATCATAGAAATTCTTAGAAATAAGATTTGAGGTTCCATCGTCACAAACTTGACAATCAACTCCGTTATCTATGAATGTGTTATACTTCACTGAGAAATAACTGCTGCCACTTTCCAAATTTACAGCAAATCCTGTTACATTAGTTATTGAATTCGAGTGAACTGATGTATTAGTACCCGAAGTTAGAAGGAATCCATTATCAGTGCAGTTCTGAATTATGTTTTCAGAGAAATCAGAAAATTCTGCATCGATTTCACGAATTCCATCTCCATCGACATCGCCAATTGTATTTCCGGAAATTACACAATAGGAGGGGGTATTCATACAGATGCCCTGATAAACAGCATGTGTAATGATATTCCCTGTAACAAATCCAGTATCTGTGTTGGCCATCATGATGCCTGCGCCCTCAGTGTTTGAAATAGTATTTCCAGTCACATTACAATTGGGAGTTTGACCCATGAGTGCAATGCCAATATTGTCAATGTTTGTGAGAGTGTTATCTTTTACAACACAATCACTTGATGTAGTGGAATATATCCCAGCAGCTCCAATATTTTCAACTATATTATTTTGAACGATGGTACTTTTCATTCCTGCCGTGAAAAACTCAATTCCATTACCCCAACAATCATGGACATAATTCCCACTGACATTGAAATCTTCAACCGCCGAAATTGCTAATCCCGCATGGCGATTGAGAATCTCGTTGTTGATAATAGAGCCATGAGTTACATTCTCGATCCAGGTTCCGCATACTACATTCGATCCAACTCCATCAATTACATTTTCGGTAAATATCCAGTGAACAGTTGTATCCCAAATACGGAGTGGTTGGGTTTCGCAATCAAATAAGTAACCAGTGATTACGTACGGATTTCCTTCACTACCGTCACCAGCCCACGATTCAGCTGCAGCTTGAATGCTGAATTCTTCATTACTTTGAATCCAAATCTGATCATGGTGTACATAGCTTTCAGTATAGTTTTTAGTTAGCTCAATATTGACTGTACTGTTTACAGCTCCAAATTGAACCAATGCCGGAAAAACGAACATCAAAGCTAGAAATACCAATGTCAATTTTTTAAAGTTCTTCATTATAGCTATCTCCTAAATATTGAATTAGATTGATAGTGTGGCGATATTTCTTTAATTATAAAGAAACGAGATTGGCGCAGCGCGAATAGAAAGACACTTGCGTCTTTATATATGAAAACTAGTAATTATTAGTAAACTGCTAATAATTCAAACTTCATTTTGCCAAAACTATCATTTTTGACATGAGGTACTCATTTTCTTGGCGGACATTCCCTGTATGACAGTAAGTGGCATGGCTTTAGCATTTGAGGCGTACCCAAAGTTACCTTTGTTATCAGCTACAATGATGCCAGCTTCACTTCCTGTTTTTTCTTCAAACATCTTCATTCCCCTATGCGCTGCCTTCATAGGATCCTCTCCAGTTTCGACATATTGAACGACCATCCTACTGAGAACAACTCGCATGATATGTTCGCCCCACCCAGTAGCAGAAGCAGCACACTGGTCAGTCGCGTAGGCGCCAGAGCCCATGACAGGACTATCCCCAATTCGACCTGCTTTCTTCTTTTTTATTCCACCAGTAGAAGAAGTAGCGGCAATGTTTCCTTTCGTATCTATTGCTATACATCCCACTGTGTCAGAGTCAGGAGCAATAGATGATTCGAGAGCACCTGATTTTACTTCCTTTCTATAACCGCTCTCTATCATTTCATCATAGATCTTTTTTGCACTTTGCCCGGCAAAGAATTTGTATTTGGTTTCTTCCATAATGTATCGAGCAAGAGAGATTGGATTCTGAACATCTTTAACTGCAGCCACTGAACCAAAATCCAAATTATTCCCATCGATTATCATAGCATCTAATTCTAGAACGTCATCCTCATTGCGAACCGCACCTTTTCCACAATTTAGTTTTCCACAACTTTCCATGAACATTGTGCATGCTTCAGCAGCATCTAGAGCAGAACCACCTTTCATCAGAATTGCATGACCAACCTCTGCTGCTTTATCCACATACTCCATACCAATTGGGATTTTCTCATCTTTCCATTTTCCAGCGCCACCATGGACTATAATCATAGGGAGTTGCATAAATCAATCACCACTGGATTATGTTGCGTTGAATTTTTTCGTTGTGATAATCTTATGTATTTGAGAAGGTCAAATTGATAATACAAAAAAGAAAAGCCTCCGGGTTCCGAAGAACCCGGACAATGATTCAATGTAGATTATATCTACCTGAATCTGCTCTTGATATCCGCCTGATTAAGGTATACTACAATAATCACAGGGATAATTAGACTAACGATATCGAAATTAATGATAGCAATAATGATGTTGATGATATTAAGAATCATCGCTAACATCCACGCCCACGATTTCATTGTGTACAATCCCCAGCCGACAATCAATCCCAGTAGACCCACGATGAGAAGAATCGCACCTATAATCAAAGTGAAGATTACTGGAAATATCATGACTATAGCTAGTCCTCCAAATATGCTGATAACGCCTCCAAGGAGTTGTAGTATTGCTAGGATAGTTACACCTAGTGGTCTATCGCCAGAAGGTGAAGAATATCCTGTTGTTGGTGTTGGTATTTCCGCCATTTTTTACCCTTCCAAACATTTACAATTAACTCTCTAGCATATTCCTTTCTAATATAGTTCACGCTGTAAGGCGCGTTAATGAATTTGCTCAGTAGGTTTATTATGTTTCAGATTGAAACTTATCCTTCAAATTCTTGTCTTACATCTGATTGGTTTAAGAAATATACTACCATCAAATTAAACACAATCACTCCACCGAAAGCATACAACATTATGAGTCCAATGATGAATATAACTGATCCATAAGCTGCTGCTTGAACTACTGAAAAAGCCACATTAAGGACTGCAATCATCTGCATCGTTTTGAAATTGTGAATGCTTTTCTTGTGTAATTGATAAGCTTGATACACTTGATAGGCGCTTAATGGAATCATTGCCAAGGAACAAATTGCAGATATAGTCAGAATAGGATCAATTACACTGGTAATAACCATCAACCAGAAAATCAATAATACTGCACTTGCTAGTGTTATTATTGTAATGAATGAGCCAATTAGTCCTACAATGACAAGTATTGCACTTAGACTATATTCAGTAAACAGCTTAGGACCTGAACGCGGTTCTTGTTGATTTACACCTTCTTCTATAAATGCCACGAACCAACCACCTACTCTTTCAAGAGAGTGAACCTATTTTAACATTCGGAAATTAGGTTAACTGAATGATTAAGAAATTCATTTTAGAAACCAATTTTTTTCATTCATGCAAGGAGATAAATACTAACACTTCACAGCACGTCAGGAGCTGCAAATATGGGAACTAGTTCTAGAACCAATCCAAGACGGAATAAATCTCGAAATGAATATCAGCTAAACGCGTTTGGTTTAGTTGGTAAAACATTCAGTCTTTGGAGTAGAAAACTCCCAATATACATCGTGATTGTTGGCATAACTGGAGCCGCACTTGTTTTGTTCCAAGCATTTTATTTATTCTACATATTTGGGTTGACAGGGTTTGGCTTGCTGGAGTTCATTGGAACCTCTCCAATTGATGCAATCTTTAGTCTCGTATTGTTTGATATTCCAACTGTCATTTTGATACCAATAATCATTTTGACTTTGATTGGTCTGCTTGTGTATGCTGTAGTAGCTGGTGCGGCAATTAGATATGCGCTTGTTGATTACGAGACCCCAGGATCTGGAAACATCAGTGAATCTTTCTCTTTTGCTTGGAGGCTTGCTGTACCTCTATTTGGTGTTCAACTTCTGCAGTCACTGGTTATTCTCGGACTTGTGGCGCTCGCAGTTATATCATTCTCTTACCAGCCTATAGTTGCACTAGGTTTGATATTTGCTGTGACGTACATCGCAGTACGATTAACACCTGCGTCCGCAGTTGTAATTGCTGAAGAACGTCCACCCATCAATGCATTGTCCAGATCTTGGCAAATGACATCTGTAGCATTTTGGCACGTTTTCTTCAGTCAGTTACTGATGGCTGGTGTATTCATGATAGTCACTATTGCACTCAGTCTTGTAGTTGGAATTGGTCTTGTTTTCATTATTGCAAGTTGGGAGATATTAATACTAATTACAACAATAGTAACCAGCCTTCTACTCAGTTCGCTGAACTATATCTTCCAAGCTGTTCTTTACAAGGACCTTGAGGCACGTGATGTCACTAGAAACTTCAATATATTGTAATTATCTTGTACTTGGTCTGATCTTCGGGTCAGACTTCTTTCCCTTTTCTCTGCTTACTAATTACATAGCTTGATAGCTGTGGCAATAGTTGCTTTGCATATCTTTGTCAGGAAATCAAAGTCCAGCTTGTCAATAGTATCCGCATGGGTATGGTAGAATGGATAGCGGAAGTTTGCTGTATCAGTTATCAATAAGGCAGGGATATTCTCTTTCCAGAAGGGAGCATGATCAGACCTAAGGATATCAGGCGCTGCGTAGGCAGCTTGTTCGAAACCAAAGTCCGCCTTTAAGCATGCATATGGAAGTGAAACGGAATCATCTTGACACTGCTCACAGAATGACGTTGCCAGATTCTTTGAATTCCCATCAGCAATTATTGCAATAAAATCACCAACAGTCAAGTCTTCTTGAGTATCAAAGATCTCAAACATTTGGGGTGGTATTTGTTCAGGAAACTTCTGAGAATTTGCTTTCTTTGAAATGTAGCCCATAGTTTCAAAGCACAAAACGCCTATGATTTCCTTCTTCTCTAAGATTGCATTTTCAACCCAAGCGCTACTTCCCATCAGAGCTGTGCGTCCTGGCCAATTAGTATGAGTGAGGCCTTTCGATAGCGGTTCTTCATCTCTAAGAAGTGCGAGCTCGTTTTCCTGTAAGTCATCTTTCAATTCTGAGATTGTCATCGGCATAGCCTTGCCCTGTTCTGTTCCGGAATGTACTAATTTTGTGTAAGTTTCTCCCACTTTCTTCATTGTCGCGGCTGTTTGCCAAGAAAGATACCTTCCTTGCTCGTCCACGATACTATGATATTGCTCGAGTTTCGTCACTTGTTCACTTATTACCGGATTAGCCTCCTCTAGATTAAAACTCACAAACCTAACTTTTCCCTTGAGATCCGCTTTTGCGAGAACACGTGCTGCTTCAAGCATAACTGCAATTGCACTACCATTATCGTTTGCACCGGGAGCATTGCGTACCGTATCGTAATGCGAAACAATTAGGAGTTCTGGACCTTTTCCGTCACCAATGAATCCCTCCACATTTCTAAAAGTGTGATTAAAACCATCAACCTTGAACTCATGAACTCCCGTTTTCAATCCATAGGACTTGAGTTCAGCCAAAATGTAATCTGCACAAGCCTCAAGCTTCTCAAGACTATACAAGGGGTGCTTCTCACCTTCAGTTTTTAGAATATGTTGATACATATTTTCCGTTACTACGTTATTCCATATAGGATTCACATGACCACCATAACTCGGATTTACATTGTATCAGATAAAAATTCCTGCAAAGTAATTTTTGATGTGCAATGACTTCTGTAGAACAGACTTTTAGGAACGTTATGAGTTTATTCAGATTGAAGAAAATGACTAGATTAAACTACTTGACTAAGGACAAGATTGAGGAGATTCATTCAGCAACTCTTCAACTACTGGAGAGTTCGGGTGTTCGAGTTGCGAACCAAGAAACAAAGACTGTGCTCGAAGAATCTGGTAGTATCATTTCTGATGACATTGTGAAGATTCCAGAACGCCTAGTCAAAGAATGTTTGAAATCAGTTCCTTCTTCATTTTCTCTATTTTCTCGAGATGGAAGTGAATCATGCACAATTGGTGAAGAAAATGTGCTCATTAATCCTGGTTCATCTGCTGCTCATTTTAAAGATAGAAACACCGGAGAAATCAGAAAAGGAACTTCAGAAGACATCACGAATCTAGTCAAAGTTGTTGAGCACCTAGAGTATATAAAACTTCAAAGTACTGCACTGATCCCATCGGACATACCTATGGGTGTAGCTGGGTTCTATCGTCTCTATGCCATTCTGAAGAACTCAACAAAACCAGTTGTGACTGGTGCTTTTACAAAAGATGACTTCTCCTTCATGAAAGAGATACTGGAGATTGTATCTGGCGGCGCTGAAGAACATGCAAAGAAACCTCAAGCTATCTTTGATTGCTGTCCGACATCACCGTTATCATGGAATGATACTGGAAGTCAGAATCTAATTGATTGTGCTAAGGCGAGTATTCCTGCACAAATTGTCCCTGCACCTTTGATGGGTGTATCAAGTCCAATAACTATAGCAGGAACGTTGGTCCAGCAAAATATGGAAATTCTTAGTGGAGTTGTGATTGCACAATTAGTCAATCCCGGAACTCCCTTAATTTATGGTGGTGCAATTGGATCTTTTGATATGAGATATGGCACTCCTCGGTTTAGTGCAGTTGAATCAACTATGACCGCCTGCATGTCGAATGAGATAGGTAAGAGCTACGGAATGCCAACTCATGCATACCTTGGAACTTCTGAATCTAAGATTGAAGATTCTCAAAGTGGGTACGAAACTGGATTAGGTTTGATAATGGGCATACTTGCTAGAATCAATGTCATATCTGGCCCAGGTTTACTTGCCCAACTCAATTGCCTGTCTTTAGAAAAACTAGTCATTGACAATGAATACTGTGGTTCAGCTCTTAGATTGATAAAAAACTCTGATGAATTATCGGTCGATGAAATTCAGGATTTGATCGGTAAGGTGGGGCCAGGTGGAGATTATCTCAAACAGAAACATACAGCTAAGAACTACAGAACAAAGCACCTCTTCCCTTCAGACATTCTATCTAGATTGAATATTCAATCTTGGATTGCTGATGGTAAGAAGACCACTGTTGATCAAGCAAGGGCGGTTGTAGACAATCTTCTCAAGGAAGAAACTGTACTTTGTATTCCATCTTCAATTGATAAGGACCTTGACAAGGTCTATGCTTCAGCAAAGAAGACCCTCTCTTGAATGACCGATGACTTCTAATTTCGGTTTACAAACAAAGTAATTGCTAGGAGATGTCCAGATGAAAGAGCACACAATTCTTGAATTGCAATCCTTGATGAAATCAGGCACCCTCTCATCACGAAAGATAGTAGAATCGTATCTTGAGAGGATTAAAACGATTGATGTCGATGGTCCGCGTTTGAATTCAATTATTGAGGTGAACCCGGATGCTCTCAAGATTGCAGATGAACTGGATGAAGAAAGAAAGACTTCAGGTTCACGAGGACCTATGCATGGTATCCCAGTTGTGTTGAAGGACAACCTTGACACAGCTGATAAGATGATGACCACAGCTGGGTCTCTTGCGCTCCTTGGTTCTATTCCTTCACAGGATGCTTTTATTGTCAAGCAATTACGAAAAGCAGGAGCAGTGATACTTGCTAAAACTAATCTAAGTGAGTGGGCAAATTTTAGGTCTGAGCATTCCTCAAGTGGGTGGAGCAGCCGAGGTGGACAAACTCGTAATCCCTATGCTATTGATAGAAATCCTTGTGGATCTAGTTCAGGATCTGCAGTAGCCGTTGCAGCAAATCTTTGTTCGGTGGCTGTTGGTACTGAGA
>JABCTV010000015.1 GCA_018238205.1 Candidatus Thorarchaeota archaeon
AATCGATATTGGTTTTGCAATTACTCTATTCGGTGGTCGCTTGATGGTCGATATGGAACATCATTCGACAGGACCAGATGGAGACCCAGACGATCCGTCATACTATGGATATTTCACTGAATATCTACGAGAAAGTGGAGTTACTCTATCAGAGTTTGGAAGTCCAGATGACTCCTCTACAGATTACATTGATATTGGCTCGCTTTCCAGCTCAGACATCTTTATGATTATGGACACTGAAACGGCCTATACAAGTGACGAGGTTTCAGCCTTACACACTTTTGTAGAGAATGGTGGTACTCTCTTTGTTCTTTCGGAGTTCTGGGATTCAGCAACTGAAACCGCAACTTTTGGCATAGATTCGTATAATGAGATTCTAGAGCCTTTTGGAATTCAATGTGAAAGACGAGGTATCGGAGAAGGTAGTGGAGGTCAAGGCCTCCTCTATGATGCATCACTTGGTAGCGCTGTTGAAAATGATACATTAATGGAAGGAGTAACAAGTCTATACATAATCCTAGGGAGTACACTGAGCATAAATTCCTCTGTTTCAAATGCCAGAGGTCTTTTCTGGGAGGATGCTGCAAAAACCCACGCCATTGTGGCTACAGCTGAATATGGCAGTGGAAATGTGATCGTAATCTCAGATGGTTCAACACTCTATGACACAGTCCTCTATGACGCAATTCGTGCAGATGCAGATAATCTCAGACTCCTGAGGAATATTGCAAGTGCGATAATTCCCGAGGCACCGCGAATCTATGATGTTGTATTGACAACCGGTGAATTTGGAGAACCCGCAAATGTTACAGCGTATATCTTCGATGATGACTTGGATGTTGTTTCAATGAGTATCATTGGACCTCTTGGAAATAATATTACAGGAGACGTCACCGAGAGTTTGGGTTACAAATTTACAACTAGTTTCGATTACACAAGTGGTGGATTCTATTCATTCCGTGTTGTTGCAAGTGATGCCAGTGGCGACACACGTATCTTCCAGAAGACCATTCTAATCCCTGTAGATGCTGCTGATGATGTATTCATCCAAACGGTAATCTACTCACTTCTTGGTGTAGTAGCAATTGGACTTGGTTATGCAGGCTGGCAGAAATTTGGCTCAGATAGAAGGTCCCGTCCAAAACGAGTACAACCAAAAGAGGATGAGTGGGAAGTCCCGCCACCCTCTATCGAATAGGACCATCTTGTGATGAGCCGCTCTTCTCTCATCACTCTGACACACTCTTTCATAATAAAGAAATTGTATGAGTTCATATACTCTCATCAAAATGAAATTATATGAAAGGACTAGGTATGTGGACTAGATCAGTTGTTCGAGGAACAACTAATCGACGTGCGCGACCGAAAGCCCGAAAGAAGAAGTCTTCTTCTCAAGGGAAGTCCTTACTCTCCACAAAGGAATCATCATCAGGTTCTGGAGAGTCCGCGGCTGTTCACTTTGTCCACTCGGACCTTATCAGTTTCAGTGATGCAACTGGTGAGAGTGATAATGACCCCGCCGTGGTAAGAACTGTGGAAACGCTCTCTGTCGCTGGAAGTGATGTTCCAGCTCAAAAACAGGAGAAAGAAGCCAGGTCTTCGGGAGGGATCCCATCCCAATGATTGCTGACAAAGCTCATGCCAATTTTTGTAATTCAACAGAATTACGAAGAGGTGGTGACACTGGCAGGAAAAGGGTAGAACACAGAAATTTCTTACATTTGAGGTGCACTCACCCATATTGTAAGATTTAGGTTATAGGACCATAGGTAGTTTCAAGATAGTCTCGTAAACGTTCATGGCGTGGCTTCAAAAGAGGCTTATCCTGAAGGATTGCTCCAGATTCCACTCGTTCAAGTATCTCGTACCCAAGTCGGGCGCCCATTCTGGAGGTAATCACTTGCCCACCGATAAGCTGACCCTTTGAATCAGTCACAAGAGCAACATTAGCAAATTCAGACGGATCGTTGATATATTGAACAGAAGTCTTCACACCCATATCTTCAGCGGTAGTAGATGAATGTCCAATGCAAACAATATCGGTTCCAAAAATCCTATCATATTGAAGTCGCTTTGAGGTGTCCTCATAGATTTTTTTGCCGCCTACAGCAGCTACACCTGCCTGACGTCCTGCTCGTGCAGCTACACTTCCAACTGGTAAGAGAAGGGGCTTGTTAGTAAATGAATCAATTACTTCAACACAGTCTCCAACTGCGTAGATACCATCTTCAGAAGTCTGCATTTTCTCATCAATAACAATTCCACCAAGACTTCCAATCTTTACACCAAGTTGCTTCGCTAACTGAACATTTGGTTTGACCCCTGTCATAAACAGAACTGCATCTGCATCTAATTTTTTATCTCCAAGCGACAAACCTACCACTTTCACATCTCCAATAACAGATGTTGGTGATTCACCTTGGTGAACTGTCAATGCACTGGGCAATCTTGACATCAGCTCAGTACTCATTGATTCCTCAAGTTGGCGTCGCATTATACGTGATCGAACAATCAAGTGTGTATCTTTCCTAAGTGAAACTAATCGCTCTGCAGTTTCAAGACCACTAAACCCTGCACCTACAATGACAACTCTATTCATACCAGTGAGCAGTTTTCCAATCTCGCTTGTATCAGCCATAGTTTGAATTGTGAACACACCGGGTAAATCAGTACCGGAAATACTCGGAACATTGGGAATTCCACCTGTTGCTAAGATTAAGCGATCATAATCGAGCGTAGAGGTCCCTTCTGGTCCGGTAATTTGAAGACTGTTTAATTTTGAGTCTGCGGGAGTTACAGTTGTACCAGGTAAGACTTCGATTCGCTTTTTGGATAGTGCATCCCAAGACCAGTCTTTGATCGCAAGGTCATTTGTATCTGGAATTTCAAGAGCAAGAGAAGCCCCAGGTTTTCTATGTGATTCCAAGGTTTCCTGAGTTACAATCTTGATATCGGCCTCGGAATTGAACATTCTCGCAGCCACAGCAGCAGCTGCACCACCTGGACCGTATCCAACCACTACAATCTTCATCCTTCAACACCTCTTCGATTACTTAACCGTCTGAAGGCAAATATCGCGACTACTGCGACCACTGCTACACTTATGCCTACCATAATTAGAGTATTGTCCTCAATGATAATCAAGGTAGCAAATTGCATCTCAGTGGTAGGAACCATCGTACCTTTAGCAATTGCGTATACTTCATATTCTCCAACTGGAAATCCAGATGGTGCAATTGTAAATTCATAGAAACCTTCGCCATTAACTGTGAAGTTGAACCAGAGACCTGATGAATGCCTGAATCCAATGAGAGCCTGTGACACCAGTTCATATCCTTCGATTGAAAACTCACCAGATATTCTCTCTGTGAAGAGTAAACCAGTTCGGATTAACGAGCTGTCTAGGGATGCATCTGTTATCCGGACCAAGTATGTTGCAGTCACTGTCAACATGACAAGTGGAAAGTGAAGAGTTTCTGTATCGGAAGTGATATTCACACTCAAACTATTCACATATTGTGTAAGAACAAGGTTCGAATCGACCGTTATCTCAGAGGAGTCCTCAGATATTGCTATTGAGGTTTGAAGAATCGAAAGACTCCCATCAACGATGCTCGTTCCAATTGATCTTGAACTTAATGCCGAATCTCCATCAAAAGAATCAATCATAATTGAAAGATTCCCATCAGACATCGTCATATCGACTGCTTCAATCATCGGTATCCACTGGTTTGTAAGACTGGATGATGCTGTTGAGTCAACATAATTCAGTGTCGAGTTATGAGTATTAATCACAATATTGCCACGGATTCCATTTGATAGCCCTTCTACTTTCAGGAAAGTTGCTGTTGACGAATTCCACCAAGATCCTGTATATGACGAAAGCTCATAGAACGAGCCATTCCATTCATAGATATTCAAGCTATCAGCAGTAAGATTGAGGAGGATATCAGCTCCATTGACTCCTGTTAGTAAGTTAGAATCAGAATCCCACTCAACGCTCAACATATCGGTTCCAGAGAAATTACTTGTTTCATCTGTGAATATCGCATAAGCAAGAGTGTCAGCCTGTTGAAATACCTTAACATAACGTATGTCTAAATCTGGCTGTACTTCAGGCTCATCAATATCTGTCATGAAGTTTCCAAGAAGAGCCCAATCAGAAATGGTCGAATCAGTTTCAAGAGTTTCTGAGAGCACATACATTGTAGATAATCCAGCATCACATAGACCATGACCCCAATCATTCAAGGGAATCTCATAATGTGAAGACGAGCTACCAGCCCCATTTATCAAAGAACTATAATCCATCCAGGGATTCTTATTTCCTTCGGCTTGCCGAATAAGAGCTAGGACACCTGCAACATGAGGTGAAGCCATACTCGTGCCAGTTTTTGATTCCCAGAGGCCACCAGAAACGATGTTTCCCGAAGCAGCTGTTATTCCTACCCCGGGGGCAGCAATATTTGGTTTTGGTGCACCATCAATACGTGGTCCTCTGCTAGAAGTTGAAGTTATAGTTGCTAAGCTTTCACTATATGATGACACAGCTATTGCAAAGTCGGATGTACCAGGAGAGCTGATAGTGTGGAGATTATCAATATAGTTATCAAATGTCATATAGCTTGATTCCCAATAACCATCCCATGAGTAACCATCAACCCAGATGTCTTCACCTTGTGGATTTGTGACAGTGACATCCCAAACACCATCCTCCCATTCATGTTCCGCAGTTGATACTTGGACTATGATGTTGTTCATACCCCTAGAACTAATTTCACAGAAGACGTATGCCGATAGGCTATCAGTATCAAGAGAAAATGAGTTTCCAGCAATCTGTGAATACTCACCCAAGTCGATAACAGGACCTGTTGGTGGAGTAAGTAGAACGTGCTCATCTCTATCTCGTGATTGCCAGAGTAAACTGAGAAAGGAATAATCAGGTTCATTATTTACTCGGAGCAGTACAGTATTGCTATCACCTGAGGGTACGCTGAATCTTGCATGCTTATCTCGATTGCCAAGGTTACCAGCAGCCGCAGTTGTCAAGACGCCATGATTAAGGAACGCTTCTGTAACAGCTAAATCTTCAGGATCCGTGCCATCCAAAAATCCTAGATATGATGAAAAGGACATGTTGATAATATCCGCATCATTTTCAACTGCGAAACTAATTCCATCAAGAATGTCGGCAGAATTGAGTGGACTTCGGACAATGATTAAATCTGCACCTGGAGCGGCACCAATATATGATGTGAACCCAGGTTGTCCACCAGCAACAGTGGATGATACATGTGTTCCATGTTGAGTAGAGTGTGAATCACCAACAGACACTGCCTGAGTTAGATTGACTCCTCGAACATAGACATTAGAAGTAAATTGATCATAGAGAATTGCTACTTTGGAAATATTCAGAATGACAGCTTTGTCAGAGCCTAGATTGACGTCACCGTCATCATCACCATCAATTCCACCAATCCATCTATCGCCATCAGCATAATCGAAATTTCCAGTCCCATCTGTGCTGATATACATGTAGTCAGAACTGTAATCTATCAAGGGTCCAGTTTGACCATCTACGGTAAGAATCGGACCTTCTCCAAGGTCTGCTAAGGCATTACCATTGAGGTCGATATAGTAATATGAATCAGGATGGATAAAATTGAACTCAGCAGGATATTGTTTCCAAAAAGAGGGATGAAGCCATGCTGCGCCTGTATCTATCACAGCCACTGTTACTCCAGACCCATTTATTGTCTGACCATTTGTTTGTAGGTTATTCCAAACATCATCAGCTCGTATCTCTTCCATTGAAGTAGTCAAGGATGGAACAAACTGCTTACTTCCTGATGTTGCACGAATGAGCCCCAAGTTAGAGAGATGCTCTATTGAATCAACATCAAATACTGTTGCGGAATATATTCTTCCAACATTAACAATCGAAGAACCACGTCTGACAAATTCTACACCTAAGGATTCCACCACTGCAATCTCAGATACTGAAAGTTGATCGTCAAATTCCAAGAGGGCGCTTACACCTTGACCTTCTTCACTGGCGATTTCCATCTGTAGCTTTGTTTCAACTAATGAGATATCAAAGTTGAGAGTGGATTGCATTGTTGATGTGTAATCTGCTGGTGCAGGCATTGCAATCATCGATGCTAGTAGGAGTGCAAGAACAAGGTAACGTCGATTCATTAGTGTCCCTCTAGGTAGGCTGCTTAAACAGCTCTCTGTCTTTAACTGATATGCTTTTTCCCTTGGCATTAGAGAGGGATACCGAAATGATAACACTTTGGTCTCCCGCTCGTTTTGCACCTACTCTTTAGCGATAACATCAATATCCTTAGCTACAATCTCAGGGCCATTCCATGAGAACAGTGGAATTGGTGTCTTGGCGATTTCAACGACATTCTTGAGGAGGTCAAAGATGTTTCCTGAAACCATAAGACCAGCAACTCCGCCAACCATCTTACCGTTCTCGATTAGAATGGCAGGATTGCCGACGACACTGAAATCACCAGATTCAGGGTTTGAACTATGTGCCCCCTGTACGCTCTGGATGTAATACCCATGATCTATTCCACTGATGATATCTTCAATGTCACGAGTTCCGGGTTCCACAACAAGAGTGGTCGGGCTTATTTCAACAAGTCCTTGTCGCATATTTCGTTTTGCATTACCAGTACTTTTGAGATCCATCTTGTTTGCCCAGTATGTATCCCATAAGAAAGAACGCAAAACACCACCTTCGATAATAGGTGTACGTTGTCGTGGAACACCTTCATCATCAGCAATCGAAGTCACTGGGCTTGTTGGAAACAGACCATCATCAACTAGTGTGAAAATCTCAGAAGCAATCGCATCACCAATTTTGTCAGCAATCATTGACTTGCCTCGAGCAACGTTATCACCACGCGCCCCTTGCATCAGTGTGTAAGTGAAGAGCTGAGAGTAAGCCTGAGGATGTAGTATGATCTTGTATTTTCCAGTTTTCCCTTTTGCAGAAGTCTTGATTCGACGTATTTGTTCTGCCACCTTCTTGACGGTTCCGTCAATGTCGACATTCAAATTTCTCTGAATATCATAAGAAATCACCATTGGAGTCGTGCCCGTTTCTGTTTGAGCAATAGCCACTTCTGCAATAAAGGACCCTGTACCTTTCGTAGAATAGGCAGCATCATTGCTATTCGCATAAGCAGTTACTCCAGAAAAGGCAGCAGCACCGCCAGCAACAATAATCAATCCAGGTTCACTTTGAGACCCCTTGGTAATTAATTCACCAGTCGAAGAAACAATCTCACTAGGATTTACATTTACTACTTCTTCATGCCAGAGACCATCTATCTTGGGATATTCCTGCGGATATGGAAGATCAATCCAATCGTTGTCTTCAGTAGTAACTTTTGCTGCAGCAATAGCTAGATCAACTGAATCCTTCACACTTTCTTTGGTAGCTATATTTGTGAAAGCGGAACCCATCTTCTTGCCAATATAGAGTCGAACAGCTATTCCAGTACCAATCCTCTGATTAACACTTGATATTTGAGAGAGTTCAATGTCGGATTCAATCTGGTTTTCAAATTGAGCGAGTGCTTCGACAGCAGTTGCTCCGCTATCTTTTCCAACTGTTACGATGTATTTACAGAGTTCAAGAAGTTCTTTTTCGCTAACCATCATCCATACCTCCTATGCTTTTCCTCCAAAAGTAATACCACCAGCAGCAAATCGAATATCAGGTCCACCAGAAGATACAAGGGCTTCCTGACCTTTTCCACAACGTCCAATTTCGTATTCAAAAGGTTCTTTGGAAATTGCATCGATTTTCATTAGTGAGTCAGTAGCAATACCAGAGATTGACAAATCAGTTACTGGACGACCAATCTCACCGTTTACTATCTCGTATGCCTCTTGAATTCCGACTTGAAAACTAGCATTTGTTTGAGCTTGCCCTCCTCTGAAATCTACACAGTAATAACCGAAGTCTATCCCTTCAAACAATTCCTCGCGAGCATGGTTACCAAGTTCAAACTGAGTACTACGCATCCGGATTATGGGTTGAAAGAGGTAGCTTTCTGCTCTAGCATTTCCCGTGGTACGTTGGCCAATCTTAGCAGCATATTCTCTGTTCGTCATGAGTTCTGTTAAGACAGAGTCCTTGATGATATCTACGCGACTACTTAGAACACCTTCATCATCATATTTCGAAACACCAACTTTCCCAGTATTGGTTCCATCATCAGTCATGTTGACACCATCGGCAGCAACAACTTCTCCGACTTTACCACCAAATGCACTATTGACTGTCAAATCAGCTTCAGCAAGATGTCCGAGAGCTTCATGTGCAAGAGTTCCTATAACTCTAGGAGCACACACACATGGAACGGCTCCTGCCTTAGGAGCGACTCCTTCAAGTTGAAGTTTGGCTTTCCTCGCGGCCTGAGTTCCAATGACTTCAGGAGTTGCGACCTGTTCCAAAAATTCCCAGCCTTGATGTGTTGAGGCATCTTCATACCTTGCGGCACTCATTCGAGGGCCATCTTTTGCGCTGACCCATGGGTATGTCCACACAAGAAGTGAAGGAGATTGAATTTTTGTTCCTTCAGAAGTAACAAGATATTTCTGCCCCGATGCGGTACGAATCTTGACTGTTACTGCAGTAATTCGAGTATCGTAATCACGAATGATCTTGGTCATGTCATTCATGTACTTGATCTTCTCTTCAATTGGAACATGACGAGGATCCTTCTTAGGGCTAGCCTTGATGACTTCCTCGTATGTTTTCACCTCAGCAAGTTCTATTGGTTCACGTCTTGATGGGGCTGCAGTTTTTGCCATGGATATTGCATCAGACACTGCCTTGTCTAAGTTGTCAATATCACCAATCGTAACAAATCCCCAAGCACCATCAACAAGTGCTCTGACAGCAACACCACGTTCTAAACGTTGAGTAAGTGCGGTGATTCGTGAATCATCCATCTGAATATATTCGATGAAACCAGATTCTCCACGGACCTCAACATAAGATGCACCAAGATCGCGACTTTTGTCTATAGCCTTTTCCAATACATCAAACATTTTGATAACCTCTCCATGATCGTAAGATATCTAGTTGGGTTGTTCTAGTAATGCAGTAATAACTTTGCGATACAGGTATTCTACACAACCGTAACATCCAATACACTTTGTGACTATCAACAAGATTAGCGTGGGAATCTTGAGTAGGAAATTCATACCCTCAGAATTTGATATTTACAGAGAAGAGGAATCAATCCCTTGGGATGAAATTGCTTCAGAAGTAGATAAGACTAAGAAGAAGGGTACTGATTCTTTCCAAACAATAACCAACATTGTGGTAAAAATAGCAACAAAGGAAAGTATGAAAGAAAATCCTAACCATAAGAGAATTGCAGTGGGGGTTCATGCATGTCTGATTCGTGGTCGGTTAGCTGAAGCACTCTATATGTCAAATAAGTCTCAAGATCCAGAAGTCCTTGCACTGAGAGCCATTGTTCTGTTTACCCTTTCAGACGTTACGGAACTTAGCAATGTATTAGATACTCTCAACGATGTGATATCTGAAGATTCGACACCTTCCGATCAAGTGAGATTGAGCACAGTAAAGGTATTACTTGCTGCAGCTGAACAGGATACCAGTGTAATTATGTGCGTGATGGAATTTGATAATCTTCTTGAAGAATATCCCGAACAGGTGGAAAATCCTCTTGTAGAAACAATGTTCACATTGTATGTAGTCGCATCACTATTGAAAGAAGTTGGTCAAGCGGGTCGAGCATCTCGCATAGTTGATACTCTGGAAGATATGGCTCAACAGAAAAACCATCGAATGTTTTTGGCACTTGTTGAAAATATGAGAGGCCATATTTGTAACTTCAGGGGGGACTTTGAGCAGGGGGAGAAACACTATGTGGCCTTCAGAACTATCAGTGAATCACTTGGATTCAAATTAGGCATAGCTATGGCATTGAATAATCTGGGTACTTTGCGCTTGAATTCATTATTACTTGAAGAAGGATTAGACTTCTTTAGAGCATCCTTAGAATTAATGGAAATGGAATCAGGTCGTATTGTAACACTTGCAAACCTTGGTGAGATATCTATTATTCTTGGACGTTATGAAGAAGCAGAAAATTACTTGATTGAAGGAATACGGCTTGAAGAGAAGACTCAGACTGGAGTCATTGAATTATATGCATGGTATTCGATATTATTAGCAAAAATGGGGAGATTCCCAGACTCATTGATGTATCTTAAAAAATCTGAAAAAATGGTAAGTACATCTGAGAAACCTATGCAAAAAGCGGCATACCTATTTGCAGAAGGTAACTACAATGCTCTTAGACACAAACATGATGAAGCAATCTCTCTTTTTGAGGAACTTCTTGAGATAGCAAGGAAAGAAGATATCTTCGAGTTTCTAGTTCGAGCTGAACTCGAACTTGCTAGCACATATTTGAAAGCATATCAAAAATCTAAGTCTGTAGATCATCTATCTAAAGCAGGATACCACCTGAATGACTTGATTCAGATTGCACAAGAACAGGGAATACAGGCATTATATGCTGAAGCATTATTAGTTAGAAGTGACATGTTCACAATAGCAGGGCAAGATTTTGAAGCTAAGGGAGATATTGAGAGGTCTCTCAGTATCGCTCAATTTATCGAAGATGTTAGATTAGAAGAAGAGGCAAAATCAAGATTGAGATTGATGACTTCTTATTCAGAAATATCATCAATCGAAGAAACTCCGGCGGGTAAGTCATTAGATAGATTAAGTGGTTTCAAGCCAGTATCAGGAAAACTTAGAGATATACCTCAGCCAAGTCTTCACACTCTTATTACACTGGATAGAGAAGCTGGATTGCCAATCTTTGTTCACCACTTCGATAACAAGCTTGAGATGGATAGTACCTTGATTGGTGGATTCATATCTGCAATTACAGCTTTCTCCAGTGAACTCATGGGGCAGAGTGGACTTCTAAGGTCCATTAATCATGAGGGATTCACTGTAATGATGGAGCACAAAGAGCAATGGATTATAACCCTGATTGCTAACCAAGAAAGCTTTGATGTGAGATACAAGCTTAGAACTTTTGCGCAAGGATTTGATAATGAGTTCAAGGACATTAGAACAGGTGATGGTTTCAATTCCAAAGAGTATCAGAGAGCAGAGGGCCTTATTGATATAATATTCAAAACATAACAGAAATAGAACGAACTTGTTGATAGAGCTTATAACTACTCAATTTGAAGGACTAGCAACTATGGAGCTCACTTAATGACATCACACGATGATATCTTGAAAATACTTGAAAATGGAGAGAGTCGGCACGCAGAATTTAAGAGACGACTTACAAAAGCGGATTTGAAGAAAGAGAAACGTGAGAAGCTTGTAACCAGAATCAAGTATATGACCTATGACAATCCATTCGAGGGTCTTTTCCTAATCGGTATTGAAGACATTGCTGGAAAAGAATGGGAAGTCAGAGGAATATCAGAGTCTGCTCTAAAGACTTCAGAACATGTATTACTTGAGTTATGTGAAGAAGCTGCTGCAGAAATTGTGGAAGAGGAACGTGTTGAAACTCCAAAGGGATTAGTGGGAATCTATCTACTCAAAAGATTAGCAGCACCAGAAATCAAAGAAACATGTTCTGTCAATGTTGCAGGGCGGGTGAACTCAGGAAAATCAAGTTTGATTGGCGCACTTGTTACAGGGCGACCAGATGATGGAAAAGGAAGTGCACGTTCATTCCTACTTACACATCCTCAAGAGATTACGAGAGGTCAGACAGCAGATATTCATCTCTCATTCATGGGATTTGACAGTGAAGGACAATCTCTCCATTTGGAGAATCCATTGAGTAAGGAAGAGTCAGCACGAGTATTAGACCAATCTGAGAGAATCGTGACATTCTTTGATGCTCCAGGCCATAAGGAATACAGTAAGACAATGATCAGAAGTATTCTAGGGGCAGATGCACAATATGGATTGGTTTTAGTTCCGGGCCCCGAAGAAGCTTATCTGATCAGACAGGAAGAAGAGAACACGGGAATTCCTAGACTTGATGATATCACAAGAGAGCATCTGATATTGATGTCGAGTCAAGAAGCTCCGTTCTTTATTGTAATCTCAAAGATTGACAAGACAAAGCCTGATGATTTAGATCTGGTAGTAAATGTAGTGCGAAACAGTTTGAAAGATATTGGAAAGATACCTGTCACTGTAAAATCCTCAGATGAGATTCCTCCGATTATTCGTGAAATCAATCATGGAGTGATTGTACCAATCTTGCCAATCTCATCTCTAGATTTTGAATCTCTAGGGTTGATGATAGAGTTGTTGAAAAGTGTTCCAACAAATTCTAGACATTCGAGTATCACGGACCCAACTAGTGCATACGTTGACAAAGTCTATCGTGGAATAAAGGGAACGAACGTGGTTGTCACGGGTACAGTGAAGGCAGGTGTTTTCAAACAAGGACAGAATGTCAAAATAGGTCCGGATAGGAACAATCTCTTTCATGAAGGCCGATTATTTAGTATTGAGATGTTTAAGAATCGGATAAGTACAGTTAGAGCTGGAGATCTTTTTGGTTTTGATATCAAAGAGGTCGACAAACATAGCGTCCGCCGCGGGCAGGTTATTATTGATCCCGAAGATGACGGTCAAAGCAGTCGAGAATTTGAGGCTAATATTGTAGTCACGCGACACCCCACTAAAATTTCAGTGGGATATTCACCAGTATTGCAAGCACATACCATTCAACAAACTGTGGTTCTGCGAAAGATCTACGATGCCGAGTTTCTGAGTGTTGGGGACTTTGCAAGGGTGAAGCTGAGATTCATTGTTTCACCAGAAGCCGTTGGAGTTGGCGATAAGATTGTCTTAAGAGAAGCAAATACACGTGCGATTGGAACAATAGTAGAGATTCTTAGCTAGTCCCATCGCTCCATCTTAGAACATCCTCTCTTTCGACAAACAATCGTTCATCACGAAGTAGTCTACGTTTTGATCTCACAGAAATGATTGGCCAAATTTCAAGGTCTGAGTCGTATGCTGATTCTAAGAGGGGTCTACGCCAGCTTGATGGAGCAGATACTATCGCGAAAGCTTCTGCACCGCACTTGAATATAGTCGCTTCAAGAGTAGACTTACCAATTCTTTGAATATCATCATATGCACCATGCAATACAAAATCAGGGTCAATACCTAGATGATTGAAATCTGGAACAAAAACAATACACTCTTTCTCAAGTAAGCTCTTCACAATATGGGGAGAACCTACAAGTGTATTTGATATGATTTCCAGATATCCCAATTGTAGACGTTCGAGTACGGCAATCTCCTTCGATTCAAGAGTCCTTTCTTTCTTCAATTCTAGTCTTGCGTCAAATGTACTTGCGAGATGAGAATGAACCCCCATTTTTTCCAAGGCTCGTCGGACTATATCCAATCCATGAGATACGAGACCAGTTGATGAGGGGAAAATATCTTCCAAATTCAACCAATACTCAATTACATCAATAGACATAGCCTCCTGATTTCCGATGGTCAATGTCTGGATTCTGGACCCATTAGCAAAATTGACTGAAGCCCATGCATCTTCAGATTCTTCATCTACAATGGATATTCCAATTTGATTGCCCAAACTTGTTAAATCACATAATATTCGAGGTGCAAGGTGGATTGATTCGAGCAGATGACGACGTTTGACGAGTTGCTGTGGTTTTCCAAGAGTCTTACAGAAGCCGTCAATCACATGAAACTCAGAAGTGCCCATAAGAACAATCGCTGAGTCATGTATTTCTGTTAAAGCTGGAATCCATGAAGTTGGCTCAGTATCAAAAGGTGATTTATGAAATACAGAAATATACCAATTGAAAACATCTGAACCATAAGTTTCTCGATGTTCTTGGAAGTGAGTTACAACTGGTGACCAAATGGTACCCTTACTCTGTTTTTTCCATTCATGTGTCCAGTGATTGCGAGTCGGATTCTTTAGAAGAGAATGGGCAAGACCATTTCCAATTGAACAGGCAGATTCATTCATCCAATGATTCTTTTCAAGTTGTAATAGAAAAGCAGCTCGAATAAGAACACCATCAACCCATTTTTGGGAGAGAATATTCTCTTCGAAAATGAGTTCGAAATCGGAGGATACTTGTAATCCAAAATTCTGCAACGAATCCTCATTCTTAGAACGAGTCACAAAAATATCAGGAAAAGTTGGTTCTTTTACAGCAAGAAAACGTGTGACTCTGCGGATAGCCTTTCCCAAGTTGTCACGAAGATCTTGAGTAGCTTCAATACGAAGTTCCTCAGGGGTAAGGACCTTAGGTTTCTCAAATTTAGCAATGAGTTTGGAACTCTTACGAACCTTGCTGTAAGTCGAAATTTCTAGATTCTCACCAATCACCATTACACCTGCAGAATTGAAAAAATATACTCTTACACGATCAAGAGAGATAACTGCCACCAAGAAAACAATACCTTTGAGTTGACGGAAGTGCTTTCTCATAACAGCGGCCTTAACTCGAAGAACCTCAACTGCAGCTGCTCCAGTTTCTTTGAATTGCTTCTCACCAAATGCAGCAATCGCTTTTGGTATCGCTCTTGAACTTCTAGACACAGCAAGTATCTCCTCGTCAACGTCTATTGACACAAACTTCTTGATAAAGGTGAGGAGGCCAGAGATGCACTAGTCAACAGCCTTAATTTAGTTCAATTATCAGTAAACTTGATTTAGCATGCTACAATTTGATATGACGCTACTCATTATTTGGTACGTTGTTCCCTTTGGTCTTCTTGGACTTAGGGCTGTTTATGCAGGATATAGAGCCTGGCAAAAAAGAAAGGAATTACGTCTTATAGAAGAAAAAATTACACCATTTACAAGTAAGTTCTAATCTAAGTTTCTTCAGTTACTGCTTCACTTGCTTCGGGATCAGGATACATTGGCATAAGGATATCCCGAGTGGGTGTAGTGTTCATTACAACATCTAGAGTTTCCTCAGTTCTCATTAGAATACAACCAAGAAACTCATACTCAAATTTATCCAGACGAATATTCACACCACGTCGAGGTATCTGTGTAAGAAGGAGGATTATCGAGAAATTACCTCGAGGAAGTTGATTGAGAATTCCTCGTTTCATATCTGGTTCAAGTTCACCTTCAAGTTGACGGGTCATGACACCACGTTCAATGAAGTTATATCGAATTCTCTCAAAATCACCACTAGAACTTTTCTTGGGGCGAATAAACGAAATCGAGTAACCCAGACGTTTCAATGAATTGTACCCTATCAGTGTCCTGAAGAGCGGGGGGCTCAATGATTCTAGTTCTACCTTACGTAACTCTACTATCTCACCGTCTCTTCGTACTTTCAGGTTCATTAGGCTCACGCATCCGTATGTATCTGGGTAATATTACTAGGAGCTTACTCATAGTTAAAGGATTCTGAATAATCACTCCGCGAATACTCCTTCTCGCTTAAGAAATTCGATTTTTGTGTCAATTCCACTACCGTAGCCGCCAATCCCAGTTGATGCAACTACCCTGTGGCAAGGAACTATCGGAGCAAGTCGGTTATTGGCCATAACATTACCAACAAATCGTGCCGCACCAGGTAACCCAGCATATTCTGCAACAATTCCATAAGGTAACGTTTGACCATATGGAATCTTCATTGTTGCTTTGTAAACTGCAATTTCCTTCGGAGAGAGATCTGTAAAATCTAATCTAATTTCGGTTATGTTCACATCTTTCTTGCCTTCATAAATGTCAAAGATAGAATTTAGGATTCTAACAAATTCATCATTCCTAGTTTCGGGAAGGTCAAATCCATCAACTGCTCTAATTGCTTCATCGGGAAAATCTCTTGGAAGACACGTAGCGTACAATCCCTCAGAAGTGAAAACTCCTGCAACGTGTTTCGTTCCGCGCTGCAAGAGCGTAATGACGTTCTCTCTCATCGAGTAGTACATCACCTGTCACAATAGATTATGAGCTCTCTTGAACTCAAGTAGTAGAATGGAACTCAACTCAGGATCGCTTTTCTTCGAACCAATAGGAGCCCATCCACCATCCTCTTTCTGGGAAGTCACAATCAGCTCGATACTATTTTGGATGATCTCTTTTTCCTTAGCCGTCTTGGGTTTTCCAATGGCAGTCACATCAGCCAAATCGCAAATCGATTTCGCTTCTATGCAGTCGCTTAAATGCTGAAGTAGAGCGGCTCTTCCATCAACAATCACCTTGTTGTTGGATTCAACTCCGATCGCGTGCAATCCAAGTAGAATATTACCAGTTCCAAGAGGATCAGAGATATTCTGGTCCTTGAAATCAGGCCAATTACCATCCTCATATTGTGTTTCCAATAAGAAATCACGGGCTCTCAGTAATCTTTCACTATCTTCAAAATTCACTAAACATAAAGCTTCGAGGGATTTGCCTGTAAGCCATGTTATACTTGTGCCGACAGGATACCAGTCTCGCCCAACGCTACCCCATTTATCTTCAATGTGAGGGTCTATTTTGAGTGACTCTCCAAAGCCACCATCATTCTTCTGTCTAGAAACAAGGAATCCAATCATCTTCTTTACAGTATCTTCATACCCTGATTGGAAGTTAGAAATTAAACTCAGTAATTCAGCAGTTTCCTTGGTTGAACTGGGGGCACTCCTCTTGAATCCAAATGGGATACCACCATTTGCGTTCATGATACTCATCAGGTCTTCCATAATCTGTTCTTTGAGATCAGATGGAATCTTGTAGCCTGTAGTAATCAATCGCAGTTTGTCAGTGATATTTCCATTCAATATTAAAAAGCTCTGAAAATCATGATGAAGTTCGTTTCCCATCTTAGTAAGGTCCTCCTTTGAATGAGCGTACAACCCTTGAAAATGGAAGGATTGTAAAACAAGTTAGTATAGTAGACGGCCCAAACCCATAGGTATGGATAGTATAGGTATTCCGGATATAAAAGGTATCTTAGCGCAAGTCAATCCTCACTTTCGTAATGTTCTAGTATCTCTTTTCGCCGTTCTCGTTGTTCATCCCCTGACAATTCGTCTTTCTGACGAGATTCTTCCTCAATTACTACGATCTTCTCACGAGGAGAATGTTTGATACGGTATTCTACCTTATATGCTGGTGCAGATTTAACTATCTTCTCATACCCACATTCTCTACATTCTAGAACGAGCGTTTTTTTCGACTTTTCAGTGTCAGTTTCATCACGCTTAGGAAGCATCAATGCGCCACATTTTTCACAGAATTCCATGGTGTTCCCCTATCCATGTTGGTTCTCGCGTACGGGTATGGTTCTCATTTAAGTTTGACGCTTGGGTTTCTGCAGTGTATTCATGAGCCAAATGATGCTGTATACCTAAAGAAAGACTTATGATAATGATGGATTGTGCCCGCAGCAATAGAATCTCTGAAACTAGCATTGTCTAGGGACAGCAAGGAAGTATTCAAAGTGGTACGAGTAAAACCATTCAGAGCTTTCAGGTACGACGAGAGCAAAGTCGGTGACCTATCGAAAGTTGTCACACCTCCTTATGATATCATCAAGGGCGCAAAGGTGGACGAACTACAAGGACTTTCTGAACATAATATCGCTTGGATAATTAAAAACAAACCAAGAGATGATGATACTCCTGAGAGTAACCAATACACAAGAGCAAGGGACTTTCTCAACAAATGGGTTGATGATAATTCGTTGAAGCAAGATGAGAAAGAATCGTTCTATGTCTATGGTCAGGATTTTGAAGTCGAAGGAAAGAAGCTCTTTCGGTTTGGGTTCATTGGTCTTATCGAGCTTGAGGACTTCGCGTCCGAAGCACCAAGTTCTGGATCATTTGCAGGCGTGCTACAACATGAAGAAACCCTACCCAAAGACATTGTTGATAGACTCAGCTTGTGCAGAAGCTCGATGGCAAACTTTGGTCAGATTTTTGTCATTTATCCTGACAAAGAGGGAAGCGTTGATGCAGTCCTAGAGAAGAATATGAAGAAAGGACCAGTAGCAGACATTACTGATACTGCAGGAGTAAGACATCGAATTTGGGCGGTTGATGATGAAGCTGATGTTAAAGCAGTTTCTGCGAATATGGCAGACAAGTATATCATTATTGCAGATGGTCATCATCGCTATAAGACAGCACTTCAATTATCGACTGATAATCCGGATTTGGAATCAGCTAAATATAGGATGCTGACTTTTGTGAATATCTCAAACCCGGGTTTGGTAGTACTTCCAACTCATAGACTTGTACAAAACTTAGAGGTCTTTTCGAAAGAGAAACTTCTCGAGGATATCAAAGGATACTTCGATCTAGAAATCTTCGATAACAAAGACGATATGTTCAACCATATGGACAAGATGTTCACACAGAACAAACATTCCTTTGGTCTGTTCATGGATGATGGAAATTACTATACATTCACATTGAATGATATGAAAATAATGGATTCACTACTTGGCGATAAATCTCCAGAACTTCGCAGTCTAGATGTGGCAATTCTTCATGCTCTTATTCTTGACAAGATGCTGGGAATTGACAAAGAGAAACTACTCCAAGGTACTATGAAGGGTGGTGGCTTTGTATCATACATCAAGGGTATTGGAGATGCAGTAGATGAATCAATAAAAACCGTTAAGGGTCCATCCCAGGCGGTTTTCTTTATGAATCCAACCAGAATTGAAGAGGTCGAGGCAGTGTCAAAGAACTTTGAGTGCATGCCTCAGAAAAGCACTTTCTTCCATCCAAAAATATGGACTGGATTCACTATCAACAAATTAAGGTGAGTTTGATGACAAAGAGAAAATTTAATTTTTTCCCGGGACCAGCGACTCTACCTCTTCCCGCACTTGAAAAGGCAAGAGATGAGTTTCTAGACTTTGAAGGCACTGGAATGTCAGTGTTAGAAATCTCGCATCGTTCCAAACCTTGGCAGAAAGTCATGGATGATGCTGATGCGCTAGTTAGAGAAGTGATGGGTGTTCCAAGCGACTACAAAGTAATGTGGCTAGGTGGCGGTGCATCATCACAATTCTACATGGTACCAGCTAATCTCCAAGTTCCAGGTAAACCCATGGAATATGTAAACACTGGAGGTTGGTCTACAAAAGCCATCAAAGAGGTCGAGCTCTATGGAGAAACAAAAGTAATCGCATCTTCGAAAGAAGAGAACTTCTCATACATACCAGCTGATGTCGAATTCAGTGAAGGAGCAGCATATGCACACATCACTAGTAACAACACACTCTATGGAACAGAATGGAACTATGAGCCAAAGGTTCCAAGTGATGTACCACTTGTTTGTGACATGTCATCAGACATAATGGCCCGAAAAGCCAATGTCAAGGATCACGGCGTCATTTATGCAGGTGCTCAGAAGAACCTGGGTCCTGCTGGAGTAACCTTAGTTATTGTTAGAGAGGACCTGATAGATCGTGTGCCAGAGAACATGCCAACTATGCAAAAGTGGAGTACTCACGTTGCTAAGGGTTCGATGTTCAATACCCCTCCAGTCTTTCCAATTTACATGTGTAAATTAGGGCTAGAACATCTCAAGGAGATGGGAGGAGTAAAAGCGATGGAGAAGCTCAATCGTGAAAAGGCAAAGATTCTCTATGACGTGATTGATTCTTCGGATGGATTTTACAAAGGTCATGCTAGAGTAGATTCTCGCTCATTAATGAATGTCACATTCACAATGGAAACACCAGAGCTTGAGAATAAATGTGTAGACGAGGCAATTCCGCTTGATTTGATTGGTCTGAAAGGTCATAGATCAGTGGGTGGTATGAGAGCTTCAATCTACAATGCAATGCCCATCGAGGGAGTCAAAAAACTAGCAAAGTATCTTACAGAATTCAAAGAAAAGAACCAGTAAATGAATGGTGGAGGATTATTTCCTCCGCCTTCCATATTTTTTCAAACTTTTTTCCTGCGTGTGAACTTCTTCACAGCTGCTTCTAGTTCTTTTGTCATCTCTGGAATAGCATCCAGTTCAATCAAACCTTTGTATGTACGACGCATCACAAGTCCACTTACATTCACTTCCAAATTCCGCATACTCTTTTCTCCAAAGAATGTCTTCAAAGCAGAAGCAATTGGTATCAAAACTCCACCAGGAAGTCGTCTTGCAAGATTTTCCTCGCAACAATGACAATCAATCATTATTATAGTGTTCTCATTATCTAAGAGAACCTCAACTGGCATCTCTCGCTTTGAACCCAATTTCAATGTGAATTTGCCAATCAATTTCATTGTTCTAACCCTTAGATTTGATGAGTTGTATATGTTCGCAATAGCTGAACTACATATAAGACCTGCTCAGGCCGCTCAACTTCAACGAATGACCTGAAAAGGTACCAGTAAAAACTTTACTGATTTATCTTGACCTCCGTCGGCTATAAACAATATAGACAACAAAAATCACCAATACTCCTGTTAACAATAACAAAAGCCTCAGTGAATCAAGTTGGTCGTCTGGTATTGTCGAACTCGACGTGGTGGTAGTTGTTGTGGTTGTAGTGGTTGTTGTTTCACCAACAGTATAGCTGAACAAGCTCGATGTTGCCCAGAAACCAAGTGTATCATTTGCATAGAATCTGTATTCTATTGTCGTTCCATTGGGATATGCTGGAATAGTTGCATTATATGTAACTCCATTCCAAGACATTGTGATATTCATCCAGAGAGTTCCATTAGAATAAGAAAGGATTACTGTATCAACTCCACTGACATCTGTCACAATAATATCAACCAGCACCGATTCTGTATTAATTGGAATATTGGGTGTTCTAGTATGTAACCCAAACTCAGGTGGCTCAGTATCCGCTAGTAGAATAGATACAGCTGCATCAGCATCGATCTTACCCCAACCCCAATCATTGTTAGGTACAACTCCAGTAAAGCCATCACTTCTTGCTGTTGATTCGATGATTGTCTTGACTTGACTTCCGCTTGTGGGGTCCGCCTGAAGCATTAGTGCAACACACCCTGCAACATGAGGACCTGCGGCACTAGTACCACTAAACAAACGGTAACTGCCAAATTGCATATCGAATGGAAGACCTCCACCTTGGTTGTACCATGGTGCCCATGTGGATCCATTTGAATAAGCAGTGATGATATCAAAACCACCGGGTGCGGAAATACTCTGTTTCATTACTCCATCAATTCTGGGTCCTCTAGAGGAGTAACTGGCTAGATCGCCAATAGTACCAAATCGTGTATTGTAACTGGCTACACTAATCGCACTATCAGCTGTGGATGGCCATGTTATTTGGAAGTCATTTGTAAAATCACTAGTCCATATGCAACCTCCAGACCAGCTACTCCGATCATCGGATATGTAACCATGGAAGTTTGTAGGATCTGGAGTTGTAACGTTCAGCTTGTGGAAGGGAGGAATTGTGATTACGGGAATATTCCCATGTATCCAGATTCCTAACATACTTGTACCTCGTGTTGAGGTTGAAATGAAAGATTCTACAACGAAATTAGTCGTACCTGTTTCATGTGAAAAATTGCCATAACCAATTCCGGGGTGTAAGTAAATTGTGATTGTGAAGTTTGCAGGAATAAAGGAGGATCTATCCATAATCAAACTGAAGTTACATGCTTGGAAGTCTGTGGGATCCACTGATAAAATGGTGATATACACGTTATTGATGTCTTCAGGTTCACCGCTTGGAACCGCGAAATCAACTTGATATGAAACCATAGGAGCGGTCGTAAACATACTATGTTTTTGAGATCCACCAAGGTTTCCACTAGGAGAAATGACTGGGATTCCATCAGCCACGAGTTCATCAATCATCTCTTCAGCCAGAGAACTACCATCCAGGTATTGATATGTCCATGAGCCAATTTCTGTAATGATTACATCAGCACCAGTAGCATTTGCGTATGCTAATCCTTCTTCAATACTGAGCGTTGTGTTTTCATCGCCAATTACTCGGATCATCATTAGCTCTGCATCGGGAGCTACTCCAACCCACTGTCTAAATCCGAGTTGGCCGCCTAGAAGTATACCAGCAACAGCGGTTCCATGACCTCCACCGTTTGACATAGTATCCCTATGATTACTCAGTGTCAGATTCTGCTCACGATCCCAGACCTGCAGAGATTGCATAGGTGTACCATCCCTCTCTACGATGTAACGAGTTTTTGGGGTTCCCAACATGACCAAATCTTCCCAGCCATCTAGCAAACCATTACCTGATGTATCATTCACAACAAAGAAGAGTTCTCCAACATCAGGGATTGCATTTTGTATAAGATTATCTACCCAGAGCCATTCTGTTTGAACATCGAAGACTCCATTCCTGTCTAGATCCAAGGCATAGAGGGTTTCATTGACGTCAAGTGCAAAGTCTCGATTGAAATCAACACCATCAGAACCATTTAGGAAACCACTACTAGTTGCATTAACATACCAGTGTGAACCACCATCCGCAAACCAAAGATCAGGATGTCGCCAATCCACTCCTGAGTCAAGATCAGCAATTAGAATTCCTTCGCCCGTTACATTTCTACCAAAATCATCGAGAGCATTCCAGACGTCATCAGCATTAATTTCAGGGATAGAAATATCTCGTGGTGACTCTAGAAATTGAGCATGAGTTTGTGAGGCGATTTCACTTACATCATTCATACTCATTAATGACTCGAAACTAGCAGCGCTTCCATCCAAGAGATAATAGGGACCAACGTGACTCATTGATGGACTACCTAAACTGAATTCTAAATCCAGAGAGTTTATAGTGTCAAGAAGCGAGGTTGTTAAACCGTTCTCAAACTTGACAACGACAGGAATCTGTTCACCATATACCTCTGTGAGTGCAGTAAAATCAAGAGGTGTGGCTTCATGCATTACTGTCTGCGGATCATCTACCGATGATAGATAGAAAAGAGCAGGGATACTTGATAACACTAAGCATGCCATTAGTAGCACGCTTACCAATTTCCTTTGCATAGGATAATACTCCTCAGAATTCTGGCGGCGATTGGAAGATAACGTAAATCCAATCTCTGTTATAGTATAATACTTCATTAACCTATTAATTTATGCAGGAAGGCTTCTATTACGAATTACAGTTCCCGATCAATGATATTCAAATCACTATCAAAGATATTCTCAGTACCTTTTGATTTCCTAAGGTCAACTTTTCTATCACGTAAGACGTTCACTGATGCATAGAAATCAACAGACTCGTCTGCCCGTGAAATCTTCTGCCCTTCATAGAGGGAAGTACCGGCGCTTACTAAATATGAAACAGTGATACAAATGGCTAGTGGAATTACCAAGTCAAATGAGAGGCTCATCTCTAACATCATTACACAAGTGGCGACGGGTGTGTTTGTAGTTGCTGCAAGGACTGCGCCCATTCCAAGCACCATGAAAGCCGCAACATTTTCTGGATGAAATATCTCACCAAATATGGACCCAAGCATTGCACCAACAAAGAGGGATGACGCAAGCACTCCACCAGAAACACGACCAGCTACTACAAAGGATGATGCAAATAGCTTGCTAAATAATAGTATGACAAGAATGATAATTGGTTGCGGATTTTCTGCCAGGAAATTAATGACTTCGTAACCCATTCCCGCTATTGTCAGTGAAGGACCAGCAACTAAGACAGCAAAGAAGATAACCACGCAAGCTAAGAGTGACCCAAAGATAGGATCCGCCCAATCAGGTAACTTCATTGTGAAGAAATTACGAGTTGCCATTAAACTTACAGCAAATAAGATTGATACAAGACCGGCTATTAGACCAAAGAAAATGAGGAGTGGGGTTTCACCCAGTGTAAACTGATATGATGCCTGAAAGGTGAAAAGATGGCTCGAACCGGTCTGTGTGATATAAGAGTAAATCCCACTGAAAACTATGAATGATGTAATAGCAGCAATGACTGTTGGAACAAAGTAGCCTAGCCGAGCATCTCGTTTGTAAGGAGCTTCAGTGGCAAATAGCGCACCTCCTAAAGGTGCTCCGTAGATTCCAGCAGTTGCAGCCGCTGAACCCATCATTAGAAAGACTCGCAAGTGAGAAGGGTCCTTGAACCCAAGTCGGTGACCAATCTGACTACCAACGCCTGCACCTATTAGAACAGCTGGCCCCTCACGGCCTACAGGATTTCCAGTTCCGATTGAAACTGATGTCGCAATCATTTTCGTGATCGTTGTACCTTTACGGAGTGCACTTGGTTTATGAGTTATTTCGATGGCTTTTGAAATTCCACTACCTTGAATCTCATTTCGACCAAAATAGATGAGGAGTCCTGAGAAGGCACCACCAATAAGTGGAGCAAGAAAAATTGGAAGTGAAGAAAAAGCGAATATAGTTGCTTCAATCATTAGTTGGAATGCGACCATGAAAAGACCACAAACTAGACCAACAAGAATTGAGGCTGGAACGTAGAGCTTGTAGAATCGTAAGAAGTGACTGATATGGAATAGATCCTTCAGAGGAATCACATTCTCAATTTTCTTTTCAGCCATATCACTCACTAAGCCAGAGATTTTGTACTTCTAAATCGCTAATTCCATCAGATTTATCTCTTACCGGTATCTTACTTGGGTTGGAGACCCCCCTTGGCTGGCAAGAAAAAGACCGACACTGCAGAATCTAAGGAGGTAGATGACCTCAGTATAGAGGAAGTGCAGGATAGGTTAGATGAAATCTCAGATAGACTTGCTAGGCTTGAAGATATTCTAGAAAGAGTTGGACCAGGAATCGAGGAAGTACAGACATCTGCAAAGGTCATCCGCGAGGGTTTTGCATTTTACGATGGCATGGTAAAATTGATGGGTAAATTCACAAAGGCTGAAAGATTGGAATCACGATTTGGTGACTTGAAGAAAGATGATATCAGCTGGCGAATCATTCAGATTCTAGACAATTCCTCACGCCCCTTGAACATCAGTCAAATAACTGCTGGAGTCAGAGCCGAGAGAGGTACTGCTTCAAGACGGATTGTTCGTGAACGTGTCAACGATCTTGTAGCTCGGGATATTCTTCAAGTCATAGAAGACGAAGATGATCGAGCAAGATACTTTGCATTAGTAAGGGACTAACTGGATTACTTGCACTGTTCAGAAAGCCAAATGGTACTGGTCACAAGTTTCCAGATTATATATACTGAGTGACCACCCAATACATACTTGGTGAACAATAAAATGAGTGACGAATACTCAGATAATGAACCAAAGAGAAAGAAGAAGAGCTCATCCAGTGATATGAATGAACTTCGTGAAGTTGCTGAAGTACTGCCAGAGATATTTGGTGCTTTGAATGAATCAATACCAAAGCTGATATCTGGTTTGATTGGAAGTGTCTACAGCCCAGAATCTGCTGGAAACATGGCTAAAGGAATTGGCCAGTTTTACAGCAATCTAGTTGCGGAAGGAATTCCAGAGGATGTAGCACTGGATATGACCAAGAAATTTGTGGGCGCTCTGGATTTCGGGAAACTGATTAGCATGGTTAGTGACGAATCCACTTCTTCAGTCAAAAGAAAGAAGAAAAGACGTAAAGTTGAAGTTGATTTTGATGATGAAGATGAAGCATTCGATGAGGAGTTTGAAGAGTAGTGGGTAATGCGCGGTCTATTACATCAATCATACTCACAAGCATGGGTGGCGGATCAAAGATCCTAGCAAAGACATGGTGGGCTATTAGAAAGGGTCGTGGTGAAGTAAAGAAATCCGCTAGGATTTTCTACAATGCACTCGTAGCATCTGGAATTCCAAGAGAAGATGCAAAAGAAATTACAGTGGCATACGCCAAACCTGCTTGGGAATTGCTTAGTGTCAGAAACCTAATTCGAATGGCAATTGAGATGGATGAAAATGATTCATCTCTATCAATTTCTATTTAACAACTAAAACAGCACAGGGAGCCTTTCGAACAACTCTTTCTGTCGAGCTACCTAATCTGGAGTGACCAGTACCTGTTGCTCCATAAGACCCCATTACTATGATGTCAACTCTTTCTTTTCGTGCAAATTCAATTATCTTATTTGATGGAAGACCCTGTTCTAAAACCAACTCTACGGTCAGCTCAAATTCTGAAGCTGCATTCTTGTATCCCTCGAGGAGACGCTCGCCATTAGCCAGATACCTAGTTAACACCTCTAACGAATCTGCATCAGACATTGTTGCAATTTGGTGAACCATGCCAATATTGATCACATGCATAATGAAGACTTTTCCCTTTGTGATTTCGGCCAGTTCATACGCAACTGTTGCAGCTCGTGCAGTTCCCTCACTACCGTCCACGGGAAGAAGAATTCTCTTTGTTCGCCAGAACAATCTGTCTGGGGAGTGATACATGATTTCTTCCATGCTAATTCCAAGGCAAATTAACCAATAAAAACTTCGGAAGAGCGTGAATTATACAACTAACACTGGAATATCGATATTTATGGTAACTCGTTCTGTTGAACTTCCTAAACCGGATGCTCGTCCGCCACCTGAAGCTCCACTAGAGCCAATTACTACCAAGTCGATACCTAATTCTTTGACCTGAGCCAAAACCCTTTCAGAAGGGGATCCACGGTCCATTATGAGCTCGACCTCAATTCCATATTCCTTTGATACCTCCTTAATCCCTTCTAGAAGTGTTTCACCTTTTATGGAGTATTTAGCTAGAATGTCATCGACATTGCCATCAGACATCAAGGCAACCTGCTTAACTATTGGAGTGGGAATGACATGGAGAATGAATAGCTTAGATTTTGTCATTTCTGCTATTTCAAAAGCGGCTGTGGCAGCTCTAGCAGAACCTTCACTTCCATCAACTGCGAGAAGTATCTTTTTTGCTCTGCAAAAGATATGGCCTGGTGCACAATAGTGAATTTCGCCCATATGTTGTATTGTAAAACTTTGCTATAATAAGTTGCTATTCTGGCGATTTTCAACTCGTGCTAACGTTAATATTCAATCGGGTAATTGCGCATCTGAAGGAGGAGCAATCACTTGACAAGTGTTGACCTTATTGATTATCATAAAAAAGAACAATACCCAAGCCATAAGGGAGCAATTGCCGGACTCTTTGTAGTCTTTGGTGCTTTCATTGGTCTTGGGCTCTACTCATTATGGAATCTCTGGCAAGTCTATGAAGTTCAAATAATGGGATTCATCACAGGCATCTCACCTATGCTGGCTGACAACCTGTGGATGATAGGAGCTGGATTGGCGGCTATAGTCCTTTTGAGCGTAGGATTCGCATTAGGCGCGTCTATGGCTGCAAGAAGATTGGGAGCAACCCTGATTTACATTGGAGCTCTCTTCATGAACCTCATGACATGGGGTATTGTAGTATACCTACTTGTTACAGGTGTCTATACAATACAAACGTTACTTGCATCCTGGACGATTTTGATTCCAGGAATCTTCACACTCTTCATCACTCTTCTTCTATTTACAGTATTCAGAGATAGAATTCGAAGAGCTGGAGAGATCATCAAGCTAACAGGGCAGGTCACATTGGATGAAAAAGGAACTTTTGTGCCTCCACTGCTTGCCATGATATTCACATTATTTTCCGCAATATTATTCGCTGGAATCATAGTTTATTTCATGCCCCAAATACTTGTACCGGGTTATGAATTCGTTTTAGAAACGGATTGGGGCTATATCGTCGGTCTTGTGACTTACTTATTCGTAACAATCTTCTTCTACAACTTTGCCTATTCAACAACATCCGCCATCACGTACATCTACATGAGAGGACGGAACCCTAGTATAGGAGATGGTGTTAAGGCATCAATGGGTGTCATTGGAGGACTTGTAGTACTAAGCATCATGAGTGTTATAGTCAAACTCATCCAGATTCTCATCCGAGCTGCTACACGAAAATCGTCGAGTCCTCTAACAAGAGGTGTTGGAAGTGTGGGTTCAGGTATCCTTGGATGGGTGTGGATGCTTGTGAACTACTTCACGATTCCAGCTATGGTCGCAGAAGAGCTGAGTGCCACCAAGGCAATCAAGAGAAGCGCTGGACTTGTACGTAAGAATTTCGTAGATGTTATGATTAAGGAAACAGCTGTCCGCTGGGGATTTGGTGTGCTGGCATTCATGATATTCATTGGCTTTGCAGCTTTTGGAGGTCTCTTTGGATGGATGTACACTGGAGGAGATCTAATCATGACGTTTGCTTATGTGATGATTTTCACAGTCTTTGCAGCGATTCCAAGTGCACTGGTTCTACGAACATTCGATATTGTCTACGTTACGCTACTATACGTTTTCATTCGACGTAAGGAAGGCGATATATCTGGAAAGACTGCTATACCTTCCTCGATGAGTTCGGAACTAGACCGTGCATACAACAAAGCTCAGCGAAGTGACTAATTCAACTAACAGTGTGTGTTGGTGTAGAGCCATCACACACATCTCTCTTTTTTCACTATAATCTGCGGCCCAGAAGAAACAAAAGTAAGAGAATTCCGAAATCGCATGGTGCAAACCATGGATCCTATTAATGCAGCTGCTAATGCTCTTGAATCTGTTCTAGAGGCACGACAGGGAGAATCTATTCTAATTGTTACTGACGATGTTAGATTAGATGTTGCCAATGCTTTTGCCCAAGGAGCAATAAAATTAGGTCTCTGGACAAGGATGGTCGTTCTTGAAACTGAAGAAGGAGTGTTCAGAAAGACTCCTCCAAAACATCTCATTGAGATGATCAACTCCCCTCACCAACCAGATATCTTTGTGAATACTCTGCGAGGAATGGCAGAAGAAATCCCATTCCGAATTGCAACAATCAAACTGGAAACCAGGAAGGGTAGATCACGTCTCGGGCACTGTCCAGGAATCACAATGGATATGCTTACAGAAGGCGCTTTGTCGCTTACTCGTGAAGAGAATGCAGAGATGCAGAATAATGCAAGAGCGATGCTTGCAGTTCTTCAGGATGTTGATTCGGTCCATGTAATATCACCATCGGGTTCTGATTTCACATTGAATGTTAAGGGTCGTACATGGTTCAGTGATACTTACATTAACTGGAAAACTATGAAATGGATGAACCTTCCAACTGGAGAGGTACTTGTTGGACCTGTGGAAACTGGTATGCAGGGAACCTTGGTTTGCGATCTTGCAGTGGGAGGAATTGGACCTCTGAAATCGTCTATCACGGTCTTTGTGAAAGATGGCAAAGTTGAGAAAGTAGATGGTGATGATAAGAAAGCAGTCCAAGTTGTACTTGATACTCAAGCAACTGATTCCATGGCAAAACATGTTGGTGAGTTTGCTTTCGGTCTTAATCCTAAAGCACGAATTGTAAAGGAATTCCTTGAAAGTGAAAAGGTTGGGAGTGCCATCCATGTAGCCTTTGGTAACAACATGGACTACCCTGGAGTTGTAGCAAATAATTCTGCAACCCACCAAGATTTCCTTGTTGACAAGCCAACCGTTGTCATAACATATGCAGATGGTCGTATACGGACAATCATGGAAAACGGAAAGATTAAGTTAGCCTGAGATTTAGACGAAATGCCGCGGAGAGGAAGGGTTTCATGCACACCAAAAAAAATGTGAAAATCATTCTAACGATTGTAATTCTTTTATTCATAGTTGGGATTAGTCCAACCCTAACAAGTGATAACTCTCAATTTGTTGAAGGAACCGTTGATTGTATCAAACCATACGAATCAAAATATGTGATTGCTGAAGAAATACATCATTACGTGAATGATACTCTATCAAATCCATTGGGAACTCATACCACCCCTCCTCCAGGTGGAATGAGTCTAGATAATGCGGTTGCAACAACGTTAACTGAAACGCAGTACTCGTCATCATCTTGGAGCACGATTCAAAGCCAATCAACATTCAGTAGTACTCCTTCAGGGTGGTCTGCAAGTGGAATTGACTATTTTGGAGGATATTTTCAAGATGATGGTGGATTTTCAGGCTCACTCGAAGGTTCAACTGTCAATACCACTGACAGTTTAGAAGTTAGATTCACATTGTACATTGATGGTGATTGGCCGTCCCAATTTGTTACAGCATGGTTCTGGAACAGCACTGGTGATTGGGTCCAAATGGGGGATTTCAGTGATGCATCTGCTGGAGACCAGTCTTTTAGTTCAACATCTGGACAATTTCAGTTCAATGGATTCAAAGTGAAGGTGACATATGGAATATTTTCAGGATCTGAATCGTTTCAGGCAAATGATTGGAGAGTAGAAGAAAGAAATTCCTGGAACTATCATGCGTTTCAAGGAGTGTATACTTTTAGTGATCTTTCGTATAATACACATTACATAGAAGAGCTCGTTATAGATTTCTCAATTGGTGGAGGATCAACAGAGAATCTGGCATTCCGTTTTGAAGCAGGAGATAGTACTCCAGACTATCTACTAAGTATACCAGATACTTCAGGTAATGTGGACATTGTTGTCAATATCTCACAATATCTCACAGGACCTCTCTGCTATTTGGATATTAGAGATACTTCTAGGGGTAGTAGTGATGTGGCTGCAAATGGATGGGCAATCGATAGAATGTATATCAGGTTGTCAGAACCCCCTCCAACATGGAATATATTGCCATCAGATCAAATTCTGGAGTATTTCGATCCCTTATCATATCCATTAGATGCAACACTGACCCCAGCTGTGGATATGTGGTGGTTAAATGATACAATCAACTTCGATGTTGATGGTGCGGGAGTCCTAGAAAATGCAACTATCGTACCTGCTGGTATTTATGGACTCCACATATTTGTAAATGATACCTGGGGAAGAACAATCGACTCAATCATCACAATAACAGTACAGGATACTATAGACCCAGTATGGACAACTCCAATCGTAAATCAAGCAAAGGAATATGGGAATGACTTTGAATACATTCTAGGTGCATATGACTTAGCGGGTATCAAATCGTGGAACCTCAATGATTCAATCAATTTCAATATGGACAATGGAAACATCACAGGCAATACTCTACTCGAAACTGGTTACTATTGGTTGAATGTAACCGTCATGGATAATAATGACAATTCACTTAGCGAAATCTTTAGCGTATTCATCAACGACACAGTAGACCCAGTTTGGGAATTTACTCCAGTCAACCAGTTTCGGGAATATGGACTTGATTTTGTCTACGATTTAAATGCAACAGACCTTGCAGGAATTATATGGCATATTAATGACACATCCAATTTCGATATTGATAATGAGGGAGTGATTAGAAACAAAACTGCGCTTTCAGTTCGTACATATGGATTACTGGTAATAGTTGAGGATTCTCATGGTAACACAATTAGTGCATCCTTTGACCTACTGGTTAATGATACAGTAAATCCTGAGTGGATTTCGAATCCCGCGAATCAATTCAGGGAATATGGAGATCAGTTCATTTACGATTTAGATTCATTTGATTTAGCAGGAATCAATACATGGCTAATCAGTGATACACAGAATTTCACTATTGACTCGAGTGGGGTCGTGAGTAACAAAACATTTCTAGCTGTAGGAAACTATAGCTTGCAAGTAACAGCTATCGATGCTCACGGAAATTTTCTATTTGGGTATTTCATACTTGAAGTAGAAGATACAACACCGCCTATTTGGGATGTGGTCCCACCAATTCAGGAACTTGCATATAGAGAGCAACTATCACTGCAGCTGTATGCTTCAGATATTGCAGGAATCGTTCATTGGATGGTCAATGACACTGACACCTTCAATATTGATAGTAGCGGTTTCCTAACAAGCCTTGGCAATCTTGAAGATGGCTGGTATTATGTAGAAGTAACGGCAGTAGACGCGCATGGAGTAAATTCATCACTGGTGATTGGCATATTTGTAGCATTATCTACAACTACTACTCCGGATCCAGGATTAACGCTGTTATTGACTATTGGTGGTATAGCACTTGGAACAGTTGTTCTTTTTGCTTCTCTTAGAACGTGGAGAGCTGTTCAGAGAGATAGATTGAAGCAGATCGAAGATGGTAAAGGAGAGGTAGATACAGCTCTAGACTATCTAGAATCCATTAAGCCAGATTTGGAAGGCAAAGATGAGGATACGTAGGTTGGCGAACTTTCAATTGAGCCATTCGTATGCCTTATTCCAAGTAACACTTGATCCAGAATATGGATTTAGATAGAGAGTTTGATAGAACTTCGCAAGCTCGTTTTCCTCAACAGCCTTGTTGAAAGTTGGAAGAACAAAGTCAGTTCTACCGAAGAAATATGTGAACACATATGGAGCCCAGAAATTGGGTCGACCGTCAGTCATCTTTGGCCCTATGAATGCAATAGAACCCTTTGCTGATTTTTCGGTGCGGTAGCCTCGTTCAATCATATATTCAACAGCTTCAGCCACAGTTTTCCCCTCATCATTCAGCATGATTGCTGCGTTAATGCTGGTCATCCGTCTAAGAGAATACAGAGCGTCAGCAATCTCAATGTGGGGATCATCTTCAACAACACCAAGGAAGTCCTTGGCAGTATCTGCTGTTCCTTCCGAAATTACACACCTGCCAGTGTGGAGAGGGACCACAGCCAGTTCCAGATTTCCACTCTCTTGGTAGAATTTCTCACGCCAGCAATTGGATACATGATGCTCGTACTCGTGATAGATTACACCTTGAAGCGTGTTCTTATTGAAGGTCACATCAATGTTGAATTGATTGAGACTCTTGAACCCTTTCTGATACCAATTGTATCCGCTCCAAGGAGCGTCTGTGACAGTCTGATACTCAACACCATTATTTGTTACAGAAGTTCCAATTAGAGAATAGATATTGTTCTCAAACATCTGACCGACTTCAATTGCTTTGTTCTGAAGATCGGTTTCAACAAGATGCTTCAATTCGGCTCCAGAGATTTCACCTTTTTGTGTGAAATGTTCCACACGCTCTCGCAACTCAGAATCAGGAAATTCTCGAAGGGCTTCGTTAAGATCTTCAATCTTCTTGTCAATAACTGGTTTGGAAAATCGTTTGAGAGGAATGTGAAATAGACCTTGAACTAAATCACCATATGAAATGTCCTTACCGTTCAACCAATCAACTGTAACTATCATTGATTGGCATTCACCAATCAGATGTTCTACTCGGAGAGGATCATCGATATCATCCGCTACTCGATCAATTAGTTCCTTTATGCCGTGTAAGAGTTCTTCAGGAGTCTTATCTTTGGCTTGATTTTCAGGATTCAGATGCTCAGGACCAATATATGCATCTACAAAGCTTGTACCAGTTTTAGCTTTTGTGAAATTTGATACTTCACCACATAAGAGAACAAATTTTTCAGACACTTCCATTGCAATCATATGAGAGCAGGTCATCATGCCTTTAGTATTTGTCCTTCAAGATGAGCTGTTTTTTATTCAGTTCTGTTTTCCAAACACTGAGGATTACTAATGCCTAGGAAGAAGAAAGGACAGTCGAAAACCAAAATACTCCTTGTTATCGTGGTAATAGCTGTTGTCACCGTTGGTGTAGTAGCTTGGCATGATGGCTTGATTGGAATTACAAGAGTCCAAGATATCAATAATGGCACTGTATCAGTTGGTTCATCAGTAGCTGTGAAAGGGG
>JABCTV010000102.1 GCA_018238205.1 Candidatus Thorarchaeota archaeon
TCACTAAAACACTATGATGATGCAATTGCAGTGTTAACAGACGCATTAGCTCTCGACCCAGAACAACCCTACGCACTATCGACAATGGGGGATATCTATTATGAACAGAATGACCCCGAAACTGCAATCTATTATTTTGACAAGGCGATAAGTATCAAATTTGATGATCCGGAGTTGTGGATTAAGAAAGGAGACCTGCATCGGTCGCGAAAGTCATACAAGCAAGCATCGAATGCATATCAAAAGGCAATCAATGCAAATCCAGAGTATGTGAAGGCGTGGGTACGAAACGGGGCAGTGATGCTCCTGTTACAGGATGAAGGTACAGCTCTGGAGTATCTTAATACCGCCCTTGCTTTGGAACCAGATAACGCGGATGTGGCTCATCAAAGAGGGCTCATCCATTATTCTCTTGAAAAACATGAGGATGCGCTTAATGACTTTGACAAGGCATTTTCAGTAGAACCCAGCAATCCAATGCATCTCTATTATAGAGCTCTTATCCTAGAGATTTTAGACAGGGCAGATGATGCAAAGCGCACATGGGTCGTGGCACAGAGTCTCTTTGAGGATATGGAAGATGTAACAAAGGCTGCTGAGTGTAAGGCAAGAATCAGGCGTCTTGGATGACAGGTTTACTCAATTGATTCTGGTAGATTCTTTAGAAGTTCTACATCCTCAACTGATTGTGCATCGAACAAGTACATCACAGCTTCAGCAGTAGCTCCAGACCTAATCGCGGGTTGTGTTCTGAAAATCAAATGGTGTGCTTTGTCGCTAAGCGTATCAATTGCGAGAGATTCCCGTGTTTTGATTGTTGAAACAATCCCCAGGATTTTTCCACTGGTCAGACCTTCATATGCACCCCAGCCAGCTTCTGGTTGTGCCCAAATATCAGCTGAGTTTCCAGTTGGTTCATACAGGATTCTATGTCCTCCATGAATGGTATGGATTTTACTCTGAGCATCGCCACCAGGTGTTGGAAAACACCTGAAGCCCATGAATGGAAGCTTCCAGAGGCCACTATAATTCTTGAGTTGAGCCTCCAATCTAATGAGTGGGGTTCCTGGAAGCAATAGATATCTCATTGTGGATTCTAGACCCTTGATTCCAGGTGAGTGCTGGAGAGTGGCTTTTGCTTCATATCCAACCCATGAACCGGACGTAATCTCAGTAATGGTCCAATCTTCTTCATATAGGCCGGACTCCCAATTCCAGATATCAAACCCGATTAGATAGGGTGTGACTCCACTGTATGCTTTATCCCACCAGATGAATGGCTCCACTTTTGGAAAAGTATCAAAGAACATACTTGGTTCTCTAATCTTCCCATATCGAACTAATCCACCTACGTTTTGTGGAGATACAGCAATAGAATAGTCACGTATTGTAGTGGTCATAAGCTCGGAGTTTTCCTCTACTGAATTCACTCGCTCAGGAGTAATGGACGAGTCGTGGATTACAGCTTCTAGTGAATCCCTTACAAAACGTGCCTGAAATTTCAGAACGATTTCGCCGCCTCTTACGAACCAAGAGTTCTCACCCTTTGTGGTTATCTTGATAGGAAGACGAAAAGGCTTGTCAATACTAACTTCTTCAATAGTGAACGAGAGTTCGTCTTTTCCATTCACTAAGAGACCCTTGGGCATCCGAATTGTACAATCTGCTGAAACAGGATTCTCATGAACTACTCGCAATCTGAACTCCATATCGTTTTCGATTGCTGCATCAACAAAGATTGGTGAAATCTTTCTTCGTTGTACACCAGAACTCTTGGGTACAATTTCAAACTCCAAGTCAGACCGTGGAGTGATTTGTTCATCCAACATCACTGATTCGGAGGTGCCTTTGCTTCGAGCCCATATGTTACGAATATTCTCCCAGCTTCCTTCTGTTATGATAGTTCGGCAAGGAGTGAATTGGATTGCATCACCAGGTTTGAGATCAGGTAGTTTATACTCGAATTGAGGTTGACTGTTTGAGCGACTGAGAGATACTTCTTCGATGTATTGTTGTTCCCAAATCCGTCCGAATATCAAACCATTACCTTGTTTCTGGGTTGAAATCCAATTCTCATGGTATTCTTTTGGACTGATTGGCAGTTGACGACGACCATTCCAGTCCACAGCTTCAAGAGAATAGATTTGATTTCGTAGCGGCACATGCATCTGGTCAGGGAGGAATCTATACCATCCATGAGTTTTAACTCCCAAATTGGATATAGGTTCAGATCCGGTATTCTCTATCTTCACAATAGTATCAAGAAGATTTAATCCACTGTGGACGCGGTGGATGATAGTGTACCTGAAACCTGGCCGCTCGATTGAATCTGCGGTAAGCTCGATTTCAGCGGTCTTTTCAGAAGAGGTCATGTTCACTTTGAATTCGGTCTTATACCACTCACTTCCTTCTCCAGAGAATGGGTAGCCAATATCAGGAAGTAAACCCCATCCAGTAACTCGTTCATTCAGAGGTTTGTACTCGAGATATGTAAGAGCCATTGAAGGAGTCTTTTGCAATCCAATACGAATAGATTCAGTTTCCAAGATGTAGTTTTTCCCAAGACCCTCATAGACTACTGCGCCTGATGCTCCAATAACTGGAATGTTTAGAGTTTTCTCCATTAGAGGAACCTTTGCAGAGTCTTGGATAACGGAGATACTGATTCGTACTGGTATCACTGAGTTATCATCAGTATCTGTTGTTACCAGCTTAAGAGGGAGCTCAATAGCGTTTCCTGATTCAATTTGAAAGTCAATAGTACTTTCTTTCATGTCTGCTCGCGTAGGAAAACCAAACACAAGTTCACCACGAACCACTTCATTAGTATTGTTTTGAAGACCAATTCCAATCGTAATTTCCTCACCAGGTGCAATACAGGGATACATAGGTCCTGCACTGATTGTTAGAGCCTCGGTGGGTATCAATCCAGAAAATAGTTTGATTTTGCGGTTTCCAAGAATTAACGTGAATTCTCCTTGAGTCTTAGCTTTCTCAAATGCATTGGTTTCCTTATCTAAGGGAGTCGCTTCTGGTTTGATTGCCATTGTTCCAGAGAGATGAGCTTCTTCATTTGGTGAAAGTGATCCAGACAGTTCGCCAGTGAGTCCTACAGTAATGTCCCTAACGGGGTTAGCTTCTATTGAATACTGTAGATTTGTACCGGTTTCATTCCGCAATTTGAAACTTATTTCAGTATCACCCAAACCAATGTAACCTACATGTGTAGTAGGGCGGACTTCTGCGGATATTGTCTTACCGTCAATCGTCATATCGAATCCGCAAATACCTTTGGCTTCACGATCAATTTTGACGTTCAGGACATCACCATCATTTCCTTCGAAGCGATATCGAAAGACACCAAATCCTTCTTCTACGATGTCATCCACATCTTGAGTGATTTCGATCTTGAAACTATCATACCAATCATAACGCTCAAAGAACTCTCGGAACATTTCAGCACCAATGATGGCAGGAATGTGGGATTCCATGAGTACCCTTGTTCCGGGTACCCAGCTATATCCAGTCCTCTTGTAGAGAGGCATTGCTTTCAGGTTGCCACCCCAGGTATGAAGGTCAATTCTCCTCTTTCCAGCATCAGCAGCTGCCTGAGCTGCCTCGATAAGCATCGCTTTACCATAACCTTGTCCTTGGTACTTGGGATTGACACCTAGTAACCCTATGTAGGAAGCCTCGGAATCAAGCTCAGCATCGGAAATATTGCAATGTCCGACTATCTTGTCTTCTGAGTAGCCAACAATAACTCTGATGTTTTTCGATTTGGACCAAGACTTTAGCACACGCTCTGCAGTGAAGGGATTCCCATGCGTGAAACCTCCAGGCCAGCTGTCCGAGTCATCGAAAGAATTTAGACACTCAGCAAGACGCCCAGCATCCGCTAATGTCATCTCGAATTCTCGAACCTTCTGTGTAGTCTGTCTACTACTCATGTTATACGCCTCAAAAAGGGTTAGTTGGTTCGACAAACTGTCATGTTAAAATGTTTGCGTCAAAAGCCATTACTTCTTTTGCGAATTCTCCTTCGTTTCCCTGGTTGCAGCTTCCCAACAGTCAATCGGTCTTCTCAATAGTATTCATACTATTTCGACGTCTGTACCTGATAAGTCCCAGTACAAAGTTCATCATCGGGACTTTCATGCTATAATCTACATAGGGTTGTCCAAACTTCTCAACATTACTCCGATCCTCAACATAGATGTAATAGACTACTATCACAAATGGAACTATACCGAGGAGCAATGTAATCAAGTATTGTGAAATGAGCATCAAAGCAAGAATGTCAATTAACCAACCCATGAAGAGTGGATGTCGTACAATACCGAAAATTCCTGTATCAACTATAGTCGTCGTATGTACCCAACTCTTCCCTTCAGGAACACCGCCTTTCCGTGATAGTTCAAACTGTGGAATTGCCATCATGATAAAACCAAGTATCATGAGTATCCATCCAATATAGAGAAGAATGTCAACTGAATAAAAGTTGTAATAAAAGAAGAAACATGCAATGATTTCGAAAAGGAAAAGTATACCGCTAATTATGGAGATAGCAAGTTCGTCCTTTGTAGGATTCCATGCTCTTCGAGCCTCTTGTTCACCATTTTCCGATTCCACCACGGTTATTCACCAGCAACAGATTGTAGATATTCTGAAAGGGGATAGATTTTATGATTCATTTTAAAAAATATGAGAGAGGGGAATATCCCCTCTTGCAATAAAACTATGTCACGATTGCGTCAATACCACCAGTAGTAGTTTGACCAATAATGGTCAGCGTCTGAGATGCTGTGTCATAATCAGAAGTTTCGTAGTGGTTTGCAGTTATCTCTGTCCAACCAATAGCTGTGATATCAACTGAACCTGTTACCACTGAGCACTCAATACTTCCACCAATACCTGTCGGATAATCAACAAGGATGTCAATAGCTCCAGTTGTGGTTACAAGATTGAATGTGGCATTTCCTAGAAGGACAACATCGTCTGTCATAATGAGGGATATTGCACCGGTAGTAGTATCAAGTGATACATCTCCTACATGTGCGCCAAGACCAAGTACAACAGCAATTGCACCAGTTGTCACATCGACATCGAGTGTATAGTTGACGCCACTGCCCAGTGTGATATTAACACCTGCTGTGGGATAAGCTAGTCCTATGGTGTTGCTTGTGAAAGTAACTGTAGGATTCCCTTCTGTTTCAAGAGTGGTGTTCAGTACTTCAACATCGATCTTGTATAGTAAAGACTCGTTATCAACAAACGTGATTGCAACACCACCTGTTGTAATGTCAATATCAAGGGTCACGGTTTCGTTAATAGTACCAACATCAGCTTCGAAGGAGAAGTCTGTGGTGGGTTGGTTGTTGTTCCAATTCCAAGTATTGGTTCCATAGAAGGATATGAGCCCTACTGAAATGGCACCAATTATTAAAACTGCGAATATACACACAACCATACTTGTATTTCTTTGATAGTTACTCAATTCTTTACACCTGTTCGATGAGATCTGAGAAAAGCAGTCCACTTCTCTCGAAGCTCTATATATTGCGAATCTTCTTCCAGAACAAAGCGACGCATGATTCGCGATACATCGCCTCTATCAGAGGATGTGAGTTTATCATACTCATCCTCTTTCTCGATAAGATTGCGAGAACTGATTTCGTTCTCACGATTTATCATCGCCGTCAATAGATCCACTGCCTCACCAATCTGACGTTCTGGAACGTCAATTCCATAGACTGTTAGGCTAGTAATTATGGACTTCAGGCGTTTTGTGGCATCATCCCCAGTGGCTTGCACCATCTCACTGATGCCCATTCGATACTCGCGTGCTGACGCACGATAATAACGTTGGACAATACCAGTCTGGGTTGCCTCGGTCCGTTCTTCAAAAACAAGACCGACTTCTTTCAGCTTTTGAATGTGATGCAGGATTGTACCAGGATTCTTTCCTGTAACACCTGCAAGCTGTTTCACTGTCATAGAGCCTTTGACTAGATAATCAAAGACGATTTTCGCACGAGTCGGCTCCATTAGAAGCTTGATCATCTTCTTGTCTTCAATGACTTCCATATCTTTGACGCGTGGTTTTCTTTTCTTGGAGCCAGCCATTTTCTACACCCCTCCGATAAAACTTGGACCAGATTCATCTTCTTCTGGAGTGTGTTCATAGTCATCATCAGCAGTAAGAATCATGTAGACCCTTGTGAGTCCAATTGTCATTGCGGGTAAGAATATGAATACCAAGAATAGCATTGCAGGTAACATGTATACTGCCATGATTCCAAGTCCGATTTCACTGATACCAAGAGTAAATGGTGCCGCAATGATTGGTATGAAGATAGCACCCAAGATTAGCAAGAATGTCATCCAGACTCCAAAGACACGGTCAAAGTATTTGATGCTCATCCGTATTGATCTCTTAGTAGATTCAAACACAGAATATCCATCGATTATTGATGGGAAAAGCATCGATAAGAGTCCAGTACTTATTGCGAACCAGATTAGCAGTAAACCAAGAATTATTGGATTGACCATACCTGATGGTCCAGCATGCATGAGGCCCATGTTCAAGAATTGCACACCGTAGATTGCAGTCCCTCCAATTAATGCAAGTATCAAAGGACCTAGCACAACAAGGAAGAGAATCATTCCACCTCCTGCCAAAGAGAAGAATTTCTTCTTATACCAAATGAAGACTCCTTCTGCACTTGTTCCTTCACTCTCCACTATTTCACGACCCATACCAAACATGGCACCGAAGGCTACAAAGATAGGAGCTAGAAAGGGAAGCCCAAACAGAATTGCGCCCAAAGCAATGTTTGTGACTCCAATATCGTCTATCGATCTAAACGATTCAAAGTACATAATTAGATTTTCAAAACCACCAATTACAAAGAATAGGGGGATGAAGACCAGGGCAGCTACTACAACGAGTAAAATACCAGATACTATGAGAACACCAAATATCGCGAGGAGAAAAGAGATGACGTTCTTTACTGCGAACTTGAAGCTGATCTTCAAGTCTTCAAGAATTGTCTGAAAGTTCGCATTTTCCATTTTTTATCACACCTAGAAAGATAGAGGAGAGCGTCTTCAAAGTTTCCCTCTAAAGACACTCTCATGTTCATTACACTTAGACGATTGGTATTACAGCAGTCTGTAATGCAATCGTACCACCAGTGAGTTCCTGGTAGACCCGGACCCAAGTAATTCTTATCATTGGTAAGAATAGGAAGAGCCAGAGAAAGACTGAAACTACTGTCCATATCATGATACCTGCCAAAGCTGGAAAGAGGGCAAATGTAATCATTGGCACCCCTGGTTGGGCGAATGCAGGAATTGTAAGACCTGCAAGGATCACAGGACCGAAGGTAGCGGCGATGAGAAGCACTATACCAGTCATGACTCCAAAGATTCGGTCAAAGTACTTGGTGGCTAGCGAAAAGGATTCCTTGAAAGCTGCCTGAACACCCTTACCACTTACAACAGCTGGAAATACCATGGCAGTATATCCAATTGTAATGAAGACCCACACAAAGGTGAAGATCGTCAGTAGGGTAGAGAGGGCTGCAGTAATAGTGTAACCCATTGCATATGATGTTAGACCCCAGACTAATGCGGGAGGAAGCAAAATAACGATTGTGAGGATAGCACCGGTTCCCATGAAAGTTAGGAACTTACGCTTGAGATAGGAGAAAGCTGCTTCCGCCTTTGTTTCGCCAGTTGTTACTAAGTCATAGCTCATTCCATAGATTGAACCACTGACAACTAGGAACAGCGAAATGAAAGGAATCAGTACAAGAACACCTATTCCACCAAGGATTAGGGGATTAGCTAGTGCCCAGTCACGCATAGCTTCCATTGTAACTGTGGATATTGGTGCGAACGCTACCCATGCACCAATTGCAATAGGAGCAGCAATCAACATCGCGAGAATAGAAACTACAATTATCATGCCCAAGTTAGCTAGGAAGTAGCTCAAAGCACTTCCGTATGCCTGTCTGAGGCTTGTCTTCATGTCGTCGAGTATTGTTCTGTAAGTTGTAGACATTGTATACACCGTATAAAGGTTCATCAAACGCTTCGGTTTGTAACGTACCGAACGTTTGACACATCTCAAACTTAGCGTTAAACGTATTTAAATCATTTGGTATCCGTCAAACATCAAACGTTTGGCAGAATTTGGAATCTAAACCTATTTCAGAAATAGTGATATAATGGACTAGAATGAATTAGAGAGGTTCAATGACCATCTACAGTTGCCATATCAAACGTTGAGAATCATTCATCAGGATATGCTTCCTCAATCATCTCGACGAGTTTCTGCCTTGTGATGCTTGGATAAAATTTGTGATACTTGCTGATGAGCGCTTTCACACTCTGTATCTTTTCGTACTTTCGGAGGGCGCTTGTCACATCGTTGACTTCAATCAAACTTTCCACTGCAATAAGGGAGTAGAGAACAGGTTCGATTGCAGACACAAAAGTTTCCCAGTGTGAGAGAGGGTAGGTTTTTGCAATCCAGTCTAAAATCTCCTGGTAGTTCGCGGTTCTTTCATCCCATGTTACTCTGGCGAGAAATGGGATGCTGTTTGCAGCTCCTAATTTAAGAAGAGCTTGAAATCTGACAGCACCACTCTCCTCTAATTGATTCAACAGTCTGCGTACTCTTCTTGCTGTTAGACCACTCTTTTTAGAAACTTCCACAACAGAGAGTCGTGGTCCAAGAAGCAATGGTTTAAGCACACGTAGGTGCATTCTCGTGAGTTCCATCTGTGTTCCAAGCGGAACAATTGTTTGATGAACCTCTGTTTTTTCAATACTCTCAATTTTTCGGAAGTATGAACTCAAATCAAGAAGTTCCTCAGGCGATGTGTATTCACCCACAAGGGCATATATTCCATTTGAGTAGGATGCAGAAGCAATAACACCACTATGAGAACCAATCTCATCCATCACTTCTACCTCATCACGAGAGCCATCAGCAGTCAGCAGACCGAGTATACGATTAACTCCGACCATTGCTGGTGAGAGCATGAGGGAGTATCCACCGATTTCACCGGATTCTTCTAGATTGAGAACACGTCTTCTGATCGCATTAGCAGAAATCCCATATCGACGAGAAAGCTCTTGATAACTTAGCCTGCAATTGCTTCCAAGGTCACCCAGAATTTTCATGTCAAGTTCATCCATGGACTCCACCAAATAGTCTAGAAATTGCTGTCGATACTTCAGAGAGGCTTAGAAATGGAAGATTTATGCATTTCTGAATGTGCTAATGAAACGTATAATTCCACCGAATTCACATTTCAAGCATTAGCTCGCGGTACAATGAAAAGAACATGGTCAAGTAGCGCTTTCGAGGGCGAACTTCCCAGTGCATTGAACTTCTTTTGAGATTGTGTCTTTTTCAGAGGAATTTCAATCCCAATGTCATTGGAAGATCGCTCCAGAATCTGAGGAATCGCAGCTTTTTGTTCCTCTCTTCGACAACCAAATGCCTGTAAGATATTGAAACCGAAACCGGTAAGCCACATGGGCATGAGATTGACACGACCATCATACTGATACAAAGTGATGGCTTTCAATTCCTTCTCTCTCTGGGATACAATTAGGGGTACCAGCACACTTCCTGGTGTTGTGGCAAGTTTATCAATATCAAAGAAGAGAGTACTGCCTTCATTCTCAAGTTGTTCCCTGAGTAACGAGATTAGGCCAGTCCGTATCGTTTCCACACCCTCTTCAAAGGTCCCTGTTTCAGGTATGAGTTCTATGATGTCAGATATACTACCATCATAGCAAGCTAGCTCGGGCATTCCAATATCTTCAAGGATTGCACTCTGAGCTATGAAATCTTTCTTGGAAGATAACAAGGACCAAGCAGCTACCAGATGTGTGCTTACTGACTTCCACCCATGTTTTTGAACATGTTTTTCGTAAGATTCGGGTTGCAGCTCAATGATCTTGGTTTGAGGGCATCCTTCTAACCATTCAGGTCTTGCGGTCTTGAATGTCATCGCGTAAAGAACATCATTGAGATTAGGAGGTTTGTTCCCAAACTCAGTTTTGAATACAGGCACCGGTTTCGGGGCTTTAAGATTATCAATAATGACTTTCTGCAATTTCTTAAGAGGCTCAAGTGGTGCAATATTGATAGTATCCAGCTGGTTCCTGTGTATGTACAGGTATCTCAGTGATTCACAATTGATGAGAGGAGTCAGGTTCACATCTTTAATCCTATTGTATGAAAGATCCAAAGTTTCAAGTTTCTTACAAGTCGTTAGTGGAGTGAGATCTATATTTTCAAAAGCATTTTCACTCAAATCCAGATACTTTAGTGTCGTGCATCCTTCTAGAACCCAGAGATCAACTTTGTTAAGATAATTACACGAGATATCCAATCTTACAAGATTCTTGATTTCTTTCACCCAATACAAGTCAGATGACACATATTTGACATGAGATGTGGGTTCAGATGGTCCATATAGAAACCGTTGATCATCTGGATTCGTAGTATCTGTATACCTAGCAACAATGACACGTGTCATAATGATTTGCCCCTCTACTCCTTGTGATTTTGTTCAGTTCAAACATATTAAAGGCGCACGAAAAAAACTTGGAACACGTGTTCAAACTGTATTGATATGAACTGATATGTCAGGGTATTTCAAAGACACACCCAACGCCACAGGGCTTACTTGTGTCTGGATATCGCAAGAGAATTGCTCTCTTATGTCGCGTACAATGACAAGGGACAATTAGGCGAAGGTCTGAAAGTATCTCAAGTTTGTCAAATCCATGAAATCCTCCAAGGACACCATAGACCTTTCCGAACCGAACTGCTCCCCGCATTATGTTATGCAACCCAGGATGACTGCAACCTGTGACAATGACAAGTCCCGAAGGAGTTTCAACCATGAGCGATTGTTCTTTCGTGGTTCCAATCTCTCCTGTTGAGGTTATTCCACTTACCACCTGTGTAGGATTGCGTACCTCCACTATTTTGACATTTTGCAACTTGGATAATTTCCTTTTTATCCCCCTCGAAAATGATT
>JABCTV010000103.1 GCA_018238205.1 Candidatus Thorarchaeota archaeon
TTAGTTCTGATCGGTCTAAATTGCAGTGGTACAATATCTCCTGGCACAGCTCGAAAAATCTACCGTGAAAAGTTCAAGGTAGATCCAGGTGATGTCGTTAGGGAGGATATCGATGAAGGAAAACTCACTATCTTTCTTAAGAATGGCAAGAGCAAGTCATTAGATCTCTTGAAGTTGGAGAAGAAGGGTCTTGGTCGTAGAGATAACTGCAGAAGATGTGAAATCAAAATTCCAACCTTTGCAGATTTAGCTTTTGGAAAATGGGGGACTGAATCCGAAGAGAATGGTGGAATATTCATTGAAGTATGTTCAGTGAAAGGTAGAATTCTCGTGGATCGAGCAATCGAAAAAGGTTGTATCGAAGTAGACAAGGCCTCCAGCAGTAGTATTGCTCTTCGAGAGGAGAAGAACAAAGTCGAGGTTGAACGTGCACTCAAACAGAGAGCGCATGATTTCGACCCCATAATGGCTATGAGTTCTCCTGAGCGACTTGCATATTGGGTTACAGAATTTGAAAAGTGTATCAAATGCTATGGCTGCAGAGATGCCTGTCCAATTTGCTATTGCGAAGAATGTATCTTAGAGGCTAACAGAGAATTTTTGGAAGCTGGTGTAATTCCACCTAATGCACTATTCCCACTGACAAGGCTTGCTCATGTTGCCGATTCCTGTGTCAACTGTGGACTTTGTGAAGACGCTTGTCCGATGGAACTTCCATTATCCAAGTTATTCTCGCTTCTGAATTCCAAACTCAGTGAAGTGTTTGATTATAAATCTGGAGTGAATCTTGACCAAGGCACTCCTTTGAACACTGCAATGGTAGAGGAAATGAATATTGATGATGTATTCTTAGATGTGTCATCGCTCACGAAAAGCATCAAGAAAAAATGAGGTTGGTTTCTTGATTTGAAAGAGTGCGGTTGCCGCACTCATTCATCTTTTTTTCTTAGGTAATTCTATTCCAATTATAATTAGGAACAAGCTTTTCTCAAAGTGGAAATTCATTAGTGGACACTTTCATGAAGGGAGTGAAGCAATGGATGCAATCGGTACACTAACTAAATATTTTCCTTTCATCAAAGAGGACACAGTGAGCATTCTCAAGAGCATTATGAAGGATGTAGACAGCTATATTGACTTCGTAGCATGTGGATTTTTCTGTGCAATATTCGTAATTGCTTATTGTTAAAAGAAATGAGACCTAATGGTCTATGATTTATATAGAAGCACGTCCATATCTGTAGCCACAATTATTCGAGCGAGTGCAGTAAGATGAGAACTGTCAGCAAACGACGATTACTGGGTATCTCTCTTTTCACAGTATTGGTGATAATGTCAGTTTCCCCAGTGATCAATGTGGGTGCTACAGATTTCCCGAGTGACCTCAATGTCGGTCCATATGTAGACCGTGTGCTTTACAAGGTGATAACAACTGAAGCCCAAAGAGTACTAGCACTCCAAAATGATGAGGTCGATATAATCGCTAGAGTAATTGATCCAGCATACCTTCCAACACTACAAGCTTCTGCAGATGTTTCACTTGCTTGGACTCTTAGGAATGGATACGGTCACTTCACATTCAATTGTCGTAAATATCCACTGAACATCAGTGCATTCAGAAGAGCTTTTGCGTACGCTTTCGATAAAACAAGAGTCACATCCGAGATTTTTGCTGGGCTATCACAGGAGCATGACTCAGTGGTACCATATGTAAATGGCTGGTGTATTGAGGATGACTTGCCATACAACTACTACACAGCACAGGTAGCTCTAGGAAATCAGATTCTTGATAATGCTGGGTTCACTATTGATTCTGAATCCGGCGATAGGTTTGCACCTGACAATTCACATATCAACATTACAATTTACTACCCGTCTATATCACCAGTAATTGCAGCTGGCGTAGCTCAGATTGGTGTCGATGCTTTTACGGATTTGGGCATTGAAGCATTAGCTGTACCAATAAATTTCGATACTATGTTGTCAGGGATAGGCAATAATAGTGATTATGAAATGGTCTTTTATGCGTACGATTTTCAGGACTATGGTGCTGACTGGCTTGCTGAAACTTTCTGGGGTGAGTTAGCTTATGTGCCCTACGAAAACCCAAGTAATTTCAGGAACGCAACCTACGATTCTTGGCGAAATCAGCTTCTCTATAGTACTGAATATGATGACGTCTATGAAGCAGCAGCAGCAATGCAATTGATTCTGCATGAGAATGTGCCGATGGTAGTTGCCTATCAAAATATCTTCTTGCAAGCTTACAGAAACGATTTATTCACAGGTCATGTCGAGGATGTGGGAAGGGGTATCGAGGGAACTTGGACCTTGAGGAATATTCACAGGATAGATGAGGCTCCAGGAGGCACGGTAAAAATTGCTATAGCAGAAGAGCCTGACGCTTTCAATATATTCGTCGATTCCAACTCATTCGCATCATCTATGATGGCTGAACTCTGGCCAAGCCTTTACTTGAGAGGGCCTGATCTTCGACCTTGCCCATATCTCGTAGAGCATTTACTAACAGAAACCCACTCCGACAATCTTTCTATTCAACGTGGCCGCACTCGATTCACTATCGATATAGTCCAGAATGCCACTTGGAATGATGGCACACCCATAACAGCTGAGGATGTCGCCTTTTCATTCAAATATTCATTCGAGAGTGGAGTTCACGGTAATCCTGCTAGCGATAGTTTGACAAATCTAGTCGCTGCATACGCACCCACAACATATAGAGCGGTGTTTGAGTTTGATACTGAAACCTACTGGCACTTCTCCAAATTTGCCTACAACTACATCATCCCAAAACACATTTTCAACGATGTGAATGGTATTGGTTACGATGGGTGGGACTCGTGGGATTCTGTATTCTACAACGCGTCGCTAAATATGGGGTCGGGACCATTCACGTTCAGTGATTATGCATTAGGTGAGTTTTGGGAATTCGAGACAAACCCTGACTTCTGCTATTACCCTGAGGAACAGGTGACTGCACTTGTTCATTTGTTGTTTTCTAATCATGTCTTCCAATTTAGTGAGGTTGGTGTTATCACTGTCCTTCTTGTTGGAGGTACTATTCTGAATAGAAGGAAATCGAGATGATTTGGTTCACCCCATCGGCCAACAATCAGTGTATTACGCCATTTTTAACAAGATTTTTCACTAACCATTGCATGTGATTATCAATACTTCACGGTATGAATTCACTGACTGAGGGAGCAAGAAGATGGATTCAATCGGTACAATAACAACATACTTCCCATTCATCGATGAAGAAACCAAGAATGTATTAGAGAGCATTATGATTAAGGCATCAGACTACTACGACTTTGTGCACAGACTGGGTGACCTAGTTCTCAAAAACGATAGCCCAATCATGGTTGTTTATTTTGCGATTCATCATTCCATTCTTGCATTGGATTACCCACTCATTGATATGATCAGAAAGAAATATGAAGGTCATCAAATTCTTGGTCCAAACCTATTCATGTCTTCTGCATTTCAGGGTAGTGTTGAGGATATAGAGAAAGTTCATGAATTGGCTGATGCAATCCTTGCAACAGAACCAGAAGACTGGATAGCACTCGAGATGCACTTCATGAAGTTTGAGGCTGATATGAGAAACTATCCCACAACTATGTACAAAACTTCAACCATGGAAAAGATTCGTGAACTCATAGATAGTCATCCCAATTTTGGTTTTTACGAAATTATATTGAATGATTATCTAGCAATACGTGCACATCATGATGGTGACCCTGAAGGACGAATTCGTTGCATTGATAGAGGACTGGAGATTGCAGAGAATTATGATGATCGGCTTCGAGTTGCGCACCTTCTGATTCGGAAAGCTGGTCTCTTTAAGGACAAGGAAGCCAGAGAATTACTAGAGCAGGCATATGAAATCGTTGAATCTTCATTAGGAATTCCTGCAAACTTTGCTGACATTATCTATTACCTGAGTGTTTTGGATGCAATCAGAGGTGATTTCAATAATGCAATAAACCGTCTTTTGCGAGCTGTCAGTATTCGCGAAAGAGCTGGTTTGGAAAGTGGAAATGCTTCTCTACTCCTTTCTCATATGTATAATGTGATAGGTGAACCCGAATCTGCCTTAGAGTGGGCTTTCATGGCTGAAAATCAATTCAAGAGTCGACCATACTTGGTTAATCGCAGTATACTCTTTCAAATATGGTCGCTCACACTCCTAAAGAAAATGCCTGAGGCTCAAATATTACTTGATACAACACGTGAGTCAGTCTTGAAATCTGGAGATGAAATGCAACTTGCATGGCTTTATTTCGTAACTGGTGTTATAGATATTGAACGCGGTGAATTTGCGTTGGCATCAAGTAGCATCGAACAGGCGCTGAGAATCTATGAGAAGTTCAATTGGGGATATACTGCCCAACTTATGTTTTTGCATCATCTAGCGAAGATAGAAGTATATTCCAGCATTACTGGAGATGAATTTTCTCCTTCTTTGGCAATTTTGGAAGAGAAAGCACTTACTGAGAATCTACCCGGAATTCTAGGACAGGTGCTATTGCTCAAGGCTGAGATAGCAATAATGAACAATGATGAATCTCTGCTTAGAGATATCATCTCTCAGCTTCGATTACTCACCACGGAAGAAAATCTTCAGTTCTTGAGACCTTACCTCGCGCGTTTATTAGAAAACTATAGACGATGATATTCCTCAAGATACATTCCAACAAAATACTCTAATATGGTCTATCCACTCTCTCCCATGAATCCAGCTATTGATTGTTTGATTTGGTCTTGAGGCGGTTCATTTCAGTGTAAAGTAGTCCGATAAAGGAGCAGAATCTCCGCTGCCTTGTCCAACTCCTGGTATGAAATCAATCATACCAAGCCATTCCAATACGAAGAATGCTACAATAATTATGATGATTAGTAGGATGATAATTAGAAGACGTCTATCCATTTGCAATAACCTCCTAAATGTGCGAATGTCATATAGAATATGTGATGTTACTTAAAAATTCAGCTATTGACTTGAATAATACAGAATCAGCCTGGTACTTTTGGAATCTCTTCTTGGACCACTTCATCGAGCTTCTTCCGTCTTATGTACCATACAATCACTGCGACTGCTATGACCGCCAATATAATCACGATTATGAAACATTGATAGTTCTGTTCGCATACAGTATCGAATGCCATTCCGCCTATCAATTCTCCATTGACATAGATTTCAGCTGTGAAAAGACGTCCATCACCATGTCCAATATTGACGTTTGGATCAACAAGAAGTGTGACCGTTTCACTTTCATCTGGATCCATGACCCGAGAGGTGTAGTCTTGTATATTGGCATACCATACATCTTCATGGTTTCCCTCTTGCTTTACATTGATGAAAACATAGTCTGCACTGTCTGAAGGATTGCCAACCTGAAAGCTACTTTGTCCTGGTGAGCACACTGGAATGATATTCCAACATTCCTGACCCACATTATTAATTCGATCTTCCGGTTTTTCGTTTCCTTGGTAAATCGTCACATTTAGACAAGCAGTGTTTGGAAGAAGTGGTGTCCATTTGAAGGGCACCTCACAGGATCCAAAGAGGGGAATTGTTACTCTTTTCGTTTCGATTGGGGTCCAAGACAAACCGCCACCAAAGGGTGCATAAAATAGAGTGACATCTGTATCAATTGCGTCACCATTTCCTCTGTTGTATACTGTCACGTTTACCCCATATTCGATATTCTGAGTTACTCGCGTTACTGGATTCCTGCCATCATGTATCACAATACACGGGTTGTCCCAGACTAGCTCATTGTCAGCAAGATACCATGTGCTAGGATCTTTGTGAGAATAGATGTAGGGGTCTGGATTTTGATCTGTTGATAATCTGAAAAATCGGGTTATTGCTACTGTGTCCACCTGTACCGCTCTGATATTTACATAACGGTTATCTCCATCAGGGACTGACTCTAGAGCAGTCCCAGATCCTCTATCGAAAGTTGCTAGTACCTCTCCGTCGAAGAACACTGTTACAGGACTATCATCAAATCCAGTTACATCGATTTTGATAACATCCAACCCTAGACCAGTATCGGGAGTGACAGTTACTTTTGCGTCAAAGCTCTTCGCTACAGTAATATTTCCAATGTATGGTTTGTGATTGTGTTTCGTAACCGTTACATTGAGAAACGATGAACTGTCTACTGGATCAACATCGAAAATAATCTGACCACTAGAGTCAGTATACCCGACTTGGTAAATGTATGGATTTTGCTGAACACATACCTTTGCATAGTCAATTGGGTTTCCTGTGTCATCATCTCTGACAGTTACAACGAATTTTTGTGGATTCGATGTTCCTATTGAATCTGGATGGCTCACACTGAACTCCGCTGGAGCTTCTGTCCACAATTGGGTTTCAGGGTCACCAATGAGATAGTACGTTTCGTATGTTGTTCGAACAACATCCATTGGAAGAAATTGATCCAACCATTTGCTTGCTGCGTATAGTTTACTCGAAAATAGTGCAGCTCCCATCTCATATATGGGTCGACTTTCAGATTCGAGATATCCTGCCCAGAAGGATTGGATAATCCCATCAAGTAAATCTCCACTAATTCGGGAGGGAGTTATACGCGAAGGAGCAATTACTGCAATAGCTCCACCACCAGCTAGCCTTGTTAAATTCTCAGCAAAGCACTCATTTTCATAATCGCCAAAAGGGTTATCGTCAAAATCCGGGTCAACAAGATCCATATGTTCCTGATCTGTTTCCCCGTCAAACCACCCTGTGCTGCATGCAATACTCAGGACCAAAGGCATTTTGTCCCCATTTGTCAATTCTGAAAAAACGGAAGTGTTGAAATATGGAGTCCACCATCCCTCCACAAAGTCTCTATCATTTCCATCATGTTCACCATCACGAGGGTACGCCCAGTCAAGGGGATATATCATATTTTTGGACCCTCCGTGACTATAATAATAGACGAAGAATCTTCCTTGATTGAAATTTGCAATTATATTGTCTTTTGCTTCATCACGAAACTGCTGTTTATCATCATACGCCCAAAGCCACTCATAATCAAATGGGATATAATCTACAACGTCTTTTGATCCCGGACCATATTCTAACTGTGTTTGAAAGAACTCAGGCAAGGTATGGTTAGCTGCACATGAATAATTATAATGTACTTGGTAATCGAGTTCTCCCTCAAAGTAATACCTAATGTTCTCCAGATGTGCGATGAACGAATACCCATCGTCCTCCGTTCCATCACGATTCCAATCTTCAAAAGTTCCCGCCGAAAGTATACTATTATAAAACGAACTTTCTTCTGGAGGGAATTTTTCGTAATTAAGGATCTTATCGACGATTACCTCGGCTTGCTCCTCGGTGTCAACTGATATTCTACTGTATATCATATCTGGGAAATAGCTATTTCCCTGAATATTGAAATAGCCCAGGTCAGATGCAATATAGCCTTCTTGGTAGTATGGAACAAAGGGAGATATTGTTCCTTGATGTATCATATCGTAGTTCGCAGGGATAATGTCAACATCACCGAAAAGTAGGACGTATGTTGGAGCAGGATACCAGTTATTGTAGGCGAACTCGATGATGCCTTTCACATCTTCTGTAGTAGCCTGTTCTGGGACATACTCAACTGCGGAAGAAATCCCCTTCTGTTCTTTCCAGTCTGCCAGTTGACGAGCTTGAAATCCTAAAGTCCTAGTTGTAATGATTAAGTACTCCGCTCCTACCATATATCCGGTTGGTAATGATGCGTGATGGAACATGGGTATGGTCGCAGTGGGCGTTGATGCTGGCGGAGGATCTGTTCGGGAATAAATTGTGGGCATCCCCTGTTGGATGTGTATGTGGTGAACAGAGTCATAATGTAACAGAGAGTCTTCGAGAATCTGCTCGAATATACCTGATTGCAATGAACGTGGAATTGGTTGGATTTGAGCTGGTCTGTCGTATTTCACTTTGATTACTACTTGTGAGAACACCTGTATCCTTTTTGATACAGGATTGAATTGGACTGGATAGAAACTCAATCCAATTAATCTATGACCCCTCATTATTATTGAGGTATTGCGGATTCCACCCATGTTGCTTGTTCTAACTCCTGGAAAGAAAGCATTGTTTGAATATACTGAACCGAAGAAGGTTGGTATACCTGTGTACATCTGTAGTGTATTGAAACTGCTATCTCTGCCCTCTCCGACTGGAAAGTTTGGATTTGGGGCTGGTCTAATGTTGTAGCCATCTGTGCTGGCATTTGAAAAAGCTATAACTTCAATCGAAACGTCTACGTCGTGGGGTATTTCCACATACTCGAACAGACGTGGTAGTTTAGGTTTCCCAGGGTCATTTATTGAATATGCTCCTGGCATCTCTAGGTCATCATATCCGGTTCCGTTTATTGTGAAGATGTTCCTCCAGAATCCATGGAAATCTGCTACAATCGTAATTCCTGTGGTATCGGAAACAGTGACATGAGCCTCAGCTGGAGTTCCAGGTGCAGTCGAGTCAAACGAGACCCATGGTATTGCCTGAGACAGGACCGTCTTCACTTCACAATGACGACTCTGATATGATTGGTAGATCGAATTTAGTTCTGCGCCGTTTGCGGGACTTTCTCGGACTATTACTTCAATTATTGCTACTGATGAAATGACCATCATAACAGAAACTGCGACCGCTATCAATTTCAGAGAATGTTCACTTCGATTCAGCATGACCTTCTTCATTGAAGCTCCTCCTAAACGAATCAAACATAAGGAGATTCAATGCTTATTTATAAAACGACGGATTTCGGGCATAAGCTCGTAATTCTATTGAGCGCTGTACCTGTTTGAGAAAAACGAAAAGAAAACTAAGAAGGAGTAGGATTCGATGTACTCCTTCAAATTTCATTCTCACTGGCTTCGTTTCCAAGACCATTTGAACTTCTTTCCACTGCGTCGCTTGAAGAATGGTGCAATTTCGTCTAGTATCTCTTCGGTTTCACCTTTACCAAGATCAAGCTCGACCCGTGCACTATCTCTGTCAGAAACATGATACACGTCGTTGAATATCTCAATCGCAATTTCCACAATCTTGTCAAGGTCTTTCTGTTCATCCTTATCAAAGTCACGGGCATAGATTTCATCGGACATAGGTTCTGGTGGGATTCCCATTTTCTCAAGATGCTTGATATCTGAATCTTTCAATTTGAGTGGAGCAATGTATTTGTTGCCTGCTACTTGGAGGTGTAAGTTCTTCTTACTTTTCTTATACCTAAAATTAATCCATGCACGGTCAACGACAATCATGCAATAGCTAGCACCCTTGGCTTTCGTCATGAGGGCATCAAGGGCTTGTTTGATTCCTTCTCGAATATCGTATTCACGATCATCCTTTCTTCGCGATTTCGATCTCGATTTGAATTTCATCGACTGCTCTTTAGAAAATGAAAGACCCCTAAAACTTCCTGACTTAATTTTTTCTACTTGTAATTTTTGCCAGCGTGTTGAAAGCTCGACATTGTTTATTTTCTCATCGGGTTTCAATTTTCCTGCGTCAATCAAATCTTTGCGCCATTGAGCGTACATTTCTTTCATTAGGTTAGGCCTCGTATATATGGATGTGCGATTGGCGAAATATCAAGTTTTCGCCACGCAAATAGACAACCTTAAACCTTACATACAGCTTGTTATTCTAACAAAATAATGAGGTTCCTTATATGACAACGATTCCTGAAGTTTACTTTGGTTCTAACATAAGCGGTTTACCATCAATGTTTGCTAATATGAGCACGAAGCTTGACAAGATAATTGAGCTTCTTGACCTGAGCACCATTAAGAAAAAGGATAAGGTTGCCGTAAAAATGCACCTTGGCTTCAATGAAGGCTATCAGACTGTGCCTGTCTTCTTTGTTCGCAGGGTAGTTGAAGCAATCAAGAAACAAGGAGGAGTTCCGTTCGTTACTGATAATCCTACAGCTGTGTACAATGCAGCATACCGAGGTTATACTCAAGAGACCTGTGGATGTCCAATCATCCCGATCGCTGGAGTAAAAGATGGCTATGTTACGAAGAAGGAAGTGGACTTTGCAGGCATAGAGAGTCTGGATGCTGCCGGAGCTCTACTTGATGCAGATGCAATTGTCAACCTGAGTCATTCCAAAGGACATGGTTCCTGTGGTTACGGTGGAGCATTCAAGAATATTGCACTAGGGGGCTATAGCGGACCAACTAGATGGCAAACAATTCATGGTATAGTCGAACGTGATTCATATTTTGACGCAGAGAAGATGACGAAAGAACACCTTGAAAAATTGAAGAAAGCATGTCCGAGAAATGCGCCATCTTGGGATAATAAGAAAAAGAAAGCCTCTCTCAATTTCTATGATTGCGACCAATGCCATGGAGGAGAACAACTCTGTGTTAAAGCAGATGATGGAAAGACAGGTTGGAGTGTCAACCCCGAAAACTTTGATTCTTTCCAAGAGCTAATGGCAGTCGCAGCAAAAATCATTCTCGATAGCTTTGATGCAGCTAAAATATTCCATCTCAATTTCCTGATTGATATCACACCATTTTGTGATTGCTACGGAATGGCCATGCCTGCAGTCATTGATGATATCGGAATTGTAGGAAGTAAGGATATTGTCGCAGCTGACGTAGCTTCTTTGGATCTTATTGCTGAGCAAGGTCTAAATGAATCCATTATCAAAAAGATCCCAGAAAAATACATGCGGGTAAATCCTGACCTAAGTGCAAAGCTTCATCCATGGCAACTAATTCATGGGCCGATTAAAGATCCGTACAAAGTTGCAAAATATGGAGAAGCTCGTGGAATGGGTTCATCAAAGTACAAGCTCATTGAAGTCTTGTCTGCTGAAGAGACCGCTGCAATGGAACCTCCAAAGCATACGTTTGAATCTGGTCCTTCATTCTTTTAGAATATTGAGTGCGGTCATACGCACACTCTCTTTCTTTATTGAGAGCTTCTTCTGTATTTTAGCTGGAGAATAACCACAATCGAAACAACCGCAATAACTCCAATCGAAAGATAG
>JABCTV010000002.1 GCA_018238205.1 Candidatus Thorarchaeota archaeon
GCTACATAGTCTTCATCGAGGACACCAATTGATGTTCGCGTAGTAATATCTACAGCGCTGACCTGCCTAGTATCAGGGATTGTACTAAGGCGTTCATAATAGAATACACGTGTTCTTGGTCCCCTGGCCACCTCAGAACCATGCAGTTCTAGAAGACGTCTTCCTTCCATGAATTCGAGAAGTACATCAAGTTCTGTGGATGTGACCTGTGAAAATGGGTATGCAGCCGTCACTAATTCGAACAATGTTTCTTTTTCTATCGTATCACAATCAAGAAGCACTCCCGTTATTTGATGACTAAGAACATCCCAAGATTTCTTCGGTATTCTTGCATTCTCTACTTTGTTCAACTTAGCACGTTTGATGATTATGCCAGATTCGGAGATATCATCCAGATTTATTGTCGAAATTACAACGCCTTTCGATATACGTCCAATACCATGACCAGACCTTCCAACTCGTTGGACTAATCTGGAAACCTCTCTGGGAGATGAATATTGAATTACAAGGTCAGCTTGTCCAATGTCTATACCTAATTCTAGACTTGATGTTGCAATAATTGCTTTTGAAGTTCCAGTCTTCAAATTATCTTCAGCAGTAAGACGCGCATTCTTGGATAACGAACCATGATGTACATCAAACTTGTATGGTGGTTTCAAAGATCTCATCTTTGCTCCAAGAACTTCTGCAAAGGAACGTGTATTAGTAAATACAAGAGTAGATTGATGTTTTTCAATTAAATCTACAATCGTTTCAAGTCTAGCCACAGAATGAGGTGGGTATGATAATTTCTTGACCAATTTCTTATGATGGTCAGTTGGTGAAGGCATTTCCACCCTAAGATCGACCTTCCGATTATCATAACCCGCCCAAACAGTCTTGATATCCTTCTTTCCTCCCAGAAGTTGTGCCACTTCTTTTGGGTTTCCCACAGTTGCAGAAAGTCCTACTCGCATTATCCCTGAACCGATTAAACGTTCAAGACGTTCAAGTCCCAAGCTAAGCTGAGTCCCCCTCTTACTACCTGCGAGATCATGTACCTCATCTACAACCACTGAAAAGACGGTCTTAAGGTGATATTTTAGTCGTTTTCCCGGTAGGATTGCTTGAAGAGTTTCAGGAGTAGTAATCAATAAGTTTGGAGGGTATATTGCCTGTTTTCTCCTAGCATATTGAGTTGTATCACCGTGACGGACATCAGCAGTTAGACCCAGGTGTTCACAGAGTTCTACAATTCTTTTGAATACATCACGATTTAGTGCCTTTAGAGGCGTGATGTAGATGATATAGAATCCAAACAATTCTTTTTGTTTACTCATCTGTTGTAATTTATTCAATAGTGGCAGAAGTGCAGCTTCAGTTTTACCGCTCCCTGTTGGGGCGAGAAGTAGTGAATTATGCGTTCCCTCAAGCAGCAATGGGATTGCTTTCTCCTGAATAGGTGTGGGTTTTACAATACCTTTTGACTTGAGAAATTGGACTATCTCTTTACTCAGGGGAGTCCGTACACTCATCGGTTGCTCTTCCTACTCTCCAAGTGACGACATTCGTTGATTAAGATGCGGATGTCGGTCCTGAGAGTCACCTCTGCGTCTTCAATCTTCTTCTGTAAAATTTCAATTACAGCATCAAATGATAAATTTTCAGATTGCAAATCATCAACTATCGTCTTTACAGTTTCTAAATTTGAAATGTGGGAGGCAATATTATCAAAAGCAGTTCGAATATCTGAATCCATCATTGGGAACAACTTCCCGTCAGACTAATCTTCTTCTTCCTCACCATATACCATGTATCCCATTGTGAGCAGAATAGCTATAATCCCCATTGCAGTTAGCATGATGAATAGAATTGAAGTGAAGGTATCGATATCGAGAGACTGCATTGGAATCTTGTGCTCTCGGACTTAGTCCGCTTATAATCGTTGCTGAATATTAACAGCTGTACTGGCTAGGCTTCAACGCTACGTTGTTCATAGAACTTGTCTATGAATGATCCATAGATATCCACGGACTCAGTCAAGGGATTGACATCATCAATTGTCATTTCTATACTACATGATCCACACTTTACAGTCGCCATTCCATTGTCTCTATAGATTTGGATCTTGATGGCAGTATTTCCACAATCCGGACATGGATAGACGTCTGGAATACGTTTCTGTGGTCGCCGACGTACTTTTTGTCTTCGTCTTCTTCCCATGATGCTTCACCTATACCTATTTCACACCTAACAGAACATAAGCCCCGAAAGAAATGAGCAAGCCCTGCGGCTCAGGTGTTAATTTAAGCATTTTGCTAAGTGACATAATCAATCCATTACGAAGCTTTCTTATTGTGGGATGTGTCGCCCCGATTAGCGATGTCCGACCTCTCAAAAAACTCTCAATGTGTACTCAAGATTCTTGAAACTGCAGACTCCCTGACAACAACCGAGATCCTTGAGATTGCCCGTAAAAAGAAGTATGCTGACATCTGCACAGACTGTGCTGGTGGCGATGCTTTCGTATCTGCTGCCAACCAACTTGTTGAGATGGGCCTTGTCACTAAAAAGTTTGGCAAGGGAGGCTATCAGTGGCATCTAGTAAAAAGTTGATTTACATGGTAGACTGGACTAAAATCAGGAAAGATTTCCCTGCCCTTGAACGTAGAATAAACGGTCGTCCAGTAGTGTATCTGGATAGCGCATGCATGGCACTCAAACCCAGACAGGTTATTGATGCTATGAATGAATACTATGAGATGTATCCAGCATGTGCTGGAAGGAGTATCCATAGATTTGGTGAGGAGGCTTCTAATGCTTATTCTGCAGCTCGAGGTAAATTTGCCAAGTTCTTGAATGCTGCCCAAGAAGAAGAATGCATCTGGACTAGAAATGCTACAGAATCTCTCAATATTGTTGCAAGCTCAGTCAAACTACCAAAAGGTTCCAAAATCATCACAACGTCTCTTGAACATCACAGTGGTTCTCTTCCATTCGTTGAGAGGGCAAAAAGAGATGGTCTAGAAATTGAGATTGTCAAAGCTCAGATGGATGGAACTTTTGACATCGAAGACTGGAAGTGTGCAATTGACAACAATACAAGTCTGGTATCTGTTGTTCATTCTTCTAATGTCACAGGCACAGTATCTTCAATGAAAGATATTGTTGAGATTGCACATGATCGAGGAGCTCTGGTGATGTGTGATGACGCTCAGTATGCACCTCATCATCCACTTGATGTTCAAGAGATGGATGTAGATTTTTCATGTATTTCAGTCCATAAGATGTGTGGACCCACTGGAATGGGCGTACTCTATGGGAAGATGGAACATCTCGAATCAATGAACATGGCTCTATATGGTGGGGATACTGTTAGTGACGTAAAATTTGAAGATGGACAGATTCTTCCAGAATATCTTCCACCACCTGAGAAATTTGAGGCTGGTCTGCAGAATTATGCTGGTGCAATAGGTGCAGGAGCTGCAGCTGAATATCTTCAAGCAATAGGAATGCATGAGATTGAGAAACATGAACGTTCCCTCCTTAAAGTTGCACTGAAAAGACTGCTTGATATGGAACATGTACACATCCTTGGAACAGATAACATCAACATCAAAACTGGTCTAGTAACTTTTAGTGTTGATACAGTCCCGTCAGCCCATGATGTGGCAACATTTCTCAACGATGAATTCAATGTTATGGTTCGAAGCGGTTGGCATTGCGTAGGTCCATTTCACTATCAAATGGGAATTGATCCAAAGAAAGGTACAGCTCGTGCAAGTTTCTATCTCTACAATAACTTGGATGATGTCAAAGCATTTCTTGATGGTCTAGAAACACTCATTGAAGCAAGTGCTTGAAGTAATTAAAGTCTGCACCTCAAGAAAGGGGCAGACTCTACTTTGCTTTCGATTTAGCTAGTTTCTTTCTGAATTACTTCTTTTAGACGTTTAATCTCTTGAAGAGGGTCTGCAAACTCAAAACCATTTGAAGAAATCTCGATAGAATCTCCAAACTTCTTGACTCGTCCATGCATTGCAATGTACCTACCTCGTATCTTATCAGAGGTTGCTTGAATAGGTTCATCCTCTTTACCTGATTTGGCAATCAGTTTTTGAGCCTCCTCAGCAGTCATTCCTAGAAGTTTTTCACCAACAGTGCCGAACAAAGTCGCTCTTATCGAACCTGAACCATCATCGATTGTAATCTTGTAGAGCATTCGTGGTTCTGGTTTTTCCACTTCTCCGCATGATTTACAGTTGTATCCTCCATCAACAGCCTCAAGTTTCTTGTTACATGTTGGACATGCTTCGTAGAATACCCGATTCTGTCCCATGTCAACTATTATTCCACAGATTTCGACATTCTTACCTTCACTAGCTTCATCAATTTCACCAATAAGAACCCTAGACGCCTTAGTTGCTACAGTTTCAAAGGCAACATCTGATAGATCTAGTTGCTTGAGATCAGAATCTTCTGGATTCAGCATTATTTCTCCCTTACGGCCTACTTGATACTCTAATCCACCTCTATATCCTTCTTTCACATAACCGTGGAGAATCCTAATCACGTCGCCTTCTTGAACATCAGCTACTTTTTCTACATCTTCACCCCAGAAGGTCACTCTGATCTTGCTTGTCTGGTCTGCAATTACTACATTTCTTAACTGACCTTCAGCTCCATCTTTTCTTGTGAAAGTCTTAACATCATAAGCAGTTACTACCTTACCTTCTATATCAACATCTCTCATTTCGACGGAAAGATCCGAAATGTTTGTTTTTCCAAGGGGTTCAGAGACGCCTACAGTTCCTGATGAAGAAGATGCATTTTCAGTAATTTTTGACAAATCAAGTTGTTTCAGTTTTGACCCCTTTGGATTCAATTTAATCTCGCATTTTCTTCCTACCTGATACTCGACTCCACCTCTGAAGCCTTCCTTTACATAACCATGGAGGATTCTGATAACGTCGCCTTCCTTTGCTTTTGCAATGTGTTCATTATCTTCACCCCAAAAGGTAACTCTGATATTGCTTGTTTTGTCTGCGATGACAATATTTTGTACTTGTCCTTCACCACCATCCTTTCGTGTGAAAGTCTTCACATCATAGATTGTTGCAATCTTTCCTTCGATGTCTACATCATTCATCCCGGTTTCCAAATCTACAATATCCTTCATTCCAAGTGGTTCTGAACTGCTTGAGTATTTTGGAGTAGATTCTGCAGTGTCGATTTTATCCTTAAGTCCCCTTTCAATAACTGTTGATTTCCCTACATGAATTTCAATGTCATCTCCATCACGATTTGGACGAGTATATGCATGATTTACTCCAATGACTTCTCCAGGTTCGATTCCTTCAACCTCATCTGCTTTATCGTCCCAAAAAACAAGGCGTGTGCTTCCAGAATCGTCTGCGACAACCATTGCGAGTACTTTTCCTTCACTACCATCCTTTTTGTTGAATGTTGAAACTCTGAATACTCTTTGTATCTCTACCTTGAGAGATACATCATATGTGTTTTCTTGAAGATCGCTTATTTTCATTTCATCTTTTGTAGTAGCACTGAAATCAACACCAAGTTCTTCAATCTCATCATTTTCAAGTGGTTTGATTGTACCCATTCGGCCTAGATTGAGTTCAATCGTATCACCAAGTCCTGGTTTAACATATGCTCCTCGTACCTGAATGATACTTCCAACCGAGATGTGTTCTTCGGATACTGCCTTGGTCATTTCATCCCAAAGTGCAACTCTGATACTGCCAGTTTCATCTGAGATGAAGATACTAGCCACCTTTCCTTCACCACCATCTTTTCGTGCGAAAGTTCGTACAGTACCTATTCTATCAACCCTGCCCACAAGTCCTGCAACATTCTTGGTTGATTCAGTGATGTCTTCTATTCTCTGGCGCGCACTTGGTGACATTTTATGCAAATCTACACCTAGTTCTCTTGCCACAATCATGGCTGCTGATTCATCATTGATGACTTCCGGACCCAATTCATTACGTTTTTCCTGAATCATTGTGAGGATATCATTTCGTTCGTAGTCCGATTTATGCTTTAGAATTAATTCAATTGTTTCTTCTAGAGTGAGCATCTATGCCACCTTCCTCCAAGTATTTGACGGTGCTTAGTCAATTAGTGAATCTTTACTGGATGCTTTAAAGTAATCTGCTCAATAATGACGAGCTTGGAGACTTTTACAGCCCCCGAAGCGAAACACAGAATACGGAACATGTTGGAAACAACATGACTTATTGTGACAGAATCGGAACCTGAACTACCCCCACACAGTATTGCCTACAGTCTATATTTCGAATCATTAAACGAAGAAATTGGCAGAATCTATGCTGTTGCAGAATTAGCACGTATGAAGGGTTATGATCCAACCACAAGAGTAGAGATTCCACCTGCACATGATGTTGCTGCAAGAGTTGAAGCTACCCTTGAAGGTCCAAAAGGTGTTGCAAAGCGTATCCGAGAGTTACAAAAAGAGATGCAAAAAGAGCAGGTCGCTTTTGAGGTAGCAAAGGAAATCGCAGAAGGCACTCTAGGTGGTATAACTGATATTGAGAAAGCAGCTGAGAAGGCTGTACGAGTTGCACTAGCAATTTTAACTGAAAGTATCACAGCTGCACCCCTTGAGGGAATTGCGAGAGTCCGAATTAGAGGGTCAGATGAGAATCGCTATCTTGCTCTTTACTTAGCCGGTCCAATCCGTGCTGCTGGTGGTACAGAGGCTGCAATGACTGTCTTGGTGGCTGATTACGTTCGTCAGGTACTCAAATTGCCAGCTTTCAAATCTTCAGAGGCAGAAACAGAGCGTGCATTAGAAGAAGTAGAACTCTATGCACGTAATGTACATCTTCAATATCCTGTACATCCTGAACTTGTCAAGTTCGCCGCAGCCAGATTACCAATAATGCTTACCGGTGATCCAACTGAGGAGTTCGAGGTGTCAGGAAGTCGAGACCTTGATCGAATTGAAACCAATCGTGTTCGAGGCGGTGCGGTTCTTGTTCTCAGTGATGGGGTAGTAGGAAGAGCTGCGAAGCTTGCCAAAATTGTTAATGAAGCAAACATCAAAGGATGGGAGTGGCTAGATGACGTAGCTTCAAAAATGTCTAAAGATTCATCACAGGAAGAGGACTCTGCAGACAAGAAACTTGAACCAAAAGATGACTATCTAGCAGATGTAATTGGAGGAAGACCTGTATTCTCACATCCTCAACGTCTGGGTGGCTTCAGGCTTAGGTATGGTCGTTCGAGAAATACGGGTCTAGCAGGTGTTGGAGTACATCCCGCAACTATGTACATTCTTGAAGAATTCTTGGCTACTGGAACTCACATTCGTACTGAACGTCCCGGGAAGGGATCAATAGTTGCACCAGTTGATACTATTGAAGGTCCAATCGTTCTTATGAAAGATGGTACAGTTGTACGATTTGTAGGATTAGATGATGCTCGTGGTTTCGAAGGGAAGGTTGAGAAGATACTATTTGTTGGTGACATTCTTATTGCATTGGGAGAGTTTATTGAGAATAATCATCCTTTGGTCCCTTCAGGATATTGTGAAGAATGGTGGTCACATGATTTAGAACATGCAATCTCAAAATTATCCACCACACAACTGACTAGAAGATTAAAAGGATCTAACCTGACCAATCAAGCCTTCAATGCGATTATAGAATCCCCTCTAACAATTATTCCAACCCCAGCTCAAGCAGTTCATCTCTCGAAGAAATTGAAAATCCCCCTCCATCCATTCTATCTCTACAGATGGGCTGCACTTTCAATAGATGAAGTTCGGAATCTACGAGAATGGGTGCTTACCAAACATAGAATCAGTAAGAAAGATGATGAACATATTGTACTTCCATTTGTTAGAAAGTATAAAACTATGTTAGAAAATGTGGGAATTCCTCACAAGTTTTCGGAAAATCGTAAGAAACTAGTTCTGACAGATGATTCTATCTCAATTCTAGCTCAGCTAGGTCCAGATACTAAATTGCCAAACGGAAAAGACACACTTGCTATTTTAAATTCTGTTTCTGATGTCATCCTTAAAGATAAGGTTGGATTTGCAATCGGAGCCAGAATGGGTCGTCCTGAGAAAGCACAAGAACGTAGAATGAAACCTCCTGTGCAATCATTATTTCCAGTAGGCCGTTCGAAGGGGTCTGAAAGAAGAATTGACAAGGTTGCCAAGAGCGTCCAACACATTTCTACACTTGATTCGTTTTATGAAAACAATGACACCGATACAACGATACCTGAGATTTCTGGAGTCAAAGTAGAGCTTGTGGCTCGTAAATGTCCAGGTTGTGAACTAAAGACTTTCGAATCAAGGTGCCCACAGTGTGGTACTCACACGGAAATCGAACTTTGGTGTGGAGAAGAAGGCTGTGGACGTGCGATTGATCCCGCTAAAGGGATGTGTCCTGTAAGTCATGATCCCAATAAGATACGAAAGACACGAATGGTTCCTGTTGATTTAAAGGCGCTTCTAGAAAGAGTGAAAGAAGAGGTAGGGGAATTTGAAACACATGGTGTTCGTGGAGTCCTTGGGCTAACAAGTGATTACAAAATCCCAGAATATCTAGGTAAAGGAATTCTCAGAGCAAAACATGATGTATACTGTTATCGAGATGGTACCGCTCGTTTTGATGCAACAGATGCCCCACTGACCCATTTTACTCCTAAGGAAATTAGTGTACCCGTCAGCAGGCTTAGGGAGCTTGGATATTTGATAGATTATGATGGGGCTCCATTGGTATCCGAAGATCAGGTTGTAGAACTCAAAGTTCAGGATGTTGTCATTCCTGAGAACTGTGCCGATTATCTCCTCAGAGTTGGTAGATTTGTTGATGATTGCTTAGAGAAGATGTACAATCTTCCTAGGTACTACAACTTCAATTCTCAAGAGGATGTCATCGGGCAACTTATCATTGGTCTTGCTCCCCACACCTCTGCAGGTATAATTGGAAGATTAGTTGGTTTCACCAATGCAAGTGTATGTTACGCTCATCCATATTGGCACGCAGCGAAACGCCGGAACTGCGATGGTGATGAAGACGCACTCATTCTGGTTCTTGATGCACTGTTAAATTTCTCAAAAAGTTATCTTCCTGCTGGTCGAGGAGGTCTAATGGATGCACCTCTTGTTCTCTCAGTTATTCTTAATCCTACTGAAGTAGATGATGAAAGTCACAATATAGAGGTCTGCAGACGATATCCTGCTCAATTCTATGAAATGGTGTCAGAAGCAAGGCATCCAAGAGATGTAGAGAGTCTTGTTGATATCATCTCATCTCGTCTGAATTCTCCTGCACAATACGAAGGATTTGGTTTTACTCACAGCACAACATCTTTTGATATTGGACCTAAGAATTCTAGATACAAGATTCTGGAAACTATGAATGATAAACTTGAGGCTCAGTTGCGTCTTGCTACATTGATTAAAGCTGTAGATTCCCAGGATGTTGCTCAGCGTGTTCTCTCAACCCACTTTTTCCGTGATATACGCGGAAATTTACGTGCATATTCTACACAAAAGGTTCGATGTCTAAAATGCAATCGTACATACCGAAGGGTACCTATCTCAGGTCAATGTGTGTGTGGTGAATCGAAACTATCCCTTACAGTTAGGCAGAAGAATATCTCAAAATACCTTCAAGTTACGGAGAAAATCATACTTGATCACGGTCTTGATCAATATATGCACGAGCGATTGAAATTGATTACTGCATCACTAGATTCTTTGTTTGTATCTGAACAAACATCTCTCACAGACTTTTTTTGAAAACTAATCCGTTTGAACATCAAATGCAAGTTTAAGCAGATTTCGATCTTCAATCATACCAATTAGATTGCCAGCTGCAGATAGAACTGGAGCTTGGTCAATATCTTCCTTTCGAATAATTTTTACACATTCCGAGATTGTTGTAAGTTCACTCAAATTGATTATATTCTTCGTCATTGCTTCTGAAACTGGAATATTTGGTAGTTTGAGAAGCTTTTTCGTAACAACAAGGAAGTCCTTTGATGTCCAACCCCATTCAACTGTACTATCTTGACCACTGAAAGTTGTTGATATATTATCTTCAACAGTTACCTCGGAAAGACGAATATAATCACTGACCGTAATCATTCCTGACACTCCTCCACCTTCGTTGATTAGAACAAGCGCATTCTTACCAGCCATGTCCATTACTATATAGGTCAGAGGTAGCGGCGTCTGTTCCCAAACCGCTGTTATCTCTCTAGTGACGAAATCGATAATCTCTTTTGAACCAACTTTTTTATTATTCTCCAATGTAGCCCCTAAAATGTCTGGAATTGAAATCAGACCGACAAGATTACCTTTCGAAACAACAGGGAGCCTTCTGTAATTCTTCTCGAGCATGAGTTTAGTAGCTGTCTTGAGGTCAGTTCTAGGAGTAACAGTATCAGGGTCTCTATTCATCAGCATTGCAAGCTGGTTTTCATCTGCTTTTCTAAGAAGATCTGTCCTAGTTACAATACCAACCAAGGTCTTTGAACCTTTTTTCACAACTGGAACTCCATTGACTTGTTTTTCTGCCATTATTTGAAGAACATCTTCTCTGGTTCCAGGCACTGAAACGTAAATCACGTCCGATTGCATACAGTCTTTGACCATCATTGTCAGAATTACTCCGGTTCGATAATAACTCGAAAGTATTTACAGTTCACTCACGCAGAGTTACAGTCTATTCAGTGAAACTGCATCTACAGACTTGACTCTTTACATACCTTTTATGTTTAGCGTTCATTCTAAATTGGATAAATTTTGAACTTCTCTCCTTTATCCCTATAGGAATGAAAATGGAGTCTTTCATATGAACTGATGATTTTATTCACCATGGGTTTTTCTTGAGCCCAAGAAGATACACTAGTGCATTACTAATCCAATGGATACCAAGCGTCATTAGAACTAGAATAACAATGAAGATAGGCCCTGGTTGAATTAATGGATAGGCAAAAATCAATGCCATGATTATGAACCCAAGCTGGTCCATAAAGGGCGAGGGATCCCCACTCTTGACATCGATTCGCCTTTTTATGAATGATCCAACAATATCGCCAGTGAGAGCTCCGACAGACAACAGGACTGCAACTGGAACTTGCGCATAAAGAACTAATTCCATTGCGGGTGTTACAGTGACGAACTGTGCTAATATAGGGTGCAAATAAGGAGCTGCAAACATCTGCCCAATTCCAACTAAGATTCCAAAGATAACACCGACAATGAAACCTCGAATCGTTTTTCCATCACCCAGTATTCTACGACCATCACTATAAAATCGTCCTCCATCAATTGCACTTCCCCCACCACCTAGGACGGGTGTTGAATTTGCAATCCACGCCGGAAGTCCAAACCATATTGCCAATTCTAGAAGGGCAAGTTCTTCATACATGTGATGCGGCTCCATGTCTGCGATTTACCAAGTCAATTTCACTCTTTCTCATTGGTACGTTCAACTGAGAAGCCAGATTCTGTAAGGAAAAGTCGACCCTCCGACACATCACCTTCAGGTACAAGTCTTCTCAATAATCGTTCTCCTGAGGATTTTCCTACTTTCATCTTAATCACATAATCTGACCAATAATCCAAGATATTACCAGCAACTGGCTCGAAGTCATCTAATCCCTTTAGTCTGGATGTGACCTGATTTAGTATAATTACAGCAATATCGTTATGTCTAGCTAATCCCTTTAAAACACCAGCCTGTCGATTGAGTTCACGATGATTAGCATAGTTTGTTTTCTTGTCCTCAAGCGCCAATCTGTAATGCTTTGTAAGAGTATCAATAACAACTAATCGTGTATTCTTTCGGATGTACAAATTCAAGTCATCAATTAGTACACCCTGCTCACTAAATCCCTTTGGCACGAAAATCTTGACCAGAGTTTCAAGGTCACTGAATGGTTTTCCAGTCATCTGTTCGAGACGTTCAACAGGGGACGTTGTTTCTGAATTGATGTAGATGGTCCCTAGTCCTTGTCTATACATTACCCTTACAAATTGTAATCCAAAAGTAGTCTTTCCTGCTGCTGCTTCACCATAAACATGAGTGAAGATTCCAGTATTCAGACCACCATTCATTATTCGGTCCAGAAGGGAAACGCCTGACGGAAGAATCAAAAATGCCTCACTATTTCTTTATCATAACCTCTCAGTGATAAGCATATCTAGAAGGACTCGAAAAATGCCAAGATGGGAAGCTGCAATTGCCACCGAGAACCCGAAAATACTCTATCGTGTTGTACAGCTTCTAAAGAAACTCGAAATAAAATTCGTCATTTGCTCTCCAACAGATCACCGATGTGACCACGCTCATATTGTAATAACCGGTCCAGATGACAATTTTGAACAACATGAGAGGAAAATTGAGGTAACTGAGAATTTCGATATTGATTTTGTTAGAATAGAGATGATGTCCAAACTACACGATTTACATTCACCATCTAGGGCGGTAATTGGAATAGATCCAGGGATGACTTTTGGAGTAGCCTTGGTCATTGACGGGATTCCTGTTTATAGTAACTCTCTTTCATCACCTGATTCTGTAATGACTTTAACCCAACAACTAGTAAACCACACAAAGACTCTATTTTTCGAATGTCAGACAGTTGTTCGTATTGGAACCGGTTCCAATCTTTATGCCACTTTGTTATTGAGGTCTTCTAAGAATATTAGAACGAAACTTCCAATCGAGTTAGTAAATGAGCACAATACTACAATTACTGGTGGTGCCAGGTCAGATGAGTCTTCAGCGATATTGATTGCAGGAAGAAGTGGCAGGCCTGTAGAAGATTCCGATATGAACCTTGAGCCCAAAGAAGGATATGTTCGTTCACTGAAACAGTTTGTGACTAAATTAACGAGAGGAAAGAAATCTATCACATCGAAAGAAGCACGTGCAATACTAATTGGAGATTCCACACTTGAGGATTTGATTGCACAGTCTAGGTCATGAAGAAACTTTCAACTTGATGTGCCACATCTTCCGGATTATCAGAAACTATTTGCATCACTTCCTTTAGCCATGAAGGAATGAATCGTGATAGGTATTTAGTTGCAAATCTCTGATCGAGCATCACAATTGCCCCTCTATCGTCCAACCTTCGTACAGGTCTTCCTGCAGATTGAATTGCTCGTGTCATGGCTGGTAGTACGTATGCATAATCTCTACCTTTTTGATTGAAGGCTGAGTCATAGTACTTAATGAGTGCCTCCATTCTGGGAGTAGGCCTGGCATAGGGAACTCCAACGACAACAACGCTCTCCATTGTGGAGCCAGGAAAATCACCACCCTCAGAATTGCGACCTCCCTGCACACCTAACAGTACTGCTCCTCCTTTCTCACCTTGCCTCTTATAATCCTCAATCATCTTGTCATTGTCTGTGCCTTTCATTCCTGGATGTTCAAGGAATAATTTCCTCTTTAATCGTTTCTCAAGACCTGCTTCCACAAGAGACCTAGCAATCGAGTAGCTTGAAGCAAAGATTCCAGTATTCCCTGGTGTTGCATTAACTACAGCAAGACAATGTTCAACCATTCTCTCAAAAGTAGAGCCATTTCTATTTTGGAAAGATGTATCCAACCCACTTACAATTAATCCAAGTCTATTTCTAATTGCAAATGGACTCTGGAATGTGACTTTAGTAGATTCAGAACCAAATCCCAGCATCTCAGCATAGGCTTCAAGTGGTGAGATTGTCCCGGATATCGCTACAGAGCTATGGACCATATTCAGAACGGGGGTCGTCACAGATGTTGGGTCTAATGCAACTAAGTCAAGAGATACTCTCTTTGTACCTCCTCTGGTAATTGATGATGATATGATGAAGGAATAATCTTCTCTATCGACACATCTTAGCCAAGATAACAAGAACTCTGCCACTCTATGAATAGCAGATCGTGGAAACTTTCCTGCTTTGAGTAGTCCTTTCTTAATCTTCGCTCCATGATCTTGCATATGAATTAGAATCCGCTCACTTGAATCAAGACCAGCTGATTTGACTGACATATCCACTATATTCCGAGGATCCACTATTTTCTCATCATTTTCCTTCAAATCAGAGGATAACTCTAACAGATTTCTTGTGAGCGCGCGACTGAACTCATGCGATGTACCATCCTTGTATGGACCATCTTTTGCTTCTCTGGTAGCCTGCCTGACAATTCTGAGTGTTAACGAATCACTTGCTGAGTCTAAGGCAGTCGCTGGAACATTGTGTGCCTCATCCTGAACAAGTACAATCTTCGATAGGGGTGTTCCAAGATCTGGCACAAAAACCTCGAGAATCCATGGGTCGAAAACATACAGGTAGGAGAGCGCTACCACATCCACCACTTTTGCCAAACGTTTCGCCATCTCATAGGGACACATAGATTTACTTTCTGCAATCTTCACAATTTCTGGCGCTGTTAAAACTCTCTTAGGGACATCTTCTAAAAGATCCTCAGGGTCTCCAGCTTTCTTTAGCTTTTCATAGTACGAGCACCTACCAGTGGCCTTCAATTGTCCACAAACTTCACTTATCGGTGCTACAAAGTCTGAATTCTCAATGACAAATGGATTCAGGCACATATGCCTTCTTCCACGGAATGAAACCCCTGAAACATCCTGACGCTTAGATATTTCAACCAACTCTTCAACCACACGATCAAGTTGTCTATGTGTTCTTGCACAGTAGAGTATTTTCCCATTATTCTCTTTGACCCAAGGCAGAATTCCGCTCAAGGTCACACACGTCTTTCCAAATCCATTGGGTGCTTCAGAGCAGATATTCACACCAGTTCTAACAGCCTCTTCTATTGCAAGCATCATCTCACTCTGACCTTTACGTGGCTCAGGATATGGAAAGAACTCTTTATAGCTGTTAGAATCAATAGTCATGGGAATTCCAATGATGAATCCTTCTATGACCTTGATAACCATGTTGTTTTCTGGCGCGAAATAAACTGTTCATGAATTGTCGGTACTGATTTATTCTAGTACATAGTCATCTTGTCTGTGGTTTTATGACAAATGATGACATCTCTGAATTAACATCGGAAACATCCATTGGAACAGTCAGAATTCGTATTCTGAACCTTGAGAATGGTCTATTACTGTTATTCTCAGATAAGGAACAATACCGTCTAGGCATTTCTGCGGTTGCAATTCCCCCAGGTCAAGGTCGTTCAGAACCCACATCAACTGCATCCTTCACCATGGGTTTGGATATCACACTTGTTCGAACAATGGCAGAACGAGTTTCATCTTGGACCAATAACACATGCATGGTGGTTTCAGGAGTTACACAGCTAAATCGGACAGTCATGATGGAACTTCTAACAGCTCTTAGAGATTACCTTGTGTCGTGATGAATTCGATTACTTCTCTTATCCATCTACCAGTATCTTCAATATCACTGATTTTGTCTAGATAATCCTCCCATGAAAGACCAGCTGCAATTTGCCATTTTTCATGCATCTCTTTCAGATTGTTGGATGCGGTTTGGTGATAGGGACAGAACTCATCTTGCTTATCTCGACCACAAATTGGGCAGTGACTCATGACTCATTAACCCCCTCATTTTTCCTCGATTGCTTAGCTCTTCTCTTATCAAGTGCTTTGAGGTCTTCCTGTCTTCCGGAACATTCAGTCCAATTAATGCAGGTTTCCCATGTTCGTCTACCTGAAACTACCTTTATCATTCGATGGTCACAGTGAGGACACATTGTTTCAAGTGGCGTTAATCTTCCCTTTTGAGGAAGGGGAAATGTCTGATCACATACCCCATCTTTATAGTTAGAACAACCGACAAACCGTTTTCCAGTCTTTGGAGATTGCACAACTCTAAGAACTCCATCGCCACATTTTGGACACGGTCCGAGTTCCTCAGTATCCTTCCAATATCTCTGGAGTCCTTTGACGAGGTCTTCTCCTATTTGGTCCTCTTTAGCCTTGAATTCCTTCAGAATTGAAAGCAAACTGCCTTTGGTCTTGATGAGCACACTATCTCGATCTGTATTTCCCTGTTGGATGTCTTCCATTTCTTTCTCCAATTGTCTCGTCATCTCTGGAGATAGCATGGCGGACATGTATTGGTCTAATGTTTCGTAAAGCGCATATCCGAGAGTTGATAGTTCAAAACTATCTCCTACAGTATATCCTCTTGATCTTACAGAATCAACAATTCTTGACCTAGTCGATTTGGTTCCAAGATTCTCCCGTTCAAGTAATTTTAGAAGACTCGCAGGATTGAATCGAGCTGGTGGAAGAGTGTGTTTCTCTTCTGAACCCACAGTTGTAAGTGGAATCGAATCACCTTCCTCAATGTCTGGAAGTGCCTTCTCCTTTGTTTTGAAGTATGGCCCATAATACTCTGTCCAACCTTGTTTCAGAATCTGAAGCCCTCTTGTGTAGAGTCGATGGTTTTCACAAACAATATCCGCCCTTAGATGATCTTTAACCAAAGGCTCTCCAAAAACGGAGAAGAATCTCCTCACAATTAAATCATACAGTTTTTTCTCACTTGGAGTAAGTCGCTTTGTTGGTTTTTCACCTGTTGGATGTATTGCAGGATGTGCAGGGTCTGTTTTCTTACCTTGAATAGGATTGAGAGGTTCTTTCAGTATTGTTTTCGCTATTGATGTATAATCCTTCATGGCACTTAGTCCTGTGAGGATTCCTTTGATATCCAGGGTATCAGGCAGTTGTTCACTACTTGTTCTAGGGTATGAGATCGCTGAATTGAGATAGAGTGACTGTGCAAGAGTTAAGGTACGACTCGGTTTAAATCCCAGATGTCTGTAGGCTTCAGATTGAAGAGAACTGAGATTGAAGGATGGATGAGGTTGTTGAGTGACAGTACGTCTGTTTATCTTGTCAACAATAGCAGTTTGTCCAGAAAGATTCTCTACTATTGCTTTTGCATCTGATACTGTAGAAATTCGTTTCTTGAAGTATTCAAGTTCCAATTCTTCATTATTATGATGTGCAACTACCTGAATCATCCAGTATGGCAATGGCACAAAGAGATTGATTTCTTTCTCACGCTGAGCAACATACGAAAGAGCGGGACCTTGAACTCGTCCAGTAGAAACTATCTTGAACCAACCTGCCGCTTTCTTTATTGAAAGAGTGAGAGCTCTTGTCATATTGATTCCATACAACCAGTCAACTTCGTGACGAACTTGTCCTGATTCTATCAGTGGGAAATCAAGATTAATCATATTTTCAAAGGCATGTTCCAGCTCATTTTCAGTCAAAGCAGAAAACTGCATCCTTGTGGCTTGACTGGGATCGGTTTTGCAAGCGTACAATAAAGTAAGGTACCCAATCAAACTACCCTCGATATCATAATCAGTAGCAACCACAAACCTATCGACATCCTTTGAAAGTTTTTTAATCAAGGAGATGATGGGTTTGATTTTAGTTGCTTTCTTGTCAACCTCATATTTTGGAACCCATTCATTTTCAAGACGAGGATATGTCCATCCTTTCTCAGTCTGTTTGAGTTCAAAGAGATGCCCTAATGCATAGACTACCACAAGTTCATCATTACCTCTTGTACATTCAAAGTAGCTTGTCTTTCCTTTCTTGATTTCTTTTGGAGAGTTGGAGTCATCAAGCGCTTTGGCAATTTTCTTTGCAGCAGTTGGTTTTTCAGTGACAAGCATCAATCGGGGCAGATTAATTCACCTTTTTTACAGTTTGATACTCTCTTCTGAGATTCACTCTTAAAATACGCGTTGCGAATTATCCCTTCTGAGTAATCATTGCTATAGTACAACCATGAATTTCTCGATACTCTTAAAAGCAGACTCAATTTCGAAACCGCTCGAGGTAACACTATGCAACCCTGGTGGCCGAGGTTTATTGTAAAACCCAGAGTTCGACTTACGAGGCCGAGGTTTGGTATGCCAACCCGCCCTCCAGACACAGTTCTCTTTGGACTTATCTTCATAGCAGTTATATTTGTCCTCGGTGGCAACATCTATACCCTAGTAAGAACTCCGCCTGCCATTGCAGGAGGAGCAGGTGGAACTCCTATCCTCATCTCCCCAGGTATAGATTCCCAACTTGGTATGGAAGGAGTTGTTGCTTCTGTTAACATCTTGGTAGGTACACTGGGTCTTGGTCTAATATACTATGGATCTAAGTATGTCTTTCAACCTGGATATGCAACCAGATTGATAATCCTTGGAGTGATTCTTACAGGTGTAGCATTTCTAATCTTCAGCTATCTCTGGGGAATCAAAACAGGAATGATTTAGAATTATTCTTCATCATCGTTTCCAAGTACACTTTGCAAAATAGTGTAGGGTATGTCTACAGTTTCTAAGAGAGTAGTAATGAGTTCATGTGCAATCTCTAGCTTGAGTACTTTCATTTGAGGTGCGGCAAAGTGTGTTTCATGTTTTGGCTTGGACCACTTTCCCACCACTTTTCCAAAATCCATCCCAGCAAGGATGATTCTCTTTGGTGAGTAATTAGTCACTACATAACAGGCTCTATCACCATCTGTAAAACCTCCCCAAAGAAATGCTCTCTCCGTTGGCTCTACTTGGGTACTTCCAAGAACCAATCCAAGGTTTGGTACCACATCTCTAATCTTGTCCATGTTATCGCCATGACCATGAATAATTGTCAAGGCTCCATTCTGTGTGGCTTGTTTGATATGGTAGTAATCCCCATCTAAATCTGTAACAATGATGTTGCATGCACAATTTTGCTCTAGTAGTAGTGATACTGCACCATCTGCAGCAACAAATACCATGTCTTGATAGTCATCTCTCTCTTTCAGTGCCTGTACATGTTGTTCAAGTGATGGGCCTGCTCCACATACTACAACGGTTCTGTTTCTTATCCTCTGTTCCAAGAGTTGCAATAATGGGTCTGGATTGATATCTTTCAATAATTCTGTAAGCAACTGGGTAGCGCGTATATCCATTGTAGAATCCAGACTTAATCGATTTACGATATCTTGGTAAATTGGTTGCCAATCTATCCATTCCATCTTGTATCACTCATCCTGAAGAACAGCTTCACCTATACGAACTACCATTTTTGTTTCTTTGATATCATGTGTACGAATCACTTTAGCACCATTGTATACCGCTATCGCTGTGGCTGCTAGGGATCCGTTGAGCCTTTCTGCAGGGTCTTTCTGTTTTAGTAGGCTGCCTATGAAGGCCTTCCTGGACACTCCAACTAACAAGGGTTGATTGAAACGAGTGAACTGCTGCAAGCTCCTTAATATCTCAAAATCTACTTCAGCTGGTTTTCCAAATCCTATTCCAGGATCTAGGAGTATTTTTTCATGCCCTATTCCTGATTTGATTGCAATTGTATAACTAGTTTCTAGTGAACTTATGGCTGAAAGAACACTCTCACAGGGAGCTCCACAATTTGCCATAATCACTATGGGAACATCTCTAGAACATACTAAATCCACCATCTTTGGATTCGCACGCAACCCAGAGATATCATTGACCATTGCTACTCCCATATCAAGAGCCACATCTGCTACCTTTGATGAAACAGTGTCAATTGATATCGGTAGATTAGTTGAATTTGTGATATTTCTGAGTACCATCGTGAGGCGGTTCAGCTCCTCTTTCTCTGAAATCTCAGATGTACCATAGACATTCTTTGGAGCAGTTGATGCCGCACCAACATCAATGATATCGGCGCCATCTTTCTCCATTTTCTCAATGATTTGTTGAATTTCCGATTTGTCAGTGGCAACGGTTCCTTTGTAGAATGATTCTGGTGATAGATTGAGGATACCCATAAGGCGAACCGGATAGTCTTCTCCAATACGTAGCCCATCTACATCAACTGTGTATCTTACCAAGGAGTATGCCTCAATAGAGGACTAAATGGAAGGACATAAAATGTAGTCGATTTAGCTTCGCATCAAGTCAAGACGGTGATTTTCCATGAATGACAGGCTTGAAAGAACTCAGCTCTATGATTGGCATAAAGAACACGGTGATGTCATCCCGTTTGCTGGTTGGGAAATGCCAGTACGCTACAGTAGTATCAGGGAAGAACACATGGCTGTTAGAGAGGCTGTTGGAATTTTTGACACCAGCCATATGTCGAGAATTTTTGTGAAAGGTGCTCAGGCTACAGAGTTTCTCCAATCAATCACAACAAACAATGTAAACAAGCTCAAAATTAATGGTGGACAATATACGACATGCTTGAATGAAGCCGGTGGAATCCATGATGATCTTATGCTCTATAGGATAGATGAAGATGAATACATCTGGGTAACAAATGCAGACAATGGCCCCAAAATCCTGGCTCATTTATTGAATCACTCGAAAGGTATTGACGTTAAAATTGATAACAGAACTAACGAAATTGCAATGATTGCTGTTCAGGGACCCAAAGCCCTTTCATTACTCAGTAAGATGTCAGGTAGAGATATGGATGAATTTGGCAGATTCACTTGCAACCCACTAACTATTGCTGGATACGACACTTTCCTGTGCAGAACAGGGTATACTGGAGAAGCAGGTGCAGAAGTATTAGTAATGAACTGTCCCCTTTCAGATGAAGGAAAGAAACTAGCTATTGGTTTCTGGAACGAACTTCTCAACCAAGGTGCTGAATTTGACATCAAGCCCTGTGGTCTAGGTGCAAGGGACTCAACACGTCTTGAAGCTGGATTTGTACTCTATGGACATGAGATTGATGAAGAAACATCTCCAATCGAAGCTCGAATTCCTTATGCAGTAAAATTCAAAGTAGAACCTCACTATATCGGCTATGATGTGGTTCGGAGTCACAAGAAAGAAGGGGTCAAGAAGACTAGAATTGGTTTTGTTATGATTGATCGTGGGATTCCGAGAGAAAAATATCCTATCCTCCATAATGGCAGTGAAATTGGTATGACAACTAGTGGTGGCATCTCTCCAATTTCGAATAAGGGCATTGGAATGGGTTATGTTCCCCCAAATGCAGTCAATGTTGGCGATATCATTGAAATTGACATCAAAGGTCGTCATCGAAGAGCAGAAATTACGAAGTGGCCCTTCTATAATCCTGAAAAGTATGGTGAAACAAGGACTGCATAATACATCCAAACTGATTTAAACTGAATCTTGCAATCCGAAATCATTGGTGGACAAATATGGGCGACACCGAAATTAAAGATGAATTAACATATAGTGCTGAACACGAGTGGGTCAAAGTCGAAGGTGATATTGCAATCATTGGGATAACTGACCATGCTCAGAATGCACTTCACGAGATTACTTTTGTAGAAATCTCTGAGGTAGGCACAGTTCTCAAAGCGAATGATGAATGCGGACTTGTTGAGTCCATGAAAGCCTCATCGGATCTCTTTACACCAATTGGTGGCGAGATAATCGAAGTGAATACTGAGCTTGAAGATGCTCCAGAAAAAATTAACGAAGATTGCTATGGGGCAGGCTGGTTGTTCAAGATTAAACCTTCAAATCTTGAAGCAGATCTTGCAGCACTAATGGATGCGAGTGCATACAAGGCATTAATCGAATCTGAATAAAATATCAAGTGCATGATTCATGGTGGAGCAGTGATAAGCTCCACCCTAATCATCATTTCTTTTTCTGACTGGTTTCCAAAATTATAGTACAACTCCGATTCTAACAGTAACCTTTTTAGCGCATCACAAAATCGCTCCGCCTAGTTCGGAAAGAACGCGGAGAGCGCACTCCATATGTCAGTAGGTAAGTTCAGAAGGTCGAGTGTACGATTCCTAAAACAGGTATTCCACCGACCTAAATCAAAGATTTCACGTGGCTCGATTATGTTGATGGTGACACTTCTCATCATCTTTATATCTGCTCTTTTGCTACGTCTAGAACCCCTACTAGACTCTCAGCCAATAGTACGTGCATTTGACCCTTGGTTTCAACTAAGAGTTACTGATTATGTAACAGAAAATGGATATGCTGCATTCTTCAGTTGGTATGATGATTCGACATGGGTTCCATTTGGTCGTGATATGACCACAACAAGCTATGTTGGAGTACCTTTCACAAGTGCTTTCTTCTATTTCATACTAAATGGTTTTGGTATCAGTGTAGATGTGATTACTGTATCCCTTATCCTTCCCGCTTTAATGGGTGCTCTTACTGCAGTGGTAGCCTTCTTCCTTGGTAGAGAACTCTATAACAATACTGTTGGACTATTCACTGGAATATTCACAGCATTCATTCCCGCCTTTCTACAGAGAACAATAGCAGGATTCTATGATAATGAGTGCATTGGTGTATTTGCTATTGTCCTTACAACATTTCTATTCATGAGAGGTCTAAAACGTGGCTCTCTATCCGCTTCTGTTGGTGCAGGTCTTGCTCTAGGCTATCTTCAGATGTCTTGGGGTGCTTCAGAATTTATGCTAGGCCTTCTTGCATTATACGCATTTACAATGTTAGTAGTTGGGCGCTATAGCAAGAAACTACTCTCTTCATACTTAATTACAATCTCGTTAGGTATCTTTCTTGGGGCCCTCATTCCGCGAAATGGTTTTGCCAGTCTAACAGATTTCACAATCCTTGCACCAATTGGAGTTGGTGGGCTTCTTGTTATGTATGAGATTTGGCTTAGAATTGGAGGCTATCGTGAAGCCACTGCCAATGTATTGGCACCTCACATGAAACCCATCCTTTTCGGATTAATTACTCCTATTATTGGTGTAGTTTCATATCTTATCTATGTAGGAAGTAATACACTTACAATCACTCCCTATATTTCCAACCCGATTATTCAAATTGGTTCGAAATTCCTTTCAGTAATCAATCCATTCTTGCGGTTAGATCAACGGATTCTTGCATCAGTTGCAGAACACTTACCAAGTCCATGGGGTGCATTCTATAATACACTTCTAATTTTGATATTCTTCTTCCCGCTTGGTTTGTATTTCTTATTCAAGAGAGGTCGTGATGAGGATTGGCTAATCCTAATATATGGAGTGACATCAGTCTACTTCGCTGGAAGTATGATTCGTCTTACTCTGATTCTTGCACCCGGTGTAGCACTCATAGCTGCAGTTGCAGCATACAACATTCTAGCACCTTATGCAAAGGTTGTCACACAACAATCAGTCTTTGAGCGACGAAGATTCAGGATGAGTTCCTCACTCACCTCGGAACACGCACTTACTGCATTTGCGTTTATTGGTCTGTTACTGTCAGTTAACGTGATTCTTGGTGTGAATTATGTTTCATCACAAGTTGGCAATCCTGAGTTTGCACAAGCTCCACTCTCAGGCCAAGGTCAAGCCACCGATTGGCAGGTTGCTATGACCTATATTAGGAATGTCTTACCTTCTGGGTCAATAATTGCTAGTTGGTGGGACTATGGCTATTGGATTAACGGTGCTTCTGACGCGAAAACTATAGTGGATAATGCGACGTGGAATAGTACCCAAATAGCGCTCATGGGGTATGCATTGATGGCGCTTAACCTCACTGAGTCACTTAAGACCTTCAAACTCTGGGACACAACCCATGTTCTTGTATATTGGGGACACAGATACTCGGGATTTGGCGGTGATGATGGCAAGTGGCCATGGATGGTACGAATTGCAGAGGATAGATTTGGTACATCACTGATTGATGATGCTACATACCTTGATGCTAATGACCGAACACTTGAGCCATTCTACAGCTCAACTCTCTACAAGCTCCTATCCTATAATGAACCCAGAAATCAAGAAGAAGCAGGAATTCTTGGTTTACCCGATCCCCGAGTACAGGTGGACAGCTTCTTCTGGGAAGATACTGAATGGACCAGTCATATGCCTGTAAGTCTTCATGGTGCTTTCAAGGAGCCATATATCAGCTCTGCATACGGGACAGTCAAAATCTATGAAATTGATTACACAATGTATGACCAGTATATGAATCGTACAAATGCAGATTGGATTCCAACTTTGACCACTGGAGACTTAGGTGTATCTCTTGACGGAGAACTAACAAGTACTGAGAGTTCTCTTCAAAGCTATGATGTAGCATTTGGTGGGGGATACAATGCTCGAGTCCACACTCAAGCAAACTCAACTCACATGTACTATGGAATCCAAATGGACAACTATACCCTTGGTGAAGATGCCTTTGGTATTCAATTGTCCCCAGAGAACGCAGTTCTTGATTCTGACCTCAGAATTGTGAACTATAATGGTCAACCATTTGATGGTAACATTCACTATGATGGAACTTGGACCGAAGACTCTACTGGTACAAACTCTACCGAATTTGCTAGTGGTGATAATGTAATCGAATTCATAATTCCATTACAATCTGGAGATCCTCAGGATGTTGGAATGTTTCCAGGAATGAATTACCAGCTAAAATTCCTCTGGTGGAACAACGTAGACCATGGTGAACCAACCTTTGCCAGTGATTGGAATACTTTCTGGGTTCCAATTCAGATCTACTAGTAATATAATCAATGGCAACTGGTCACTAGTATCAGTTGCCAAGATTCTTCTTTTTCCAAAAATTAACTGGTTTCTTGTTGCTGTATCTTACGTTTAGCTTTTCTTCTATAGTCACCATATTTGTCTTGGGGACTATACTTTGGAGGTTTAGGATCTGAAACAATACCTCCACACTTTGGACAAGTATTTTGATTCAGAGTGTATTTATTGCACTTGGGGCATTTATAGAGATGAGGCATATATGATACCCACCCCTTACTTTCTCATAAAATTAATTGTTCCAGAGCCTTTCTCTATCTGTTTTGAAATTAAACCATAAACGTCTGAGAGAATTTCTTCAGCCTCTTTGTAATCTGGGCTGACGATTCTAAGTTTGTATCTGGGTGAACCTAGAGTGTATATTTCAGTCGTTGACTTTTCATGACTCTTCCCTTTTGCAAGTCCTTCAATCAGAGCTTTCTTGATTACTTCAATTCCCTCTGTACCAGGAACAAGTATAGTCATTTCACCGTCAATCTCAACAAAAGGTATCTCGATTCGTTGTTTTGCTAAATCTGCAACCTGTTTCTTCAGTTTCTTAGTTGCTTGGACCTCTTCAAAGACTTCTACATCACCATCTGCAGCTTTCTCTAGTCCTGTATATATCTCTCCAAAGACATCCTCAATTGACCAACCAATCTTCTCATAGACTTGTTCGAGAGTTATACCATTCTCTTTGGCTACCAATTCTAAGAGCTTCTCTGCTTTCTGAGCACGTTTCCACTCATTATTCTTGACTCTTTTGGACTCACTGGAAACACGTCTAAGAGAACAATCAATGTGCATCTTCTCTTCGTCTACTTTTAGAACTTTTACAACAACACGCTGATTCTCATGGATATGATTACGAATATTTCTGACCCACGTACTACTAATCTCTGAAATATGAATGAATCCCTCTTTGTTCCCATATTCGGGTAAATGAACGTAGGCCCCATAAGGAGCCACCTTGCTTGCAACAGCTATAGCATAATTATCTGGGTTTGGCCAATCAGCACGTTTCTGGACCATTTTCTTTTCTCCTTACGGAAGGACCTCAACTTCTCTCGCGATTGGTTCTAGTTTGGCCTTTCCTCCGCTTGGCTTAGCAAGTATCTTATCGCACTTAAGGCATTTTACCTCTGTAGTTGCGTTTCCAAAAATAATCTGCTCATTTTCACAATCAAGGCATTTTACCTTTAAGAACCGTGAGTTTGGTTGTCGAACAATATCGCCTTTTGGCATAATAATCACCCTATACTTTCTGAACCTCGACCTTCTTCAAACGCATACTCTTGGACTGAATGATGTGGTCGCATTCCTTACACTTGAGTTTGAGCACGGTCTTTTTAGTAGTCTTAGCAAAACGTTTCTGGATTGGTTTTGGAAATGATCCATAGCCCTTTGTCAATCTTCTCATTCGGCGCTCTCCCTCTGCTTGACTTCGCCTCTTTCCAGGTTTTGCTACAGACACAGTGTGTACTGTATGCTTATGGCATCGAGGACAGTATTTGTTAAGTGCACCTTTAATCTTCATTCAATATTCACCAATCCGTGCGCTGTGCGACTCGGCTTAGAGTCTCTTATAATACTTAGGGCATGTTCCATCTGAATCAAAGATTCTGACAGTTCCAACTAATTCCCTACGAGGTAGAGTACGTGCGAAATAACCGTTGCAATAACTAGAATACTGGCAAGTATCACTACCGTTGTTGGGCCAACCTTGATACCAGGAGTCTCATCTTCGAAGAATCTGATTAGACCTGCGCCTCCAGAAGGCATTGGGCCCGACCCTTTCTTACTTTTCCGCTTCTTGGCAGTTTTTGGCATCAATTATCACCTAGACTCAAGAACTCAACTTGGAGTTCAACTTTTAATCCTTTTGACCTGTATTCATATTCACTCTTCTGGGCAAATGCATGGACTCTGTTTGCACTTTGAGCAAGCGTCTGTATATTTTTTGTAGAATGCTTCTGACACGTCTATATCTAATAGATTAGCAAGAGAACACAACCAAGCAAAGACATCAGCAATCTCATCTTCTATCGCTTTAGTACCCTCTTTCTCTAGAATCGCAGTGCTCAGTTCAGTGAGTTCTTCTCGTGTTCGTTGAAGGGTTCCATTTACTCCTCTTGCTCTATCCCGATCCCAGTAAACTTTTCGCATCATCTCTTGTGCTTCTTCAATCTTCATATGAGGCCCTCCAAGGGGGTCTGAAATCAATCAGACCCTTACTTGAATCTTAGATGAGCATATGCTGGTGTTTCATTCTCGAAAGCATAATGCACTTTTTGGTATTCCTTGCGGAACTCTCCAATCTCAGCTGCAACTTTGCTCAAATCGTCACCCTTCATGACGACTCTAGTCATGAACTCTGCAATTGCATCCATTTCTGACTCTTTCATACCAAGTCTCGTCATTTCACTGGTTCCTAATCTGATTCCACCAGGAGTCTTGTAATCTCGACCTCTCTTCTTGTCCCAAGGCAAGAGATTACGATTGATGATTATGTTGGCATCCTCAAGGTTCACTTCGACAGCTGCTCCATCTTTCATTGGTGTTTCAGTGACATCTACCAAAACAACATGTGACTGAGTAAAGCCCTTGTGTTCGGCAATAACTTGCCATCCTCGCTCATGAAGTGACTGTGCTAGAGCCTTTGCATTCTTCATAATCTGTTTACTATAATCAACACCATACTCCATCATCTCAGCCAAAACAACAGCGAGACCAGCTACATTGTGGAGATGGTGGTTGCTAAGCAATCCTGGGAATGATGCTCTCTTAATTTTATCAGCCCATTCCTCTTTTGCAAGAACCATCGCATGTTGTGGTCCTGGAAGTGTCTTGTGAGTAGATGTAGTCATAATGTCTGCACCTTCCCTCAAAGGATCTTGGAAGAATCCTGAAGCAATCAGTCCTGAAACATGAGCTGAATCATAACCTATTGTCATACCATACTCGTCTGCAATCTCACGGAACTCCTTAACTGGATGTGGGAATGGAAATACACTTCCTCCGAAGAGTAGGAATTTAATCTCATCACCTTTCTCATGGAGCTTCTTGATCACTTTCATGCTCTCATCTACGTCAATGTTGAACTCCTTGTCATCGAACGTCCAATTGCGAACCTTATGACCTCGAATAGCGCCAGCAGTTCCACCCAAGTTCTTTCTAGCATGGGAGATGTGCCCACCGTGGGCAATGGATAGTGCCATCATTCTATCTAGAGGATCCATAACTGCTGTATACATAGCAAGATTGGCAACTACTCCTGAAACAGGTCGTACGTCTGCAAACTCTGCCTTGTAGAGTTTCTTCGCCAAATCGATAGTGATGTGTTCTACTTCATCGATGTACTTGCAACCTGCATAGACACGTTCACCTGGCCAGCCTTCTGCATAGCGGTCTCGAAAGTCACTGACTATTGCAGATCTCACTGCGGGAGATGACACGTTCTCACTGGCAATGAGATTTATTGTGTTCTGCATCCATAAATCATGTTTTTCCAATAACGAAAATATAGAATCGTATTTTTCCCTATGGTCACTCATAATCTTCTCTCCGTATCATGAATTTCGCATCAATGAATTATGATGCTTCTCTAAGGAACTTTTTGATACTCTTCCATTCAAAAGTCTTTACTCTCATCAATGTACTGATTAGATGCATTATAGTTTCAAATATAGGTGAAGAAATTGGAGTTCATAGTGAAACCAATTGGAGTAATTAGGACACCTTTCACATCAAGTGAATATACTCCTATTCAGTCGAGTAAGTCAAATACAAATGGACACGTGGAGGTTTATTCAGAATATCTGGATGCCCTCAAGTCACTAGATGATTTTTCACACATCATTCTTCTTTATTGGTTCCACATGGCAAAACAACCTAAGATGCGAGAAAAACCGTTCCTTGATACTGAAGAACATGGTCTTTTCTCAATAAGAGCTCCTTCACGACCGAATCCTATTGGAATATCAATTGTCAAGCTTCTCAGTATTGAAGGAACTCGTTTGAATATTGAAGGCGTCGATATGCTTGACAAAACTCCATTGATTGATATCAAACCCTTTGTACCAGAGTTTGACAATAGACCTCTAGCAACATCCGGATGGTTAGCTAAATCAACACTAGTAGAAAATCACCCACACATTGCTGATGACCGTTTTGAAAAATGACATAAAAATTGAAATATCTTAGAGATGCTTCGCGCTAGGCTTAGCTTCGTTATATGACTTACGAATCGGATTCTCTGATTGAAGTTAATCCCCTAGATGGGTACAAGAGAATCTATTACTATTTTGAGCATATGAACACTTACAGAGTATTTAACTAAACCGGACCCATTGTAATATATTACCTATGCAATAACTAGGAAGTCTAGAATCTACAGGTCTACGGTGAGCAGGACCCGTAACCAACAAGTCCTACAATAACTAATTCTTTGAAAATCTAGGTATAAAATGAAATGAGAAGAGGGAGATGAAATTAAGGAAAATCAAGCAACACACAATACTGATTGGGCTGACTATGTTGATTTGTTCGTTCATTCTTGTAGTTGGTGTCACAGCAACAACCCCAATTGAAACCTTAGGGCACAAGACACCTATCACGTTTGGGTTCACCAACGTTCATGATGGAAATTTTGAGAGAATGTGGTTTTCAGATGGAATACTTCACTTGCGTGGCGCCCCCCATGACGGTATAGTTTCGGGTGATTTGTTAGGTACCCTAACATATACAGGTGATATCAATCTCAACATGGAAACCTATGACGGTACAGGTCAGGGCATCCTTTGCCTTAGTGTGACTTATGGCGATTTGTCTGGGACTTTTAGAGGACGAATGGTCATCAAGGTCAATGGTGGAATCATAACTGCTATGTTCATTTGCCATGGTGATGGTGACTTTGAAGGGATGAAACTCAAAGGCACAGGTGGAGGGATTATGAACCCTGAAACGATCTACTTAGCAGATGCTATCATTCTGAATCCCCATGGTTGATAACTACTTTCTATGAGTGCAATTCAGATTCTGGATTCGCACTCTTTTTTCTTTTCAACACCTTAGTGTCAGTAAGTACCACAATCTCTATAAACTGAAATCGAGCAAATGCGAAATTACGGGCCAGTGGCTAAGCCAGGCATAGCGACAGGTCATCAGAGATTCTCTGGTGAGTTGAAGCTCTTAACTTGTAGATCTTGGGAATTCCCCGAGTTCAAGGACTGGTCGTGGGTTCACGATAGTTAATTTCCAACTATCGGCCTAAAAATCCCACCTGGCCCGCCATATTCTTTTTATTATTCAGAACAATCTTTGAACAAAGACTCTCTATTTTATTCAAATAACTATCAAAATTAGTTATAACTTGTTTTTTTTCGAAGCACCAAAGGTCTTTTGTGCATAGTCTGCATATTTATGATTCAATAGATAGTGCATCGTTTTGCAAGGTCATTACAAAGGCTAGAATCGCATGACTACAGGTGATTCGTACCAAGACCGCTTTATTCTGGGGATACAAGATTAATCCTATTTTGTAATAGGAGAGCTAAGAAAATGAAAGAAAAAGAATTGAAAAAGATGAAGATAGCTTCAGCAATTCTAGCTGTGCTGCTTTTCTTTAGTTTGTTTTTTGCATTAGCAACAGATCAAGCTACAGCAACAACCCCCGAAATCGACATTATCGTTGATGAAGGGAATATCACTGACCATCTTTGGTCATCTGATGGAACTAAAATAGCATATATCAAGTGTCCAGAGGGACAATTTTGGGGTGACCTCTGGATTGCGGAGTGGGACGGTAAGGAAATCAAGAATAAACAGCTGATATACACGGAAGCCGACTATAATCATTTAGAAGACTGGCAGGGTGACTGGATTCTTTTCATGATACGTGGAGAAGATAGTACACCTGATGAATACTATGGTCGTAATGAATTGTGGAAAATCCGGGATGATGGGAGTGATCTTACTCAGATTACATTCACTTATACTAATGGAATAAAATATACAGAAAACGGGTATTACTATTACAGAGGTTCTGTTGGGTGGGGTAGATTCATTCCCGGAACAGAACTTGTGTATTTTTCAGCTCATAATGGCAATGGATGGTATAGACCATATACTTGTAATAATGACGGTACTGACCAGTGGAATTATGTCAGTGCTTCAGATCATCCGTATTCATTTACCATCGGTATGTCACCAACTGGTAACAAACTTGTATGGGGTAACGCTTGGTATTGGAATGCACCCACTGAAGCTCTAATGGTATGTAATCCAGATGGTACAGAGAGAGAAATGATTAAGTCATTCGACAAACGTACTTTCCCGCTAGTACTAGCAGACGGGAATACAGTCGTTTATAGCTGGTATGACGGTGACATACATGCAATTGACATGGATGGAAGCAATGACAGGATGATCCTTAACGATGAATATTTCAACCATTGGGAGAACTATCATCCTGTTGATGGACAGTCACTGTTAATGACAAGCGACCGGGTAGATGGAAATAAGCACATTTTCAAGATAAACATAGACGGTACTGAAATCATTCAACTTACAGACGGCTTATGTAATGATGATCGTGCAAGTTATTCCCAAAATGCTCATGAGATTCTGTACAGACGAATGCCTCTTGAATCCGAACCATATCAACTTGTCATTAAAAGAATCGTTAAACTCATTGAAATTGACATCAAACCTTGTAGCTTGCCCAACCCTATCAACCTCAAATCCAAAGGAAAAATCACAGTGGCGATACTGACTACTGATGATTTTGATGCTTCAACTGTTGACCCTGTTACGATAGAATTTGCAGGAGCTAGTCCACTAAAATGGCATCTCTCAGATGTGGACCTTGATGGTGACATAGATCTTGTCCTACACTTCAAGACACAAGAACTCGAGCTGACAAATGACAGTATTGAAGCAACCTTGACTGGAGAAACATTTGATTCTAAACAAATCATAGGAACCGACTCAGTTAGAATAGTTCCCCTGAAAATTTGCAAATAATGACAGAGGAATCTAAATCAATTGATACTATTATTGAGGGGTCTTACGCCCCTCATATTTTTCTTACAGATTAGAATAGTTCAAATCCCTCCTGGCCCGCCATCATACAAAAACTTGCTTCAATCCAATTTTCTATTAATATTCAAATCTGTAGTTTATATGGTAATTCAAAATGAGTAGAGCACTCAAGACTGATACGGGAGAGATTCGCTTCATCTGGAAACTTGGAATTACTCTCATTCTGATTCTTATGCTAATTGTCATTAGTAGACTCAGTCTGATATTTACAGTTCAGCAAATCCTCATTTTGCAAGGGACCCCATCATCTGTTGCTTTTCAAAATGCACAAATCTTTGTTGCTGAATCAGCTGAGGGGCAAGCCATTGCGAGTTCTCTCGACTTTCTCTTGATGTTCTTACTTGTTATCTTACTAGTCACCCGCTTCGAGAAACGTGAGTTTTACTTAGCGAATATTGGTTTGGATATACAGCGTAATACCTTGACATTCTTGCTACTGGGATTAGTCATTGGATGTGGTCTCTTTCTTGGATCTGTGATGTTTGGAGTTCTTTTTAGCACTGTAGAGTTCCCGATTTTCTCTGATCTTACCCAATGGGCAGTCTCTAGCACATTAGTGGCTTCAATGATCTTCTTTACTTTGAACAGTTTTTGGCAGGAAGTTATATTTCGGGGATATTTGCAGACCCGTGCAGTTGAAAGATACGGTCAAATGCTCGGTATTGTGGGAATTACAGCAATCTTTGTTCTTTTTCATGGACTAGTTCAATCTCTTACACTTGTAGGAATTATCTCAGGCATGCTGTTGTTCATTTTCATTGGACTGCTTTATGAAAAAACTAGATCACTCTTCTTTGTGGGTGTGATTCATGCTGTTCTTAATTTCCTAAAGGTTCAACTTGATATCACGTTTCATGGATTAGAAGCTGTCGTCACATATGGTATTGCACTTCTACTATTGATTCTAGTGATATACAAAACTGAGAAGGTACCATCAACTAACTTTCAATAGATTCTACTGTAAGAATATTTTCAAATCCATCCTGGCCCGCCATCTACTTCTTAATACACGAAATTATTTGGATAATTTATCGAGTCTTGAAATTCTTTCTTCAGCCTCAGCCATCATTCTATCCAATAATTCCTGAACAGAGGGAATATCTTTGATTAAGCCTACACCTTGACCGCAACTTACAACCCCCACGTCAATATCTCCTTCCCTGTACATCTTTTCTGCTTTATCTCCAGAGGCAGCTTGAATGAGAATGAATAGTGGTGATTTTTGATTCTCTAGTTCAAGTACGTGCTGTGCTGCTTTATTGTTCCATAGTCTGTGGGTATTACCAACAGAACGCAAAGCCAGAGTTGTATCGGTTTCTGCTGCGTTAACAAATGCCTGTTTGAGATTGTCATGTATGGGACATTCCTTTGTAGCCATCATTCTTGTACCCATAATTACTCCTTCAGCACCCAGGGCCAAGATTGCAGCAATACCTCTGCCATCTGTTATTCCACCTCCAGCAATTACGGGAACATCTAGAGCATCAACTACGGATGGAGTCATTACCATCGTTCCTATATCTAGAGTACCAGTAGCTCCACCATTTTCATATCCAACTACAGTTACCATATCCGCCCCCAGGGATGCTCCTTTTATCGCATATCTTACTCCCGCACATTTGTGAATCCAGATGACATCTTTGAATTTTGGCACCAAATCCTCTGGGGCTTTGTGACCACTTGTTTCAATGATTTTTACACCCTCGGCTAATGTAGCATCCACATAATCTTCTAGCTTGTCTTGAGGCATCAAAGCGGGGAACAAATTGATATTAACTGCAAATGGTTGATTTGTAAGAGATTGCGTTTTCTTGATTGCATCGCGCAGTTCATCAGGTGATTTGTAATTTGCACTGGCTAACACAGCACAGGCACCAGCATTACTAACTGCCGCGACAAATTCAGGATTAGAAATTCTTGCCATGGCCCCTGCTATAATCGGATATTTACATTCCAACATCTCAGTTACTTTTGTCTTTATCATTTAGTTCACACACTTCTCTTAGTCATTGACCAGATTCTCACAGATAAATCTCATTATTCATCGGATGGACCAATCGCTATGATGCCTTACTGCTACGGAGAGTGATTCAAATCTCTCCTGACCCGCCATTCTGATTCTATTATATTTCGATATGGGATTATAACCATGAATTATGATAATCGATTAGAATAATGATCTCTCCTATTTGGTGATGCAATTGGAAAAGTATGTAACTCCGTTAAATCCAGAAGATTCTCTTCTTCCAGTGACTTTCCTTGATGGGATTACCTCTAGAGAAACTCCTGTTCCAACTCTATACGCAATACGATTCTTCTGTAGAGAGTTAGAAACAACACTTGATACCTTGTTACAAAGTCAAGAATTACAGGAGCTTCTTAGCAATAGGACTGAGGAAAAGGAAGAGATCCATGAATCCCTTCAAAGAGTCTTGCATCGATTTCAAGAGTTTCTCATGGTGGATGCTCGTCGATAGTATCTCCAATCACAACTCCGTTATTTCTTCTCTGTACTTGGCAGTTAATATTCTAGTATTATGTAAACTATTTATGGTACGAGTGCAACCCCTTCCAAACTCTATAATCCCCTACTGCTTTAGAATTCACGATGTGAGCCTCGATGTCCAAAATACTCAAACATAACAAGTTTCTTCTCAGTGCTATTGTGATTACCATTGTTCTTTCAGGAATGACCTTTGGAAACATACCTGCACCCACTGTACCCCAAGGCACTCAGATAGTAAATGGTGACACCTACAACTTTGCAGATTATAATTCATTGACACATGAACAGATAGCACTATACAACTACTTGTCCTCTATCGTTCTTGATGAGCCCGTGAATTCATTTGACAATTGGTCCGCGGACCAATATTGGGGATACCTTCACTATATGTTGGCCTTCACCCAGTATGTGTTTTCAACAGTCTTTGAAACCACTCCTGGTTACAGGACAGCTCACTATGAAGACCCAGCACATCAACTGATTAAGAAAATGAACACCACATCGGGAGAGTTTGGGAATGAATCAATAGAGTACATCGAATGGATTTATCGCGGTTTTGAAGTATACCACTGGCCAAATGCAACGGATCCTACTGATTTGTACATGGGTGATTATCGAGGACCTACGAATATTATGTGGACTGGTCATTACGCACTGATGGAGGCATTGTATGAACGCAGCTTCAACACTGGGGAATTCATTGACGAAATTACATGGTTCATAGAGGACTGGAACAACTCTCTTACAACAGATGGTTACGGTAACCCACAAGAGGGAGGAATTTGGGAAACAGGCCTTATTCCATGTGAACCTTACATAGTCTTCTCTCAATGTAACAGTATCTCAATATTCTGTACTGAACTCTATGACAACATATATGGAACTCAGTGGATGGAATCTGGTCTATGGGATTATGGTCTCAATTTTATCAATACTGAAATGCATGATTACTATGGTCTCTTTATTGATGGATACTTTGTTCAACAACCAATTGGTGCTACTATCTCAACAGTAGCTCCTGAAGTAGTTCCAAACCCTGCAGTTGATATCCATTCCACAGATGGTAGACCTAAGGATAATGCATATGGTACTGCATGGGCTTTGACCTTCTTAGAGTATACACAACCCGAGCTCTCAATTGCTGATTATGACCCCTTCATGGAGGGCTATGGTGTAGATGTTTCCGCAGATATGATGTACACGGTAGGGTCTCTCAACAATATTGGTAATTTTGGTGATGTTGATGGCATGCTTGGGACTTTCTTCGCAAGCGTTCTAGCTAATCAGAGAGGAGACTACGTAACACGTGATCGTCTTCAAAATTTCCTGACTGGGGCATACAACCAAGTTTGGTCTGCTGATGGTAGAGAAATGTACTATGACACCTCCGCTCTACTCAATTTCCTTAAACCTGTCACTGCTGGATTCAAAATCTGGTCAACTGTCCCTGTTACCATGCGTGATTTAGGTGATGCTAGACCAGCTGGGTTCTGGGATTGGCCATACATATCAGCAGCTGATGATGATAGTATCTGGGTGTATCAGGCTGAATGGGATCCAGTAAATGAAGGATTTATTCTCAACATCAAAGTGGATGAAACAGCGACACTCACTTTCAGTAACTTTGACTCGACTCCTACAGCATATTCTGGAGGTTTAGCAATTGGAGATTTTGTAGCATCTGGCGCTGATTACATATTGACCCTTACACCAGGTTCGTATAACATTGTAATCACTCAAGGAGGTAGTTAAATGGCTTCTGAAGACATTACTATCTCCCCAGAATCAGAGAAATCCATACTTGACCGATTATATCTCCAGAACGTCCGAGAGATACTCCTAACAATCATTTGCATTGCTTTGGGCATTAGTTTCTTTCTTGGTTTTTCCCTTATTCAAATGCCTTACATCATGATTTCGTTCTTTGCATTAGGACTTGCACCAGCATATGCAATAATCGCAGTAACTGGTGCTATCAGAGGACCATTTGCAGGATTTATAGTTGGAGCGCTAGGGAAACTATTCACCGATCTGTTTCTTTATGGTATGATTCCACTCATGGGTCTACCATACCTTGCTTATGGAGTGCTGGGTCTAATCGTAGGCTTAGCCACCTATGATTTCACAGAGGGAAGATCGCTAGCTAAGATGTCAATACTCTCGATGGTAGGTCTTGCATTCACATTGATGTTAGTCGTAGTTATTGGACTACTGTTGGGTGATGTAGCAATACTAGTTGGGATTGCATTCATTTTGTTACCTCAACTGACCTTGGGACTTCCTTCAGTATTTCTCCTTACACCAATCTTTGCTAGAGTATGGTATATCCTAAAGGAGAATGTTCCTCTTCCTATTTAGTCGACGAAAAGTAATTGACTAATCTTGAGATCTGCAGCTTGAACAGAGGCCGCTCACCTCAAAGTTATGGCCTTGTACCTCAAAGCCTGCTCTCTGATTCAGGTTGGGTGCTATCTCTTCAAATGAAATACAATCATAGTCTTCAATTCGGCCGCATTTATTGCAGATGAGATTGATATGGAATTTGACATCAGGATCATAACGAGTCGATCCATCTCGGAATCCCATTTCATTTACAAGTCCAATCTCTGTGAAGAGTTGAAGGTTCTTGTATACGGTTGCTAGGCTAATTGTAGGGTCTGTCTTACTTGCGAACTTGTGAATTTCAGAAACATTTGGATGTGATCCAGCCTTCCAGAGTGCTTCATAGACCGCGATTCTCTGGGATGTTGCCCTGTGACCACTCTTTCGAATAGTTTCTGCAATCTCTTTTCTAGAGGATAACATTGTAGGTTGTTCTACTCCGTTATCTAAATAAACCTATTCCTATATGATAATTATTACTTATTAATAATAAACCTTAAATAGTAATGATTATCGATTACTATGTAGAAATCTTGGAAAGAATCATCGATTAATCTGATGATGAAGATTAATTACCAAGAAAGCTCAATACATACCAGTTATCATGGAGATGTAACGAAATGACAGAAACTCAAGTTGAGAAAAGAATGCTCCTAATTGGAGAAGAAGTACCAGACTTTGAAGCTGAAACAACTGACGGGCGAATCAAATTCAAGGATTGGGCGAAGGGAAGTTGGGTGATTTTATTCTCCCATCCCGCAGATTTTACACCAGTCTGCACTACTGAATTCATGGCCTTTGCTGACATTTACCCCGATCTAAAAGAGAGAGGTGTGAAACTACTAGGACTAAGCATAGACAGTATCTATTCACACATATCTTGGATTAGAACAATTAAGGAGAAACTCGGTACAGATATTCCATTCCCAATCATTGAAGACCTTAGCATGAATGTTGCTAAGAAATATGGAATGATTCATCCATCTCAGAGTGCAACAGCTGCAGTTCGTGCAGTATTCTTCATTGATCCAGAATTCAAGCTTCGAGCATTAATCTACTACCCATTAAGCAATGGTCGTAACATGAAGGAGATCACTCGCATCATTGACGCTTTCCAAACTTCAGACAAGCATGGTGTTGCCACACCTGCTAATTGGGAGCCTGGTGATGATGTCATTGTTCCACCTCCAAAGACCACAGCAGAAGCTGAGAAACGTCTTGCTGAGGGTTACGATTGCGCTGACTGGTTCTTCTGTAAGAAGAAACTCTAATACAATGAGGCATGATTCGAGAGAGTGAGAGGGGGAGCCCCCTTCTCTCTCGTTACGATTTTTTAATCCATTTTTGCAATTATTGATAATAGTTAGAACACGTGTTCTAAAGATTCTGGGAGAAACTTGTGTAAGATATATGTTTTAGCTTAATTTTGCATCAACAACTAAATCCTGATAGATACTGGAAAGACCCTCCAAGTGCTGTTTGATATCAAACCGTTTCTCAACAGTTTCTCTACCTTTTCTACCAATCTGTGCACGATGTTGCTCACTATTCAATAAAGTGCTCACTGTTTCAACAAGTGCATTGACATCATCTGGATTTACGGTTAGCCCATCTTGACCTTCAGTGATGATTTCACTAGGTCCATAGACATTGGTTGTCACTACAGGTACTCCACATGCCATGGCCTCAAGAATTGAAAGACCAAAGGGCTCCTCTCTTGATGGATAAATGAAAATAAGGCTTTGATTGATTAATTTAGGAACCGCTTCGATTTCAACAACGCCTAGATAATCCACCATATGGGATACTCCTGCATTGTCGAAACCATCCAAAAGATTGCTCTTCAGAGAACCCTCTCCGGTCATTAACATTTTGAGATTAGGATGATCTTGTTTGAGTAATGTGAGCATCTCAGGAAAGAGATCAACAGCTTTCATCTTCTCCAGCCGTCCTAGAAATGCAATATCCCATTTTTTCTTTGTTTCAGGCATTGGATAGAATACGGATAGGTCTATTCCTAGGTATAGTGGAAGGACTGGAACATCAATGCCTTTCTTTGATAGATGCTCATCTAGCACTTCCGCGACGTTATTACTCACAGCAAGCACTAAGTCAAACGGACAGGCTTCACTAAAACTCTCGAAATCAGTTGTTCTTTCTCCACTTGGTAGAATCAATGGTTTTGGTCGCCCATGAATTGTTGCAACCATGGGAATATCCCCCAATGAACCACGTTCCTGTAACTTTGAAAGAACACGGTTGAATACAATGTAGGTGCTATGTGCATGAATAATGTCTGGTTCAAATTCTTGAATAAAATCTAGGAGTTGGTTCTCTAGAGTTTCGATGTTTAATTCCAAGTCATTCTCTTTGAACAATATGCTGGCTTCTTTCTCTCGTTTATCCTCAGGTAATGCAAAGAACTCCCATTTTCTTGCTTCTAGGAAATTGCCAGAAAGATAACGAATTCTATAATACTCATGGTCAACAAAATCTGGAGAATCACGTTCCGGAGCCTGAGTGACTACGATTGATACATGCTCATTATTGACTAGATGTTCCGATAGATAATGCAAGTATGACTCATAGCCTCCAAGACCAGCAGGATTAAGGCTGTCACACAGGTGGAGAATCTTCATCAGCAAGGCTAAACTGTAGTCTCTCTAATCTATGTAACTGTTAGTCAATTGAGCTTGTCGAGGATGCGAAAAATGTCAAACCCTGCCATTATTGATCTACCAGAAAGGGTCCGAGACCGTGATATCTTTCGAGACCATGAAGGTAGACTATTTGTTACACTCGGCTACATCCAACCTACTGATAGAGTTCTATCTTATCTCAAATATGTGCCAGATACAGATGGAAACTGGATAGCAGGGGGCGTTCGATACAAACGCACATTTTGGGGTACGGTTGACTCAACAGTAGAAGGTATGGGTTTACTTCCTCAAAATTACACTATATTGGATAACCATTTTCAGACCGATTTAGTTGAACCATCTCGTGATTCAATCAAGGATTATTTCAGTCCAGAACTACGACTTCAGGAGATTATAACAGAACCAAAGGATGCGCTTGAGGAGTTAGCAAAAAGAACAGCTGATCTCCTTCAAGATGAACTTGATGTACCATTAAACAACCTTGGAATCTCAGGTAGCATTCTTTGGAAAGGTCATAATCCTACTTACTCAGATATCAACATGAACATCTATGGATTCAAGGATTCATGGAATCTCCATAAAAATTATGTAAATTTGGAAGACCCAGAAACTCAAACCAGAATAAGAAACCTCCCGGAATGGAACCGAGCGATTGAACGTGTGAATAAACGGATTCCAATTTTAGATATGGAAGATCTGCAGACACTCTTCTGTCGTCGTAAGGCGCTCTGCATCAAAGATAGATGCATTGGAATTACATCTATTCTCAAACCAGAGGAAGCTCCTATCGAACATGGATCCGAATCATACCTAACTCTGACACAAAATCCAGTGAAATTGTCGATGACGGTTGAAAATGCAGACTATGGAATCTTCCATCCCGCGGTATATACTACAGAACCTGTAATGACCAATGGAACATCAGTCACTCGTATCATGATATATGATGGTGCATTTGGTGGTCTATTCAATAAGGGTGACCGAATAGAGGTAGCTGGAATACTGCAGAGAGTCACTCAGACGAAAAATGGTGCAGAATCTCATCAGCTGATGGTGGGTACAAAGGCTGGGTCTGGAAAGGAATACGTCAAGCTGCTGTCCTAAACCCCATCACAACTATCTTAGGCATCTTATTGTGACCAGTAATTGATGTCATCAGAGAAACAATACATCAGTGTTCCAGCAAAAGATGGAGAAACTATCAGAAAGATGCTCCTCACTCTAGAATTACTTGACAATAATTGTAAGATAATCTCTGACGACGGAATCCTCTATTTTCCTGTTAAATCTGAAATCACTAAAAATCAGCTTACAACTCTAAGTTCTACCGTGCCTATTGACACAGGTACACGGACATTTGATGTAATTCCACAAGGTCCACGAACTCTAGTTGATGCTTTGGAAGGGAGGTTATCTCCTGAGAAACTTGCCCTTCTTCCACGCGCCTATGATTTGATTGGAGATATTGCAATTTTGGAAATTCCTGACGAAATTGTATCACATTCTGAATTAATTGGTGAAGTTTTCCACAGTATTCATACAAATTTCAAGACAGTTCTAGCCAAGAAAGGTGCTGTTTCAGGAACAACTCGAGTAAGAGATTACATACTTCTTGCGGGTGAGGATCGTACAAAATCAATCCATACAGAATATGGCTGTAGACTTGCAGTGGATGTTGCTAAAGCATACTTTAGCCCTCGTCTACTAGAGGAACACAATCGAATTGCGCAACTTGTTGAATCGGGTGAGGTTGTGGTGGATATGTTCTGTGGAGTTGGCCCTTTTGCCATTCACATCACAAAACAGAAAGAAGCCAAAGTGATTGCTATTGATATCAACCCCTCTGCAATAGACCTACTCTGTGAAAGTATCGGACTGAACAAACTTGTTGGAACAATCCTGCCAGTTGTAGCTGACGCTCATGACTATGTGAATACCAATGAACTTAGTGTAGATCGAGTAATAATGAACCATCCTTCCGGTGCAGCTGATTTTGTTGGAGATGCTTGCAGTATACTGAAACCAGGTGGTACAATGCATTACTATGATTTCATTGGTGGAGAAACACCTGAAGATACGCTGAAAGAGAAAGTAGTTGGTTTGGTAGAGAAAGAAGGTCGGTCCGTGAAAAAAATCGGATTAGTGCGACGTGTCCGAGATAGTGCCCCTTACGAGTTTCAAATGGTTGCTGATATCGTCATTCAGGAATAAAATGCAGTTCGCAATTCATTTCAACCCCATTTTTCTTTAGTAGTCTGACGAATTCCCTACTAAGATTCGAGGCAGCTTTGTCTGCATTAATCATCAGAGTTCTTTCACATTGGTACGAACTAGTTCTAGCAACCATACTTACAGAATCAGAGTATGTGAGATTCTGTCCTCCAGTCCCAGTTACTTGTTCAATTGTACCCTCAACTTCCATTACAAGAACGATTTTCGTAGTTTCTAGAGTGACCAACTCTCGTATCTTGGGGGCTAAATCGGATAATTTCTGATTTGCTTGCGTTCCCACAATACAAGTTCCCTGTTTTGTGAGATAATCCTCCGTGGTTATCTCTACAGTAGTCTTATGCTCCCCTATTACATTCTCATGTCCATATGCCTTGAATCGTACAAGATGCATGAAAAGAAAGGTGTGCAAGCCTTTTATGAATCCATGTCTTCATAGTTAGTGATTTGAATGTCTAGGGACAATAACAAAAAAGCAGTAGACAATTTAGTCCGCCGTCTACAGAACAGTGGATATCTCAAGAGTGATGCGATGGAAAGAGCTGTCAGAACTGTGTCCAGAGAAGAGTTTGTACGACCATCCAACAAAGAACATGCCTATCGAGATTCTCCCCTTTCTATTGGACTGGGCCAGACAATATCTGCACCACATATGTGTGTAATAATGTGTGAAAGTTTGAAACTCAAACCTGGACATAAAATCTTAGAAGTTGGAGCAGGATCAGGGTATCATGCTGCACTGTGCGCAGAGATGGTTGCTCCAAAAGGTATGGAAAATCCCGGACATATCTATACTGTTGAGATAGTGGAAGGTCTCATTGATTTTGCTAAGAAGAATCTAGAGAAAACAGGGTACGATGATAGAGTCACATTGATACATGGTGATGGAGGGAAAGGACTTGTTGAATATTCACCCTTTGATAGAATTCTTGTTGCAGCAGCAGCACCAGAAGTTCCGACACCTCTTATCGAACAGCTTGCACCAGGAGGTATCATGTTAATCCCGGTTGGGAGCAGAGGATTCTTTCAAGACCTTTTGATGCTTGAGAAAGATGCTGATGGAAATATCACCCGTCGTAATTGGGGTGGAGTTGCTTTCGTACCACTCACTGGAGAATTTGGTCATTGATACTAGGTCCCTAAATGAAGTGGAACTAGAACAAGTCTTACAGTATCATCATCACCCAGTTTTAGAGCATTCCTGATATCTACAGCTGCCACAATTTCTAAGATATCTTCACTATGATGAGTCCTTTGTGCTATCACTACAGCTCCTTCAATTTCATCATTCACTTTTACCCTATAACAGATTACATCTCCAAAAGTGCGGCCCTTGTGACGGAATCCAGTAAGAACAAGTGGTGGTGAGTTCTTCATTCTTCCTACAGCCTTGCGGGACTCGTCATTATTCACTTTCACATTGAGGGTTCCTAAATGCGGTTTGAACCCTAGAGCATTTTTTAGTTTGGTGGAATACACATCAATATAGTATGCACCTTCACCGATTCCTGTAACTATTTGCCCCTCTATCACTATCTCATCCTGTGGGGGCGTAAATGAAATCTCTAGACTAGTCATGATGTGAATAAGCTCTTGACGTCCCTTGTCAGTAATTTGAAGTAACATACCTTCTGCAGTGTGAACTCTTGTCACATAGCCCTCATCCACACAGATTGCTACACGTCTGGAAGCAGTCTGTTGACTAATGCCCATCATCTCGCCTAACCCTTTGGTTGTAAGGATAGTCTTGGTGTGTATTGCACCCTTTTTGGAAAGTGAATACAGAGTGAACCATATGTCAGGTGTAATCATCGTTATTCCACACTCAACCAGTTTCTCTCACTCGTTGTTACTTATTCGCTTCTCGAAGTCTGCAAGTTCTTTCACAAGTCTACCTTGTCCTACAGCTCTTGTCAGGTCACCTCGAGTTCTCTCAACTAAAGCTCTTCCAACATCACACTTTCTTCTTAGATCCGGAACTAAAGCATTTGGATAGTCAAATGATTGCAATCCCTCGAGAATATCTTCCATTATGATTAGAAATTGTTCAGCCTTACTGACTTCATCACGTCGTAAATAGTCCAGAGCCGCTCGTCTTAGCTCTCCTATCACATCTGCAAGTCCATTCAGATATGGCCTTGAAGGGATTTGATATTCCTCCGGTGGTGTAAACTTACCATGTTCGATGAGAGACAAAACATTGGCTGCTTCTGCTAATTCCTGATATGCAATATCCATAGTTTTTGATTTCGATACAAAGGTACTTGCAGGCATCTCATCAATGGCTGTGGTAATGATTTGGTGTGCTTCTTCAGCTAATGCCTTGGCTTTATCGAACTCTCCTTTGTGAGTCATCTTGATAGATTCACTACATTTTCGAACTGCCTTTCTACTGAGTGGAAGTACTTTCTCTCTGACCTGATCATCAGCATCGACTTCATCTCTAAAACCATTAAGAATATCTGAAAGTTCCATATCTATTCACTCTCTACGCTATCATAGCTTCTTTATGTGTTTACTCTGTGACAGCAATACAACTCTGCTCTCAATCTGTTCATCTGCAAGAATGTAACCAGTAAGATCTGCAAGTTTCTGAGAAAATGCTCGTATATCTCGATGAGAGGGTGCATTTTCACTTGTTAAGCGCCCTCTTGACGAGCCAAGAAACATGTAACCCTTGACCTCAACAAAATCAGGTTGACCCTTTAGAATCAGGTCCGAATAAGACCTGGGACTCTTCATGTTGTGTCCGGATACCATTGTAAGTCTATTGACGGTCCGCGTGTTGAGAGATTGTAGTACTTCCTGACTCTCTACAATTTTCTGCCACCCCTCTTTTATTCCAGGTCTACAAAGCTTCTTGTACGTTGTTTCATCAGGTGCTGCAAGTGTAACATAGAGCTGAGTTGGTGGGGTCATTTTTTCTAGAACATCCGGACGAGTTCCATTAGTCACAAGGAATGAAGTCATTTTTCGGCTATGAATTTCATCGATTAGCTCACTAATTTGTGGATGTAGTGTAGGTTCACCAGCTAATGATACAGCAACATGTTTGGGATCTCTAGCTTCATCATACTTCTCTCTAAGGACCTTTGCTCCTGCATCTGGATTATACCCGCCCAGAGATCGAAGGTTTGCCATAAGAACAGCATCCATCAACTCACCTACTGGAACTACATCCTCTTTGGAAACTGTTACTTGATCCCAAGAAACGCTTACGTCACTAGGTGTAACGCGCCAACAGAATTCACAGCTCTGTGTACATTTATCCACTACAGGGGCCATTTGCAGACAACGGTGTGACTCAATACCGTAGAATCTCTGTTTGTAGCATACATCTCCGTGAAGGAGCGCTTTTTTCTGCCATTGACATGCCTTGTATGCTCCTCTCTTTCCGAGTAGATGATATCCCTGCTTCTCGAGCTTTTCTCTTAGCTCTTTAGGCATGTCAGAATTCAAGGTATTTCAAAGGCTTGTTCAGTATTGGTCTTATCAGCGTTTGGCAATGTTCATGTTTCATCATTTGACGATGTTCGAGCATCTTTGTTCTGAAACCAGAGGTATTCCGCAATTCCTTCTTGAGTGCTCCATGAACCCGTCATATCCTTTCGTCTTGACAACTCTCCTAACAATCTGCGGCTTTCTGAGTCAAGCCGACCTGGTGACATGTTTTCGTAAGCACTACCTGGTAGAGGCATGAAAACGTGACCATGAGTTTTAGCTCCCATCTCAACGAGATTATAGCATAGCTCGATACTTTCGTGCAGTTCTTCTTTAGTTTCACCAGGAAGTCCAAAAATCATATCGACATGAGGAATGAAACCAGTTTCAAGTGCAATCTGTATTGCATCCATTCCTTGCTCTACTGTATGATGTCGATTTGCTAGATTCAATACATTATTGCTACTTGATTGTAGACCAATTTGGATAGTGTCATTTGCGACATAACTTCTAAGCATTTCAAGAATTGATTTGGTTACGAATTCCGGTCTTACTTCCGAGGGAAATGAACCAAAGAATACCTCTTCAAGACCATCTATTTTCGTAACCGCTTTCAACAAACTCTCCAATTTTTCAGGTTCTGCCTTTCTTCCATGACCACCATAGCACAATGCATTTGGTGATAGGAACCATGTACGTTCAAAGCCGCTCTTTTCAACAGCAAGTTTCAACCAGTTAGTTATAGATTCAACTGACCTATGCCTCACTCTCCCACCTGTAAGAAACGGTGTGCTACAAAACTTGCATTGAAAAGGACATCCTCTTGTAACTTCAATTGGTCCAAGAATATTCATTCCTAAAGCAAAGGGCGGACATTTGTCAAGATCTACTATTGGGAGTTTCCCTGGGAATGGGACTTCATTTGTTGTCTTATCTACAACACTTGGTATATCCAAAGGATCATCATTGTTCATCAATTGCCAAATCAGATCTGGGAAAACATATTCTCCTTCTCCTATAACAACATAATCAAAGCCATTCACAAGTAGTTCTTTTGGGCGAATACTTGCATGTGCTCCGCCCCCGATAATGGTTACATTTTTTCCAAATCGGTCACGTATCTTCTTTACTTCTTCATACACTCTTTTAGTTTGAGTACTCATTACTGAATGAGCAATTATGGTAGGACCTCGCTCAATAGCCTTCTGAATTGAATTCAATGATAAATCAAGAGGGGCTTGGATATCAAGATCTAAGAGGCGCTGGTCAATTTCAAGTGCTCCCACAAGAGCTGCTACGCTATATCTTGATGAGGAATGGGTTCTGAAGATTAGTGAGTGTGGACTCAATAGATGCACACGCATTAGTTGACAGTACGTTCTGTGATTCCGCCGTCTGTAACACTCATGATTCGGATTTCGCCGCCTGATTGAATGTCTCTAGCGATACCTGCTTTGACAGCCTTGATGGCTATTTCTTCAGCTTCTTTCACAGTCAATTCTGGCTTAATCAAATTCTCAAGAACTCCATATGCTGTCCTTGTTCCTGTACCAGCTGCTGTGAATTCATCAGGTATGAGTGATCCACCCATATCAAGAGTATAGAGCTGAGGACCGTTTGCATCAACACCTACAACCACAGTCTGCACATAGAGAGGTGACATTCTTGTGGAATACAGAGTGTTAGCAATCATCTTCGATAATGCCTTCACAGTGATTGATTTCTTCTGATTTAGCTCGTAAAGTTTGATTTGAGCCGATAGTCTGTTTACTAGCATCTGATAATCAGATGTCAGACCAGCGGAGGCTAAAACAATTGTATCGGTCAATTTGAAGGCTTTAACGCCCTTTTCACTTAGAACGAGTGTACCCCAGGTGATCATGGTGTCAGTTGCGACAACAACACCATCAGTGCATTTTATGCCAACAACAGTGGCACCAGTAGGAAATGACATAGTAAATGAGCCTCCGAAGAGAGTTTGTATAATTTGGTCACGCCTGCTAGTTTTAAAACGTTTGTGAACTGTTCATTTTGTAGATTCTGGAGATGTTCAAATTGCGTCAACTAAATCCCTTTGCAAATATTCCAACAATTATGACTGCAGAGGAGATTATCGAGTTTGCTCATAATAGATCTACACGTTTAAGTATGAAAAGTTCCCTTCGAATGAAACGAGTGGAACGAACTAGGATTAGAGAGATTTCAAGGCTTAAGGAATTCACAAATCAAGTGAAGACAAAAATGAATGATGCAGTAGAGAAATTCCCTTCAATAGATCGACTCCATCCATTCTATCTAGAACTTTCAGAGATTCTTATAGGCAATGACAAGCTTAAGCAATCTCTGGGCGCGGTTAACAACTGTAAACCAACAATTGACGATATCACTGACAAACATATTCAAGCCCTGAAGTTATCTCAAGATCATCGTCAGATGAAGAAGACACGTAGGGCGGCAAAGGGAAGAATCTCATCGATTCTACGAGCAACAGCAAAGAATCTTGACTTCATTATCGAGGCTAAAAAAGCACTCTCTAGGTTACCAGGTATTGCACCAAACATTCCATCAATTGTGTGTGCTGGATTTCCTAATGTCGGTAAATCTACACTAGTTAGGAAGGTTTCTACTGCTGAACCTGAAATTGCATATTATCCATTCACAACACGTCGTGTCATTATTGGCCATCTAAGAGTTGGGAATCAGAGTGTGCAAATCGTAGATACTCCGGGAATCCTTGATAGGCCTATGGCTGAGAGAAATGAGATTGAATTGCAGGCTATTACAGCACTGAAGTATCTAGCAAATGTGATTATTTTCATGATAGACCCATCAGAAGCATGTGGGTGGACATTTGATCAACAAGTTACTTTGTTGAATGAAGTTCAAAAGATGTTCCCACTCAATCCTATCTTGATTGCACTCAATAAAATTGACATTACTCCACCAGAGCAACTTGAAAAAGCACGCTCGAAGTTTCCGAATGCTTATGAAATCATAGCGGTTGAAGGTACTGGACTCGATGAACTATTGAAAGATGCTGTGGATGAAGTGGACTTGAAACCTATGCAGGAATCTGTTAAGGATTATCTAGCGTCTCTATCACGTGAGTAATTATTGACCTAGGACTTTCAGAATCCCTGGTTTTCCTATTTCCCCTTCAAGTTGTATTGTGGTGCCGAGTATTTGCTTAATAGTCCACATATTCGTTGTGAGGTGGGATGTGACATCAGATATTCCAATTTTACTCTCACCAGTAGCTACCGCAAGATATGGAATCATCATATCACCAAGATGTGAATCAATAGCGTTTCCCCTTGAAACCTCATTTACAAGTTGTTCTGCAGCTTTCATACCAACACTTTCTGCACGTACCCCTCTGTCCCCAAGGCTATCTGCCCCCAATCTTGTTCCATTACCGTCATCCACCCATAGTACAATTCCACTACCAGGTCCCAGATGATGATCATCTTTCTTAGAATAGGATTCTGTTTCAATACTAACTTCAACATCAAAATTCTCTCGAATCACTTGCTCTGCAGATGATGCCTGTCGTTCAGCAACATGTGCTGGGAGTTTAACACAATGAGATATGCCCTCTACAAAACTTGGTTCTCCAAAATCGACTAGATTAAGCGACTTTAATTCTTTGACTGGAGTAACTTTACAGATTATCTCCCCACCTCCCCTTGGATAATGACCTCGTTTCTTCTGTTCTATCTCTACTGTTGGTCCAAGGCGACCGAGTACCTGTGCAAACACATTACGCATATAGTCAACTGGGGGACTCCATTTCACATCAGTTCCTCCTCTAACCTGAAAGACTACTGGTTCTGGTGCAAGAACTGCTGGAAGTAGAACTGCTTGGAGAATGAGAGAGATTGAGCCTGCGGTACCTACATCAATACTGAAGGAGCCACTTTTACGTTTTTGAGGGATGAAGATAATTTCAGTGCTACCTACTTCAAGACCTTCGATAGATGCATCCACTAATTCTCCTGTAAGCTGTATCCCTGTCAGATGCTGTCTTCTGAGACCTGGTTTAGGTCTACCTGCACGAATCTTAGATATTCGAACTGGTTTCATGGTTAGAGCTGCTAAAGATATTGATGTACGAAGTATCTGCCCTCCACCTTCACCATAGGAGCCATCAATCTCAAACATTTTTGTCACCCGAATTCACTGATTGTCTGCATTGTTATGAACTTGGTCGTTATCAAGTTCAATCCTAACGCTTATTTGATATGAAAAACCAACATGTGAATCGGTCACAATGAAGTCATTATTCATCGGGCGCTTTCAGCCAGTACACAACGGCCATATCCACACAATCAAGCAGATTTTGGGTAAGGATGAAGATATTATCATAATTGTAGGCAGCGCTCAATATTCTCATACTCCCGATAATCCCTTTTCTGGAGGAGAGCGAGTCATGTTCATCAAACAAGCACTGATTGACGAAAAGCTCCCTCTAGACCGAATTGACATCATTCCTGTATCTGACATCAATATCCATCCTCTGTGGGTAGCTCATATGCGCTCGTTTGTTCCATATTTTGATAAAGCGTACAGCCACAATCCGTTGGTCAAGAGACTTCTTGAAGATGGAGGAGTAAAGACAGATTCAACTAAATTACTGGAAAGATCAACATATAGTGGTAGACATGTTCGAGATCTCATTCGTTGGAATAATAAGGAATGGGAAAAACTTGTACCTGCGGGTGTTGTCAAACTCATTAAGAAGTACAAAATGGATACTAGGGTCCAAGAGATTGGTGAAACTAAGACAAAGCGTTAGACAATCTCTCACTCAGTAGTGTTTAAATAATAACGAGAAGGACAAAAGACTAGGTGAACGTAAATGCTAGGTGAACGCGTTCCGCACTATCAATAGACAACTAATTCTAATCCTAGCCAATTCCATAAATTTCAATCAGAACAGAGGACAATATCATGAGCAGTGAGAAAAAAGGACCAAGAAGTACCATATTTGACATTGACAAGGAAAAGAATTTTCCTGATTGGTACGGTGAGATTTGTAAGGTGGCTGAACTTGCCGACATTAGGTACGGCGTAAAGGGATTCACACCATTTCCTCCATGGAGTCTCATGAGCATGAACAACATGTTCAACATTCTAGAGGAAGTTCTCCAACGTAAGGATCACTTGCCCATGCTATTCCCAACTGTAATCCCTGAGAGCAACTTGACAAAGGAAGCTAAACACGTTGAGGGTTTCGTGCCCCAGGTGTTTTGGATTCAGGATATTGGCGATGGTGAAAAGCTTGAGGAGAGACTAGCTCTCCGACCTACAAGCGAAACTGCAATCTACCCAATGTATTCTCTATGGATCAGGAGCTGGCGAGACCTTCCTCTGAAACGGTACCAGCGTTGTTCTGTATTCAGGTCTGAAGTTAAGAGCACTCGACCTTTCTTACGAGGAAGAGAGTTCCTGTGGATTGAAAGCCACAATGTCTATGCAACCCATGATGAGGTCAAAGCACAGGTAATGGAAGACCTTGAAACAACAAAGGAAGTCATAACTGAAGATTTTGGAATTCCAGTAATGGTCTTTCGCAGAACCCAGTGGGACAAGTTTCCAGGGGGTTTGAATACATATGCAGCAGACACACTCATGCCTGACGGCAAAGTAATCCAACTTCCTTCAACTCATGATCTTGGAGATAACTTCGCCCGAGCATTTGATGTAAAGTACCTGAATGAGAACAATGAAACTGTGTATGCATGGCAGACATGTTACGGACCAGCAGTTTCGCGAATCTTTGGTGCAATGATAGCAGTTCATGGCGATAACAAGGGGCTTAGACTTCCATTCAAAATAGCACCTTATCAGATTGTAGTAATTCCCATATTCAGAGGTGATACTGCTGATGCAGTCCTCGAATACTGTGAAAACATCCAGAAGACTCTCAGAAAGGCTGGATTCAGGGTGCATATTGACATGAGAGATGGCACTCCTGGTTGGAAGTATAACTACTGGGAAATGAAGGGAGTTCCAGTCCGAGTTGAGGTAGGTCCCCGTGATCTCAAAGGTAACAAAGCTGTTCTCTTTCGTAGAGATACTATGGAACGAGAAACTATTGACATCAAAGACCTGAAGAAAGAGGTATCAGCTCTTGGAAAAGATATTGACAAGAATCTCAGAGCTGCAGCTGAAGCTAGATTCGAAGGTCTCATTGTTGATGCAGATAGCTATGGTACCATTGAGGATACCTTAGACAAAGGTAAGATCGCCCGGACTCCATTCTGCACCACCGAGATGGAAGGTCTCTCATGTGCTGATGAGATTAAAGACCGGACAGGCGGTGAAGTTCGTGGTACACGAATCGATGTCGAAGAGAAACCTGATGGAGTATGTGTATCCTGTGGAAAGGTTGCCACTGAAATCGTCTATATCGCACGTTCATACTAATTCACTATACCCAAGGGCTGTAAACAGCTACGCAAATCTTGGAAGAATCTGGACATCAATGAAGCCAATAGTCGCATAAAGACCACTCATTCTTGTATGAGCTTAAAAGCTCCCCACAAGACCATCTACCGAACCTGAATGTTGACCAATAAGGCCTACAGGTATGAACTGGACCCGAACAACATCCAGAGGTCATCCCTTGCTCAACATGCAGGAGTAGCTCGTTTTGCCTACAACTGGGGTCTCGAACAACGGATTGCACGGTACAAGAATAATCAGGGTAACGACCGGTTCACTAATGCTATGAAACAACACAAGCTCCTCAACTCTCTGAAGAAGGACCAGTTTCCCTGGATGTACGAAACCTCGAAGTGTGCACCCCAAGAAGCCCTGAGAGACCTCCATAGAGCTTTCAAAAACTTCTATCGCGGACTCAAGTCTGGGAAGAAGGTCGGATTCCCTCGTTTCAAGAGGAGGGGCGTCAGGGATAGCTTCAGACTGACTGGGATCATCAGGTTTCATGAGCGGGCAATCCAGCTCCCACGGATTGGAAAGGTCCGGATCAAGGAGAAGAAGAAGAGCTACTACAATGGAAGGATCCTCTCAGTCACTGTGCGACGTCGAGCCAACAAGTGGTTTGTTTCAGTCACTGTGGAGGAGAATATCCTTTACCCTCAACCTGTAAGAGGGGCGCCAGTTGGAGTGGACCTAGGAGTGAAGACTCTGGCCACACTATCTGATGGGACCACCTTTGCAAACCCCCGGGCCCTAGGAAGACGATTGAGGAAATTGCGACAGCTCTCAAAGAATCTTTCACGAAAGAAGAAGGGGAGCAAGAACCGCGAAAAGGCGAAACTGCGACTTGCAAAGATGTACCTACAGATATTCAATGTTCGACAGGATACACTGCATAAGCTGACGACCTATCTTGCCAAGAGCCACAGTAAGGTAGTGATCGAAGACTTGAATGTGTCATGGATGCTGAAGAACCGAAGGCTTGCAAGAGCCATAGCTGATGTGGCGTTTCATGAGTTCAGACGACAGCTGGAGTACAAGTGCCAGTGGTACGGTTCTGAGCTTGTCGTCGTTTCAAGGACGTTTCCGTCCTCAAAGATGTGTTCACGTTGTGGGCACAGAAAGAAGGAGCTCTCTCTGTCGGAGAGGGAGTATCATTGTGAACAGTGTGGGCTTGAAATCGATAGGGATCTCAATGCTGCACTGAATCTGGTCGCCGTCAGTTTGCCGGAGACTCTAAACGCTTGCGGAGAGGAAGTAAGACTCTTAACAGATTTAGAGAATCTGCAGAGAGCAGCCTCGATGAAACAGGAACCGAACATCATCCCGGACTCGATGTCCAGGAATGTCTAGGTTTCGGGAAACGGCTCAATAGGGTTCTTGGCACGCACGGAGGCATGGCCCTTTTCTGGTGATGTTGAATGAAGGTATTGGTTGCTTCAAATCACGAATATGCTAAAATCATCCAAGATATCCTTGGGAATGCTGCAGAAGTTACTCTATCCGATACTACAATGGAATCTATTCTGGAAAAAGGTCGAGATGTGGATATTATCGCCTCAAATAGAGTTCCACGAGAACTCTTAGAAAATGAATCTGGATTAAAGATGATACAGACCTTCGCAGCAGGAGTAGAGAATATCGATTTTACAGCAATACAGGACCAGGACGATATCATCGTCTGCAATTCTCATATCAATGCAGCAGAGGTCGCTGAATATGCAATCACCCTCCTTTTTGCAGTTGCAAAGAATATCATTCCAAACGATAGAGAACTTCGAAAGGGCGACTGGAAATACGCGTTTGGTGGATTGAACCCGAATATAGAGATACGAAACAAGACATGTCTAATACTTGGACTTGGGAGTATCGGGTCAGAGATTGCAAAACGGTTGAGAGCCTTTGATGTTAAGCTCTTTGCTGCAACACGAAGTGGGAGCTCTAAACATACAGATTTGGTAGAAAAACTCGTCAAGATTGATGAAGTAAAACCACTGGTTGAAGAATCTGACTTCATCATCTTATCATTACCATTGACCTCCGATTCAAAAGGACTTGTTAATGAGAATTTCATCTCATGGATGAAATCGGACTCTATTCTTGTGAATATATCACGGGGTCCTATTGTAAATGAAAAAGCACTCTTTGATGCTTTAAGGGATAATCGAATTCGTGGAGCTGGACTGGATGTGTGGTGGAGATATCCAAAGAAATGGCGTGGGAAAGGGGATCCTCCCTCGGATGTGCCTTTTCAGGAGCTTGATAACCTAGTAGCTTCACCACACAGAGCCGGTTATTCAGAGAACACAGAGCGGGAATATTTCCAGTTTGCAGGTGAGAACATACTTCGATTTGTCAATGGTGAAACACCATTTAATATCGTAGATTCCCACCGTGGTTACTAATACATTGATATTGGATAATAAATAATCTCAGGTTCAGAGGATATCATACCGTTCGTGGACAAGTTCTAAAAGTATCTCAGAAATGTAGGAATGATGTAATAGAATGAAGAAGAGCACTGCTGCACTTATTGCCATAATTGGCAGCTTGATTGTCTTTAGCATCAAGTTCATTGCATTTTTCATCTCAAACTCAGTGGCCTTGTTATCAGATGCTCTTGAATCGATTGTTAATATTTTAGCATCAGGAATGATGTTCCTTTCAATCTATATTTCAGAAAAACCTGCAGATGATACACACAATTATGGTCATCAAAAAGTTGAGGATATATCAAGTGCTTTTGAAGGAATTTTCATTATAGCTGCTGCAATCCTCATTGTTAATGCCGCAGCCGGGAGGCTTTTTGTTCCAGTAGAGCTTCTTGAGGTAAATCTCGCTATTGCGATATCTGCGTTAGCTACGGGAATCAATGCAGGGATATCCATATTGTTGACACGAACAGCAAAGGCAAGTGGATCTGCAGCATTGGAAGGTGATGCGAAACACCTGCTATCAGACGTAATATCGACAGTAGGTATATGGATTGGACTTGTTATTGTACAAGTAACTGGATGGCAGATTATGGATGCCTTACTTGCATTTGTTGTAGCCATTTTGATAGCACGGATGGGCATTGGATTGATACTACATTCACTACAACGTTTAATGGATCAATCTTGCGTAGAAGATGAAGCAGCAATACTTTCTGTTCTTGAGGAACATAAATCAAGCTATATTGAATTTCATGATCTGAAGACTCGCAGACAAGGTAATGTTGTGCTTGCTGAAATCCATCTAACAGTTCAAGACACAATGAGTGTTAGAATGGCTCATGATATTATTGACCAAATTGAAGAAGCCCTGAAAAGAGAAGCTGATCATATCAGGTTAACAGTCCATATAGATCCCGAAACTGAACTCCAACCTTCAACTAATGAATGAAAGTCCATCGAAAACTACCACTTTATTAATAATTCAAAAATTATAGGAGTACTTCAATGATGTTACATAATCAGATGATATACAGGAGTAGTATATCATGGCGCGGTCATCATACCTCAGTGAGTCCGAGAGTCAAGACTTTAAGGAGAGTATCAATCTTCGCAAGAGATGCAGTCAAGATTCGGGGGACAATGATTTGACGATAGAGAGTCTCTCAGAGATACCTGGTATTGGAGAAAAAGTCAGGAAAGCATTGGTAGATCACTTCGGTTCTGAAGTTGTAGCCCTCAAAGTGATACAAGACTCACGAGTAGACCTTGTAGCTGCAGTTCCTGGAATTGGTTCTAGACAAGCTGTCAATCTTGTAAAGGGCGCCTTCGAGCAACAATTCGGTGTCAGTTCTAACATGATGCTACGTAGTAGCGATATTCGTAAAATCTACGAAACTGTGTTAGGAATAATGCAGGGTTATGCTAACACAACCTACGCAAAAGACAAATTATTCCTCTATTTTCCTCTACCTCCCGAGAAGATGGACATAATCATTGAACGTCAGAAGTATTTTGCTGATGCAGCTGTGATGGCTCACGGGCTAAGTTCCGACCAACGTGAAATATTGAAGAGATTACTAACTCAAGTTCGGGGGCTCTATAGAAGGGCTAAACCACGACGAATCGAGGGTCGTGTTATAATCACCAACGATGACAAGGTCTTTGACAAATTAATTACTGAAGGTATTGACAAGTGGTGCCCGGTCTATGTGCTCTCTGACGGTGAGAGTGGAGTTGACTATGCTCAAGGCTATGATCTCGTGCTCTTCATTTCGCCATTTGGTGCTTTTGATGAGTCCATGGATATGCTAGCTAATGTTGAGATGCTTGGTAAGGACTGGTCCTTTGAAGATCTTTTACCAGAACGTACTGTAAGTTTCTATGCTCGCAACTACCGTGTTATTGATGCATCATGTAAGTTAGCTGAGCTATTTAGTAGTCTACCAACCAATGATTCCATGACCGAATTCACATCAGGTCTTGATATAGAAGGTCTCAGCAAAGTAGGTTCGATTTTGAAGAATTTGGATGAGAACGGAAACCTAGCCCAAGGAATTGATTCTGATATTGATAGATACAGGAACGCAGTGAAAGTATTCCCAACAGCTATCGCCGAAACAGAATCATGGTTAAATGAAGAAATAACCACAAGAATTTCTAAGAGCCATATCACCCTTGGTGGTCAGCAAATAATCACAATACTTCAGTCTGCAGATATGGATGGTGCTGAAAGTAGTGCACTAAGAAATATGCTGCCTGCAGAAATTGTTGAAACATTTACTTCTACTATTCAGGAAGCCGAAGACAAACTTGCTCAGATGCTTGGCCTCACTGCCCGAGAAGCAGACTGGGTGACAGGGATTATCAATGAGGAGATTTCACTTCCTGCCAAGCTTGTTACTACTCAAATTAATGACTTGGAGGATAAGCTAAGACGCCTCTTTGCAGACAAACAATTCAGCCTAATCAAAAAGATCGCCAATGATCTGGATCGTTTACGAAATGAAGTAATGAAAGCTGTTCAGACCCTTCTCGAATTCGACTTATTCCTCGCTGTTGGCCTATTTGCTCTTGATTACGAGCTTACAACACCTAAGATATCGATGGAATACACCGGCTTAGGTGTGCAGGGTGCCACCAATATGTTTCTCGCTGAGAGTTTCCTAAAAGGAAAGCATGGAAAAGTTCAACCAATTGATTACTGCATTGGAAAAACACCGTTCCAACCTGAAGGAACAAATGGAGAGAACTGTGCTTTAATCTCTGGGGCTAATAGTGGTGGTAAGACAACCATAATTCAGACATTAGCTCAGGTTGTTACAATGGCACAATCTGGCTTCCCTGTACCTGCAAAGCAAGCTTACGTTCCAGTATTTGAGGAACTATACTTCTTCTATAAGAGTCGAGGGATGGTCAGTGCAGGAGCATTTGAAACAACGCTCAAACAGTTTGCAGAGATTGTTGTATCTGAAAAATCAAAGCTTGCGCTCTTTGATGAAATTGAAGCTATAACAGAACCCGGAAGCGCAGCTAATGTAATCGCTGGTCTAATTGAAATACTTCAGAGCGACCCTCGAACATCAACTGTAATCTGTAGCCATCTAGCCAGGGAGATTCAAGAAGTGACAACAGTTCCTATACGGATTGATGGAATTGAGGCTCGTGGATTAGATGAGAATCTTGATCTGATTGTGGATAGAACACCCTGTTTTGGCAAGCTTGCCAGAAGCACTCCCGAACTTATAGTTGAGAGGCTCTCAAAGCTAACCAAAGGTCCCAAGAAGGCTGTCTATGAAAAGATACTTGAGAACCTCAATAGAATAAGAGAGTGATGACTCACAGAGTATTGGTATTTGGTGATACACACATTCCATCCCGTAGGGATTCAATTCCAGAAGAGTTCTATAAACACATCAAAGAAAATGTGTATGATTTAGCTCTCATCACAGGCGACCTCATACGAGAATCTGACATGAGAGCTGCTTTGCCGCCTCTACCAAGAAGCTTCATTGTGGTTGGAAATATGGACTATGGCAGTTCATACAATTTTCATGAACAAGTACAACTTGATGATTTCAAACTCCTTCTTATACATGGAACTCAATTACGCCCTCGGGGAAGCATCGAGCAATTGGGGGAGATTCTACACCAAATCGGTGGAGATGTTGCAGTTCATGGTCATACCCACAAAGCTGCTATTGATTTGTACAAAGACAGGTTATTTCTCAATCCTGGAACGATATCAGGAGCAACTGGAGGGTGGGGTGGTCGAGCCGATGCAAGTTTTATAGAACTTGAGGTTCAAAGTAGTGAGATGAAAGTCACACTCCACCAGACTGACTGGCGAGTAGTCAAGATATCTGAGATACAGTTCTTGAAACAGGATGACGTAATTATTAGAAAGTCCTGAAAATTCGATTGTTCAATATGTTCCCCAAGGATCCGGACTGACCAGCCGTAGATAGATTTTCTTCAAAACATTAGAGCTCTCCAGTAATGCTGCTTGTAATGTGGTTTCTTTATCCACGTTAACTTTCTTTGATTTCAAACCAATAAGCCTCCCCAAAATCCCTTTGGATGAATCACCCTTCAGAGAAACTTTTACTGGAATTACGCCCATAACATCCTCCTCTGGGAAGATGTCTCGAGTGAATTTTAAATCCTTGAAGAATAGAGCAAGTGTTTCCTTAACTGCAGTTTTCTCTTTCGTATTTGTTCGGAGTTCACTCACAATCTTAAGAGCACGTTTTCTCAGATGATCCGCAACAACAGATTGTACTTGCTCTGCTAGTGCTCGATCCATAGCACATGCAATTCCGATGTTTATCATGAGGATACGTATTCTGTCCAGCATTACTCCAACATCTGCACCCACGATAGATTTTCCTCTCATAGAAGCTAACCAATCCTCATAGGCTGCACTCACACTACGCAAGTCATCCTCTTCAGAGAACTGATCCAACTCCTCTGGAGGAAGCAGTGTACACCAAACAGCCATTGAAACGTTGTCTATATCATTGGGTGCCATGTTTACTTCTCGTTCTCATCTGTTTTCAGTATTGCTCGTCTGAGTATTGCTTGAGACACTCCTTTCTAATACTCATATGACTGATATTTACCTACAAATTGGTGAAAAAAATGCCAAAATACAAAGTAAAGATTGAGGTCATAGATATCCTAAATGACGGTGAATGTTCAATGGGACAGAAGATTGGAGATGTCTTTGAGTATCCAGAAGATCGTGGGAAGATGTGTCCAAGTTCGTTTTATGTTCTCTATCCTTGGATAATGGTTATACTCTCTGGAGGAAGCTTTGCTGAGGAAGGCGATGGAAGTGATTTTATGACGACTGGTTGTCCTGATTACAAACATCAGGTTGTGTACAAGATATCGCGAACCGTTATTGAAGAATAATTCAGTCATGTAACAGCAAGTAGCTTTTTACTCATAATGCATTGCTAGACAAGGACCAGAGGCAATACTAACAATGATGAAAAATCCCCATAAACCGCGAAAAATATTGAGAATCGTTTGTATTCTGTTTGTAGCTGTTGGTCTTATTTCCGCTCTTCCTATGAATGTCATGGGACAGGATACTTTGTCATTCTCATTGGATCGTAACGTGGGGATGGGTTTTGGTAGTTACATAAGTGGCACATTCAGCCTGCATGGAACAGGACCTGATACAATTCAGAATATTTCTGTTTATTTCAATGAGGTTGAGGTTCATTTCGTCACTGTAAATACCTTTAGCTGGCAGTTCAATACTGGAAATTATGAGAGCGGCGCTACGAATATTACACTCATGGGAATTGATGAATTTGGTACCCCACATTTTGCTAGTCGGACGGTTGTATTCATTGGTGACGCACTGAACAATATAATCTACATTGGAATTTTTGCTCTTGTAGGCGTTCTCTGTCTTGCCAAGTATGGACCCCAACTTATGCGTCTAAGAAAGAAGTAACAAAACGGTATTGTCCTTATGCACACATCAAAGTTAATGTGCAGATGGTGCACTTGTATATGTGGGATAAATCGTGGCGAGAGGTAAGAATAAATCTGGAACCACATCTCATGCATTGTTACTACTTTGCGGTGTACTCGTAATCTCCTTCTATTTTCTCATGCCCAGTTTTCACTTCAGTGGAAACCCTATGATGGTAACTAATGACCACTCATTCACACTCTCTGAGGATTCGCCAACATATACATACAGAATCTCAGCTCCCATGATTGGCATATCATCTCTCCAAACCAATGACTCCCCAGTAAATATAGTTGTACGAGATCAGAATCAAGTAATTTTCAATGCGACAAATATCAAAGTCATCTCTGACTATTACATCGAAATCCCAAGATCTGGACTAGAGTATAACTGGTGGATAGAAATCGTTCGACAAGATACTGATGTTTCCGTTGATATTACTACACATTTTTGGGCCAGCGTGGTACCCATTGTGATGCCCTTGGCACCACCAATTTGGGCTATTCCACTTGGAATCGGATTAGTAATCTATGCAATCTATTTGATGTTCAATACGTACCTTGGTATTACTTCTGACAAAATGAAAGGTGCAAAATTTCTAGTAGTAGTCCTACTACTGCTTCTTGGCTCTTTATTCTGCTATCCCCTAACAAAAGGTGCAATTGATGGAGATTTCATACCTGTAAGTACGCTCACATCTCTTCCAGATGAAACCTATCAGTTTACACTGAATGGAACTCATCCCAATTCATCGATTGATCTCTCTCTCTTGTATCCTGAAGAGGTTTCATCAGTATCCTTCAATATACACTCGATGATTTCCAGTGAGTACCCCCTTCAACTATCGATTATTGTTGACAATACCTACAATCTTACTCTGGAAGAAGAGTCCAATACCGGTGATTGGTTGATTATAATACCAACTAACTCCAATTCAACTTCTATAGTTAGTTTTGAAAGAATTGATACAGATCTAGATATCGAGATTAGCGTTGAAACTGAATATAGAATTCTAGTTCTCAGACAAAACATCGCAATACCTGCAATATTAGGAATTCTGGGTGTTAATGCTATCGTTATTGGAATCTATTTTGCGACCAGAATCGACAGGTATTTAGCTGATGAACTCGCCAATTTGGGCAATCTGGTGTAGGTTAGCAATCTCTCCCAATCACCAATAATAACCATCCAATCTTCATTCAATGCAATCTCAACTACCCATTTTCTACTATTACAATCCAGAACATCGGAGGTATAATCTGGATGTTAGAGTGGTAATTGTGGTTTCATGATTACCAACCAGACATCTCAATCCGGACAATGTTGTCGAGAAAGAAACCTCCAGCAGTGACAAGTTTGAGAGGCCATTCTGGAGAAACTAACAGCATCTCGTCTGTCCACCCTGCAAGAATTATGTTGTTATTAAAGGCCATTTCATAAGATGTGAAATTGAGATGAGATCCTGTACCAGACCAAACGGTGACAGTATAGTTTGTCGATACGAGACTATTATTGAAACTGTAATGGATGTCTTCTCCGCCGTCCATTGATGAGATAATTGTCCAGAGAGCCACACCAGCATAGAGGACATCATTCAGTGTGATGTTTTTCCTGTGATGAGGACATGAACCTAGGGAATAGTAGACATCATGTGTCATATTCAATGAGATGACTCCCTTCAGCTCCAAATCCCATGGTGCAGTTTCATCAATCACCGAAATCTCTTGGACAAATTTAGGCCAGCTATGTCCAGCAGATAGGTAATCACCATCTGGAAATAATACCAATCGCAGAGGACCACCGGTTTCATTAGTTAGTTGTTCTCCATTCTGCATATAACCTAAGACCATTGTGAAGTTTCGAGGACCAATCGGTTCACCAGTGGATATGTTGTATGCCTCAAAGGAACCCTGCATCTCTCCCATCGTGAAGTATGTAATATAACCATCACTGCTTAAAATCTGTAGACTGTAATTTACAGGTAGATTGTCAGTTAAGGATAGTAGATGCACAAGTGGAATACCAGTCCAGTTTGAAGGCTCCACAATGACGGAAGGATTAGTTCCTGTCTTTACAAATCCTGTATAACCAGTGATGCTCAGTAGGTTAGTCAAATCATCTATTGTGTAATTGGTGGAGGAATCGCGCACATTGACTGTGAGAACGGTAACGAGTTCACTTTGGTTTTGTGGCTGTAAAATGAAGACAACTGTGAGAGAAGCAATGATTACTATCACAATAGCAGTAACTGCAAGAACTGTTCTTCGATTAAGATTGTTAGCCATATTCATCACCGATATGTTTCATTGTACATTTCGGTCGGATTAAAATATCTTCGGGTGTTAATCAATTATAGGAAAAAGAAAAATTAACTATAGTGAATGGCGCCACCGGTAGGGCTTGAACCTACGACCAACAACTATCTGGCTCTCAGCTACCTACTGAGAGGTAACAGGCTTAAGCGGCATGACGCAATGCGCGTCTAAAAGCTGTCGCTTTAGGTGCGAAGTCCCCAAAGGAACATCACGCTACCAACTGAGCCACGGTGGCTTATTATCGGTTTCGCCCGAGATTACAATATTAACGTTGCTGTTTGTAGTAATAATCATGGGATTTGGGAGCGTACATCTGATATGAAAGAAGTAGATCTTAATGCAATCATTCTTGATTTCCTTCATTCTGAAACTGGGTGGGGAAATCCATTACGTCCTAATTGTGAGTTTGAGGATTTGACACTAGGTGAGATAGAAAGACTTCACGATGATAAAATCAGAGTTATGTTCAGATATCTTTTCGATGAAGATGGTTTCTCTCAATATGACAAAACACATGTTCTTGATGGTGAGGTAACTATCGAAGTTTCAGGCGAAATAAACGTGTTTGTTCTCAAGGAAATTCACACAGGTATAGCTGTAAATATTTCACCATATAGACCACAAAGTCCTTGAGAACTCTAACTCTTGATTATTGGGACGTGAATTTACCATGAGTTCATTCTGGGATGATCTTCCAAGAGGTGCATCAATCTGCTTGATTGTGTTTGTTGGTGCGGTCATTATCCTAACTGGCTTAATTTTACAGAGATTCCTTCCTGGAGCTGCAAGTATTGCATTCTTTTTCATGGTAGTCTTGTTTGCTGTTTTCATCTGTATTTATGGTATCAAACGAGGAGCGCTTAGCTAATCTATCCCGCTCCAAACAAGAATGAAAATACATTATCAAGGATCATCATGATGAAGAAACCAATCATCAACCCCCACGTCGCGAGTCGTTCATTGCCACCAGAATGACTCTCCGGAACCATCTCATCCCCAACAACGAATATCATTGCTCCTGCGGCGAAAGCTAGTCCATAGGGAAGAAGTCCTACTGCAAAAGTTACTACAGAAACTCCAATCAATCCGCCAATTGGTTCTACAAGACCTGTCAGTGTTGCCAGTCCTACTGCATATTTTCTTGAGTAACCTTCTCTTACCAATGGTGCTGCAACTGCAAGTCCCTCTGGTATATTCTGTAATCCAATTGCTACAGCCACAGACATTCCAGTCATAATATCCCCCCCACCAAACGACACACCCACTGCAAGCCCCTCTGGAAAGTTGTGTATCGTTATCGCAATGACAAGAAGCCATACTCTGCCTAAGTCTGATGAAGGACCTTCAGCCCCCTTCTGAAAGTGTTCATGTGGCAAGTATTTGTCAGTCATATGAACAAACAAAGCTCCTAGCAAGAACCCTGCTCCTACTATTGTAAATACTCCAGTCCAGCCCGCATCAACTACAGCCTGTTCTTGAAAAGCAGGGACAAGCAGACTAAATGCTGAGGCTGCCAACATTACTCCTGCAGCAAAACCAAGCATCAGATCTAATGATCTTCTACTGAAATCTTTCTTCAAAAGGATTGGTAGAGCGCCTAAACCTGTTGCTAGGCCAGCCAAGAGACTTGCCAGAAGTCCCATTGAGATTGGATCTGAAAAGAGCTGCATGGTGGTTGCCTCGAATAGAATATGATATCCGTTGTAGTATAAGGCCGTTACTGTAGAGGGCTACTGCTCAAATAAGAAATAGTTGGCCTCATAGTGAGGCCAGAAAAAAGAACAAATTGGGGGTGGATGCGGCATTTCTTAACGAATTCTCACTTAAGTTCCTCCAAATACTTCATCTTCAAGATAATATAGATATGATACCTTATTAGCTCCTATCTCGGAAGTATCGAGCTAGAATCTTCAAGAATGAGTGGTGGGCCCGGGGAGATTTGGACTCCCGACCGACAGGTTATGAGCCTGCTGCTCTACCAAGCTGAGCTACGGGCCCTTGAAGGTGCTTGGCAAGGCATGTCCGTTTACTTTGAGATATTAACGTTGCGAATGTAGGCTAGTATCTATGAGACCGTTAGTGCATTCGATAGATAGTATTTTGCTAGCTTAGAATTACAAAGAATTAGCAAAATCAATGATTTTCAAACTCAATATTTCTCCGACTTTAAATGCCTGCAACAAAACAACGAGAAAACTTGAACGAGTTGTACGTATGATTCTGTTATTCACCTCTGATCATTGTGTATGGTGCGACGTACTCAAGACTATGTTAGATGAGGAATCAAAGGAGCTTGGACTACATCAATCAGTATTCGAAGTCAATGTGGACAAACATCATCACATTGCAGAAGCGTACAATATTCTCGTAGTTCCCACACTCGTATCAGGGATGCAGAAGATATCGGGAGTCCCCACGTCATCCGATTTGAGGTCGTTTATTCTCCAGCTAAATGCTGGATTACGGTCTCGTTTAAGGAAAGATGCACCAAGCTCAGTTCTTCGTGAGGCTAGAAAACTTCAGAGTTCCAAGGTTAGTGAAGACCCTGTAGTTCGAAGTGCATAAAATCAGGTCCTCTACACAATCTTAATAACCGTAAATTAAGGTTCGAGGCTAAACTGGCCCCGATAGTGTAGCACGGCCCAGCATCGCGGGTTTTCGACCCGTAGACCCGGGTTCAAATCCCGGTCGGGGCACCACTCTTTCTTCGTGATTTCTTAATTCAAAGAGAGTCGCATATTGAAATCCGCAGAATCGTAAGAATGAGTCAATGAGCCTGATGATATCACATCAATTTCATTACGTGCATATTCTCTGACATTATCCTCATCTATGCCTCCTGAGGCTTCTAAGATGACATTTCCACGAGATCCCTTACTCTTGAGAACCTCTATGAGACCACCAATATCCTTTGGTGAGAAATTATCAAGAAGGACAATATCTGCCCCCGCACTGATTGCTTCTTCAGTTTCCTGAAGGGTACGTGCTTCACAGGAAATCTTCTTACTAAACGATACTGCATCCTTGGCTGCGCTGACGGCCTCATGAACCCCGCCAACTGCAGTTATGTGATTATTCTTGATGAGAACCATATCATCGAGAGCATATCGATGAGGGTCACCCCCACCAATAACAACAGCTCGTTTTTCAAAGAATCTGAATCCTGGCGTTGTCTTACGTGTACATGCAATCTTCACCTTGGGATTTTCCTCTCTTGCTACACTCACCATTCTATAGGTCTTTGTTGCAATCCCACTCATACGTTGAATGATATTGAGAATCAACCGTTCCACTGTGAGTAATGTTCTAGCCTTACCTCGTAGTCGCATAACTGGTTCTTCTGGACTCACCCAGTTCCCTTCAAACGCTAGAACTTCATAGGTGAGACCAGTCAAGTAGGCGATAGCCTCCGCCTCTTTGATACCTGCAAGTACTGCCTTCTCTCTTGCATAGATTGTGGCAAGTGCAGTATTCTCTTCAGGGATGGTCACATTTGTTGTTAGGTCTCCTGATCTAACATCTTCTTCAAGGAACTTTTTCAGGGTTTCAACAATCTCGGGTGGTAGTGTATTCACATAATCACCTCAACTTTTAGGATGACTGGGGTTTCTCACTATGTTACCCCTTGGTTTTTCCTCACCGAATATCTCAGCTTGAAAGGACATGAACTCTGTCTTTTGGTCTTTCCACGCATCTTCAGGAAGTCCTGCTTTATTGCATGTGTGCTTTAGGAATTCCAGAGTATTCCAGTTCCAATCAACAGGTACCTGGGGTAGTAGAAGACCACGCTGCATCCCTCTCATTGCAATCAATCCATCGCGACCTACTTTCACAAGATTCAGTAAATCTTCTGTATTTGAATACTCGATTTTCTTTGGTGGTGTTAAGACGCTCAAGTCAATTATGATAGTATCAAGTTCTTTCGTATTAACTGGTGGAAAACGTGGATCATTAACTGCAGAATCCACTGAGGAATCAATAGTCGCTTCTACAAGAGGTTGAGTTGGATATGGTCGTCCTATGCATCCGCGTAATGAAACTTGATTTCCAGTTATGGAGTTAAGAGTGACGAACACTCCAGATTTGAGCCTAAGCTGTTCTGATGTGTCCACAGGAGTTTCAGGTTTTCTCTTTTTAGTGACATAGTCATCTACAGTCTTTCTAGCAAGTCTAACAAGGAATTTTCCATGCTCATCTGAATACACATTAGACACGTAGTATCAACTCACTAATATCTGAGAAATCTCACCGTTATTTGCTTTGCAGTCATCAGACTTTGCGTATTGGCACTCTTCCTACAATTCCTGGTCCAACCATAAATCTACCTTCATGATAGACAACCTCACCACCAACAATTGTTGTCACTGGTTTTGCCAGCACTCGGCGCCCCTCAAATGGTGTAAGTTTTGCCTTAGAGTAGAAGTCAGCTCCTGAAATATGCCATTCCTGTTTCCGAACGACGACAATATCAGCATCATATCCTTCTGCCAGTATTCCCTTACTTGGTATTCCAAGTATCATAGCTGGTCCCGAACAACAGCACCTAAGAAAATCAATCCAGCTAATTCTTCCCTCGAATACTTCTGTAAGTACCAATGGTAAAGTAGTTTCAAGCCCGGGAATTCCTGAAGCTGCTTCAAGGAAAGATGTAGTCTTCTCAGAACTAATATGAGGTGCATGGTCAGAACCTACGCAGTCTATAGCACACTTCTTGCATAATGCTTGAGCAAGCATCTGGGTGTCATAAGGGGATCTGAGTGGCGGTAGCATTTTGGCTACTCCATCAGTATGTGGAAAATTCTCGCCAGACAATAACATATGATGTGGTGTTACCTCTGCAGTCAGGGTATGTTCAGCTCTATGTTCTAAAATCAGCCTTGCAGTGGCTGCACAGCTCACATGGCAGACATGCAGTCTTGCTTCATATTCGACCTTTGCATCTAAAAATGCTTGAAGCGAGTTGACTTCACTCTCACAGCTATGAATAAGGAAGAACTCCTCTCTTGTTTCAGGTTTTTCATCCATTGTTGCAGAATCTGGATGAAAAAGGAGTGGGAGATCATGCTTGTTAGCAAGTTGGACACATTTCTTTATCCGTTTGATATCATAATTCACTCCTTCCGTTAATGGTGAATGTGGATATACCTTCAAACCTAGAATATCTGGAACCATAGAAGTGTCAAATCTCTTGCCGATTCCTGCATAAAAACCAACGTTCACATAGCATTTAGCTGAAGCACTAGCAATTTTCTGGTCCAATACTTCACGCGTTAAAACAGGGGGACTAGAATTTGGCATATCAACAACTGTTGTAATTCCACCAGCTGCTGCAGCCATAGTTCCTGTTTCATAATCCTCCTTCTCTGATTGATTCAAGTCTCGAAGATGTACATGCATATCGATAAGTCCAGGAAGGATGTAAAGCCCTCTACAGTCAATAGTCCTTTTGCCTTCTGGTTCTTCACCGTGTTTATAGAAACCCTCTATCTTTCCACTATCTATAGCAACAGATTGAACTTTTTCACTATCATTTACAATGACTATGCCATCTTTGAGGACTAAATCTACAGCCATTTGACAACCACGTCGGTGTGGTCAGTTGTAAACAGTGACCAATAATATACAGATACAATCTACACCTTAAACTTGTTTGCAACGAAACGAGTTAGGTCTGTAGCACTGATCATACCGACCAATCTGTTACCCTTTTCCACCACCGGTAGTGTATTCAGCTTTGCATCAATCATTTTAGTCGAGGCCTCAGCTATAGAATCATCAGGAGCAACCATAGGTGGCTGTTGTTTCATAGCATCCACAACACGAATTTGTCTCACTTGATTTGCTCTGTGTTTGTCTGGAACTTCTACAGTGAAGCGTGCCATTGCTTCGGCAACCATTCTCTCAGTAATCAGCCCAAGCACACGTCCACCATCAGTCACTGGAAGACCAGAATATCCTGCGTCAAGCATATCTCCTCGAGCTTTTACTAAACGTGTTACGGGATTTACTTGAAGAATATCCTCTGTGGTCATAAGTTCGGAAACCTTGACATTGTCAAACCTATCTACTAGTTTGGAGATTTGCACTTTGGTAATGACGCCAACTAGTTTACCATCTTCTTCAACCACAGGGCATCCACTCATACCTCTTTCAATCATAAGTTGGGCGACCTCGGTTACATCATCGTCTGGTCCAACAGTAATGACAGTATCAGTCATCGCACTTGAAACATGGAGTCTCTTTATCGAAAGGGCTACAACCTTACTTACACCCAGTCGATCGGCTATATCTGCGTATGTTAAGATACCTGTAACTTCTCCATTTTGAACAACAACTAGTCGTTCTACACCCTTCTTGTCTAGCTGCTCTAGGGCATATGAGAGTCTTTGATCTTTACTTATTGTAACTGGCTCAATCATAATCTGACTTACTTGCATATTTACATCCTCCAATATGTTATATCAATCATAGAATGACAGGAGTAATCAATCAGTGTCTTCCCAACCTTCACGGCAGGACTCGCAGAGATATTCACCATCTTCAAGAACTAGGTCTGTTGAATATTCCCCACAGTTTGAACAGTCACCGCCATAAGCGATGCGGTCATCATCCACATCATTTGTTCTACTTGAGGCTACTTCATCCTTGAGTCGTAGTGACTCTACTAGAATATCTATTAGTTCGGGGGACCAACGAAGAAGATCCCTTGATGTAATGATTCCTGCAAGGGTATTGTTCTTCAATACTGCTACTCGTCGAATGTTACTTTTTGCCATCACCCTCATAGCATCTGTAAGCCCAGTTCCTGGTTCTACATGGATAATTGGCGAGGACATAATCTCTGATGCAGTAGTTGTCTTCGTATCCTTTTCCCCAACTATCACACGTCTAACGATATCTGATTCCGTGATGATTCCTAATGGTCTATCCTTGTCAGCTATAATTACGGAACCAATGTCCATCTCAGCCATAGCCTTGGAAACCTCAAATACAGAGGCATCTGGGGGCATTGATATTACATTGACCGCCATGATGTCTCTCACAAACATTGAATGAGTGGGATTTGACATGAATTATCCTCCAATCGTAAGAAGTTGGTTTGACACTCATTGACCAACTGGCAGAGTGTCTTCTCGGGCTGAATTGCCATCACTCAGATTTTAAATGTGTCTGTATCGTCTGTATCAAGCTCAAATCACATTCACAAAGAATCATGACTTGTCAACTACTTTCCCACCACCAGCAGGAAGAGCTCGCATAAAATCTTCTTGTGGAATCTGACTGACTAAATGAGATTCTTCTTCTGGAACAAGTTTCTTCAGCTTAGCCTGTATTTCCTTGACTAACTGTCCTTTCTTTCCATCAGCCGGTATAACTCGAACAAAATAATCAGTATGAGCCTCTATAGCTGTTGGCGGTCCAGACACTGCAATTGCATAGTCCCCTTCTAATAATACTCCCACTGCCAATTCCACAGCTACTTTGCGTACGAAATTCTTCGTTCCATACAGCATAACTGAACCTGTAGGCAGGTGTTCTCCTGACGGTGGAGAGAAACTGACTTGTTCTGGATTTACCCAAAAAGCGTCGCCTCCTGATAGACCGTCCTGCCATGCTCTAGAGAAAGTCACTGCAAACTGTGCAGCTTCTTCTATTGTTTGCTGACCTGGTGCTTCATCGGGAACCTTGATCACTGTGTATGGTGCCCCATGAATTACCGCATGCAGAAAGATATCGTTCGCACTCATTTGGCGCTTAGCAATATCCTCATTGCTCTTGATATCCCGCCCTCCAAGAATCAGATAGCCTTCTGATGATGTAAACCAGCGGAACTTTTCATACCATCGTTTCTTTCTTATCTTTACTCGAACCCTCTTGACTTCTGGTTCTGCTGCGATACTCACTTCAAGTTTCTCTAGTTTTGCCTTTGTCCTTTCAATCTGTATATTGGCCCCATTGATTTTACCCTCAGATTTCTTTGCTAGATCGTATGCACGAGAGGCATTATCTTGAGCAGTGAGTCTAACATCAAGAGTTACTTTAGAATCATTCAGGTTAACTATGATTTGTCCCTGTGATGGGCTTATTTTCTCGATGACCATTGCTGATGGAATTCCCATTGTTTTTCCTTCTTCAATTCTCCGAATAATCTCATCCCATGGAATATCGTCTGCTCTAGCCTTAGTCACGGTTTCGAGGACTTCTTGAGTAATAGAAAAATGAGAGTAAATGAGTTCGCCTATGATCCTTAGTTTGTCAGCCTTTGCCTTTAGGTTCTCTATTCCCTCACCCTGTTTGTCAATTATTTTTTGGAGACGCTTCTGCTCCTTGGTAAGTGCGCTCTGAAGTTCCTCATCTTCAAGCTCACTATCCGATACACCAAAGAACTCGTCGATAGCTTTGCTAAAAGTATCGAAGTTTTCAGATGGTAGTTCATTATAGAGTTGGAATTGAAAAGGTACGAATGCTACATAGTCAGAAGTATCTTCATCCTCGGACGGTTCATCATTAAGGACCAAATTAGGATGAGATACACCTGCCTTAAGCTTGGTTGAAAATTCTGTAAATCCTCCCTTCAAATCTGAGAGTGTTTGACCATCAATTTCTGGAACCATAACTTTGGGTGAAACTGTTGATAACGCACATATTTCTTCACAGCTCAGTGAATCAAGATTTAACCTGCTTGCAAGAGTTCTCACTATATTCGCATTTGAATCCACTAACAATTGCTCAAATGAATCATCATCAATACTGAACAAATCTTCTCCCCTTTGTGGAGGGAATAGATACTGTGCCTTTGGAATGATATTTCGATCTCTCATCCGCTTATATCGCATAGCTACGAAAATCATATTCTTTGGGTCTAAGAGAAGCATGTTCCCTGTTCCAAACATTTCCGCTACAAGCTTGTAGGTTTCATCCTCGCTTCCGATTTCAATAATCAAAATTCTATCAAGGTCGTGTTGTTTAATTGAGAGAACTCGCTTCTCTCTCAAATACTTCCTCAATACTGTGCAAAAATGTGGAGGTTGACGTGGTGCCTTACGGGCATATTCTGTAAGGTGGACTCTTCTTCCTGGATGAATGAGTAGGTTTGCTGTGCCTCCTCCTGGTCGGTACAGTTTGAGAACAAAGATATCTCCATACTGGTAGACATTCTTAATGAAGGCTCCTTCTGCAGCCTCACGTAGCTCAGGTAGTATGAGGCGAATGTCAATATTACTCATTGAGTCCTTCATTGAAGTTCACACCGTCAACAAACCGACATGATTATAACATAGTCGATTGAACCACCCTCAACTGGTCAGTGATTGATATGGATCTTACCCCTCTAAAGAACATCTTTAATCGAATGTTTGGGAAATGGGCAGACTCACCAAATGACCAGCAGTACTATGTTAAGATTTTATTTGCTTTCATTAGTGCCCTACTCTGTGGTATCGGTGGACAAGCCTTTGCTGGCACAAGAGGAGTCATGTTAGGATTTTTGATTTATGTTCTGAGCCTCTATGTCATCCGTTACCTGTTGGATGTTGAACCTGAGCAGCTTGGAGGTGTACAGAAGATGATAACAAACTCGCTGTTCTCATATCTCATGTTATGGACAGTGGTCTGGACTCTTCTCTATGCTTTTTCAATTCCTCCAGATATTCTTGATATTATTAATAACCCTCCACTTCCATCTTGAGAAAATTACAGATTTCACACAAATTGATTGTATTTTTGTCCTCATATCTAGTAAAATCCTCAATTTTTTCCAAATAGATTGCGAATCACACAAACAATCCTTAATAATATACTCGAGAAGATTACTGGGTGTGCAGAAACCCTCCTGATGGGGAAGGTGGTAGTCTACATAATGGACCAGCTAGATAGAAACTTAATTCGAATCCTCCAGCAAGATGCAAAGAGGCCATTTACTCAGATAGCTGAAGAGCTCGAACTACCAGATACTACTATCCACTTCAGAGTACAACGATTGAAAAAGAATGAAACAGTGACTAGATTCTGTGCATTGGTGCGTCCTGAGGCTCTAGGATTCACAACAGCTGCCCTCCTTACCATTGAGATTGGTGGGCATATACTACCTGAAATTAGTAAGGACCGCACTCAGACTTTTGCCGCAGAGCTTGGCAAAGAAGATCAATACCTCTGGATTGCAGTGGATGCTGAACCGATGATCATTCATGCTGTAATAATGGGTGCGAGTGATCAAGATTTGAAACAACGAGTGGAAACAATCCGGAAATCTCCCGATGTTGTAAAAGTTACAATTAACCCAGTGAGTTCGGTTGTAAAAGGCTGGGAGATTAGTGGAACCCCTGAAGAAAGAGATGATTAGTACATGACTCGCACGAAAACCGGAATATCGGGCCTTGATGAATTGATAGGGGGAGGCTTGGTTGAAGGTAGCACTATTTTAGTATCCGGAGGAACAGGTTCAGGTAAAACAATATTTGGTCTTCAGTTTCTGTATAATGGTGTATCCAAGTATGATGAACCTGGTGTATTTGTGACCATTGAAACAAGACCAAGAGACCTCCGGCTCGAAGCTCAACAATTTGGATGGGATTTAAAGGAACTTGAGAAGAAGAATGCATTCATTATTGTAGATGCAGCATCAAGTAAGGCTGGACTTCCTACTTCCGAGAAATATGCTCTCCGTAGAGGTTTTGACGTTAGTACACTTGCTGAGGAAATCTATCGTGCTGTAGAGGACTCAAAAGCTAAGAGACTAGTCATCGATTGTATTTCGGCTCTTGGTATGAAATTTAACGATCCATCTGAAGTCCGTAGTGAATTATTCCGAATTAGCGCATTACTGAGAGAAATCAAAGTCACATCACTATTGATGAGTGAAACAATAGATCCTGAAGCACATAGTAGAGCGGGCGTGGAACAATTCGTTACTCAGGGATTGATTTCCCTCAACCTTTTCGAGGAAAATGGAACTCTGAAACGCGATTTACTCATCTGGAAAATGCGCCAGACATCACATAGTCTCAAGAAGCATATTTTTGCTATTGGAAAGAATGGGATTCAGATCAAGTCTACGAAGAGTTCTACTGCAAAGAGCCGCTAGAGTAGAGCTAAAAGTTGTAACACTAGATATGCACCAAACAAAATTGGGATTAGTGGGATTACTTTGGTTTCATCTGTTTTTCTTTGTGAGATTAGATATCCACAAAGCAACATAATCACAAGTTGGAAACCTACTGCTACAATTCCCTCCAGTATTGGGTTTCCCCAACTAGCAAATTCTATACCCGGACTTATTATTGCAATTGAAAGGAGTGCCTTTACATCTGCACCACCTAACGAACCTATTCGAAACAAGATGTACCCAAGAATCAAAGCGAGAAGTACTGCAGTTAGGTGTAGCAATGCATAGTCTACAATATGACCAAATCTTAGAACAACGGCTAGACCCACTATCCCTCCAATCAAGAATATTTGATTTGGGACTTTTCTTGTACGGAAATCAAGAACCGCATACATGAATAACATAATGGCAGTAAACACAAAGGAAGCAATTGTCGAAATTGTGATTATCAATACCATCTAGCGTCCATCTCCACTGAAATTAGTGTGCGTTCCTCCGTATATAGCCACAGTGGTTCAATAGTAATATAGATTAGATAGCACTTTCCCACACAGAATTTGTCTGGGGACTAATTATAGTACCTCATAGACAACTGTCCAGAAGCTGATCAGATGGAAGATCCTTACCAAGTAATTCATGATACAACGTTTCGTCTGCTCGAGAAGGCTGCGACAGAGCTCCCGAAGGAAATCAAGGAAGCTCTTGAAGCTGCAAATGAGCGTGAAACGAATGAAACGGCGAAGACACAGCTGTCTGCCATTCTTACTAACATGGAAATTGCTGAAACCGGTGTTCCGATGTGCCAAGACACAGGAATCATGATTTTCTATGTCAAAGTAGGCGATAAGTTTCCCTTCATTGGGGAGATTAAGAACGCACTTACTGAGGCGACAAGAAAAGCAACAGCTGAGGTTCCACTAAGACCGAATGCAGTGAACCCCATTGTGGGTGGTAATTCTGGTGATAACACCGGCGTGAAAATCCCATGGATAAATTGGGAGATTGTAGAGGGTGATTCCCTTGAGATTATTGCATTTCCAAAGGGTGGGGGCAGTGAGAATGTCTGCATTGTTGGTATGCTCAAACCTGGTGTTGGTCTAACTGGTGTTAAGAAACTAGTAGTAGATAATGCCATGAACTACATGGGCAAGGCGTGTGCACCAAACATCATTGGTGTTGGGATTGGTGGTGGTTCTGACATTGCCATCAAGATTGCCAAGCAACAGCTCATGAGATCGCTTAGTGATAAGCATCCTGAGCCTGAAGTAGCTAAAATCGAGGAAGAAATTATGGAGGCTATCAATGCTACCGGTATTGGACCAATGGGTCTAGGAGGTAGTACAACAGTCCTTGGTGTAAAAGTCGATTATGCAATGCGACATCCTGCTAGTCTTCCTGTTGGTGTTGCAGTACAATGCTGGGCTGCACGGCAAAGCAAGGCTGTAATCTCTAAGGATTTGAAGGTCACATATGTGACGCATCCAATGGAGGGTAACTAAATGGTAGAATATCACCTAACTACACCAATTTCTGAAGATGATGCTCGAAAACTCAAGATTGGTGACATCGTCTATGTTACCGGTGAGCATGTATATACTGCACGTGATGAAGCACATGAACGTGCTTTGGAAATGTATGAGAAAGGCGAAAAAACTCCAGTGGATTTTGAGGGTAGTGTTGTCTACCATGTAGGGCCTCTTGCTTGGCAAAAGGATGGCAAGTGGAAAGTTGTTTCTGCTGGCCCAACAACTAGTGTCAGGATGGAGCTTTTTGAAGATGAGTTCCTCAGGAAGTACAAGGCAAGAATTCTTGTTGGAAAAGGTGGAATGGGTCAAAAGACCTTGAGCGCTCTGAAAGAAGTAGGAGCTGTATACACCAGCTATACTGGTGGTTGTGGAGCCCTAGCCGCAAAAGGCCTCAAAGAAGTAACCGCTTATCTTTGGGATGACCTAGGTATGCCTGAAGCTCTTTGGGTTATCACAGCTGAAGAGTTTGGACCTCTTCTTGTAACCATGGATTCTCATGGTAATAGCATGCACGATGATATGGATAAAAAGGTCGCAGCCCGAAAGGCTGAGGTCTACTCCAAAATTGGAGTAAAAGAATGAACGTAACGGGGCCTTTGGGCCCCAACGCTCTATTCATTGCCTGATTTTTCAATATAAATTATTCAAAGAGTAGGTTTTAGGGTATGAGAATAATCACCAGTGATAATACTGTCAGCATAGCGACAAATGATAGTAAACATCGAATGCAACTACCTTCTCCTTGGTTCCAGATTTCTCCTGATTTGAAACCAAGGACTACACCTAAAAATGCTGCTATCCAAATGGCAATTTGTGGAGGTGGAGCGAATATACTACTTGGCCAATCGTAGAGAGCAATGTTGTACAATGGAACGGATACAATTACTATTCCAATAGGGATGGCTATTGTAGATACAACAAGAGCTTGTAGTGTTCCTATATTCGGACTCCGCACAGAATAGTGACCCACTAGAATTGTAGAGATAATTGCTATCATGCTTACAAATACTGTTACAGTCAATGTTGTAAACACCATTTCAACCACATACTCAACTATGGTTTAAAAAAACATAAACTTTCCTTAGTAAATTTGAATCTATAATCCGAAAGACTTAGCATTTGAATTACAAGCCTTGATTTTCTAGGTTTTCTAATCACCCTCAACAGTAACTCTTAAACGGGGCGCACAAACTCGACGGTCCAACCAATGGAGAAATCTCCACTGGAGGCCCGTAGTTGGATTACAAGACAATAATGTGCGACATTCTCGTTGTTGGTGCTGGCGGAGCTGGATGCCGAGCTGCAATTGAGGGTGCTGCAAACAACCTTGACGTTATTATGATCAGCAAAGAACTCCTTGGCAAAGCTCACACTTCCATGGCCGAGGGCGGATTAAATGTGTCCCTAGGAAATGTTGACCCAGACGACAATCCTGAAACTCACTTCAAGGACACAATTACTGGTGGGAACTACATCAATAATCAGAAGCTAGCTGAAATTCTTGTAGAACAAGCCGCTCAGAGAGTCTTCGATCTTGAAGATATGGGAGCAGTTTTCGATAGAACTCCCGAAGGCAAAATTGCTCAGAGACCATTTGGGAAACAGACTTGGCGTAGAACCGCCTATGCTTCTGACAGAACAGGCTCGGAGATAATGGTCACTCTAGTTGAGGCAATTAGGAAGACCTCTGTCAGAGTCTTTGACGAAGTCTTTGCAACTAAGCTCCTAGTAACAGATGGCAAAATCTCAGGTGTTTGTGCTGTAGATCTGAAGTATGGTGACTATCTTGTATTCCGTGCAAAATCAGTTGTTATGGCTACTGGTGGAGCAGGTAGAATCTTCAGCGTCACAAGCAACGCTCAGCTCGATGTGGGTGATGGTTATGGCATGGCCTATGAAGCTGGTTGCGAACTGATTGATATGGAAATGATACAGTTTCACCCCACAGGTATGGTCAAACCTGAGTCTGCAAAGGGTAGACTTGTGACTGAAGCTGTACGAGGGGAGGGTGGAATACTCCTCAATAATAAAGGCGAACGCTTCATGAATCGTTACTATCCCGAAGTCATGGAACTAGCAGGTCGTGACCAAGTTGCAAGGTCAATAATGACCGAAGTTCTTGAGGGAAGAGGATCCCCAGATGGTGGTGCATATCTCAGTATTGCACACTTACCAAAGTCTATTGTAGAATTCCGTCTTGAAAGCATGATAGAACAATTCGAGGATGCGGGTATTGATATCCGAGAAGAACCAATGCAGGTATCGCCAACCGCTCATCACTTTATGGGTGGAATCAAAACCGATGAGGATGCAGGCACTATAATTCCTGGTCTCTTCGCATCAGGTGAATGTACAGGTGGCCTTCATGGTGGAAATAGGCTCGGAGGAAACGCTCTTGCTGATACTCAAGTATATGGAGCAATCTCAGGTGAGAGTGCAGCAAAATATGCTAAATCTGTATCACATCTTGGTGTAGATAAAAAGACGATTACAAAGGAGTTCGAGCGTTTAGAAGCAATGCTCAATCGGAAAGATGGAATCTCTCCTGCGGATGCGAGGGGTGAACTGACCGATCTTATGTGGGAAAAAGTGCAAATCTTCCGAAAGGAAGAAGATATGAAATTTGCAGTTAATGAATTGCGTCGAATAGAGAAAGATGTTGTACCAAACATCAAGGTCGATGTACCCGTTAAGAGGTTCAACCCCGGTTGGCATCAAGCCATGGAATTTGTTCACATGGTTACTACTGCAAGAATGGTTGCAGAAGCGGCATTTATGAGAAAGGGTAGCAGAGGCGCTCATTATCGTGTTGATGCTGATCCTAACGATAAGGGCTACTATAACATTGTAATCAAGAAGGGCAAGGATGGCAAGATGGAGATGCATAGGGAAGACCTTGTGATTACCAAGATTACACCACCATGAGGAGGTTATCATATGACAAAGACAATCAAAACAAGTGTCCTAAGATACAATCCTGACTCCGATGATCAACCATATCTCCAAGATTTTGATGTTGAATACGAGCCTGGAATGACAGTATTAGATGTACTTCTCTATATTCAAGACAAGTTTGACTCAAGTCTAGCATTTCGCTGGGAATGTAGAGGTGGTCAATGTGGTTCCTGCGCAGTTAGAGTGAATAAAACTGCTCGAATCGCATGCAGGACAAAGGTCGAACCTGATGAAAATCTCATTCTTGAACCACTGGAGAAGATGCCTGTGATTAAAGATCTAGTCAATGATATGTCTCAAACAATTCATCGGATGCGACGGATTCGTCCTTATGTTGCACGAGATACGAAACCAGTACACCCTGAAATCATTCATGCAGACCAGATTGAGAAGTTACGTGAGATTAGAAAGTGCATCGAGTGTAGCGCTTGTATCTCTAACTGTCCAATTGTACAGGAAACCTGGGATTATCCTGGTCCAATGATTATTCGTCAGATTGCGCGATTAGAACTTGACCCACGGGATGTGGAAGATCGTATAGCAATGGCGATGAATGAGGCAGTCTATTTCTGCACTACCTGTAAGATGTGCGAGGACATCTGTCCCAAAAGCATCAAGATACCTGCTCTCGCTGTGGAGCTTCTTAGAGCTAAGGCTGTTGAAGCTGGATATCCACTTGATCCAGGCCAAAAAGCGTTCCTTGATGAAGTCAATAAAACTGGACGTGCAGTAACTGTGAAGGATACACCTCTCTTAGAGGACCTTGACAAAGAGGAGTTCTTGGTGGATAATCCACGAGGACGGGTTGGATTCTTTACTGGGTGTCTGATTGACTATCGAATGCAGAGTACTGGCAAAGCACTGATTGAGGTCCTTAATCGTAATCATATTGATGTGATTGTACCGAAGGAACAGTGGTGCTGTGCAAGTCCAGCATTCAGAACTGGAGACCTGAAAACTGCACATGATTCAGCACGTAGGGTTACTGAGATTTTCGAAAAAGCAGCAGAAAAATACAACTTTGATACAGTGGTTGTAGCCTGTGCGGGTTGTGGAAAGACACTCCGTGAGGATCATTATCCATTCATCGAAGAAGAACGTGGAACACCTCCAAATTACAAAGTCTATGATATGGCTGAGTATATGCTGGATAAAATTGGAAAGGAAAATATTGTGCCGCCAAAGGGTGAGATAAACCTGAAAATTACCTACCACGAACCCTGTCACCTTGGTCGAGGTCAAGGGGTATACGAAGAACCTATTGAATTGCTAAAGATGATTCCGGGTGTTGAGTATATAGAGGACCAATACAAGAATCGTTGCTGTGGTGCAGGTGGAGGCGTTCGTGCAGGTTATCGTGACCTCTCCCAACAGATTGCTAATTCTAGGAAAGAGCAAATTGAGGAAACTGGTGCTGATATGGTGACCACAGAGTGTCCTTTCTGTACAATTCAGCTTAACGATATGATGAAAGGCACAGAGATGAAGGTACGCTATATTCCTGATTTACTTGCCGAGTCCTACAAAAAGGGCGATGAAAAATCGACTTAGAGAGGGGATGATTCCCTCTCTCAATTTTCTTTTTTACAATCTAATAATCTCCACTTGATTCCCCATTCTCGAATATAATCGAGTGCAGGTTTCAAATCCATTCCTTTCTCAGTGAGGGAGTATTCAACTCTTGGTGGTATTTCTGCAAACGCCTCTCTCTTGACAACACCATATCTTACCAATTCGTTCAATCTCTCTGTGATCGTCTTCGTACTCCCTTGTACATCTTCTACAATTTTATTGAATCTGACAACTCTATCATGAATCAATAAACGAAGAATACTAAACGTGTAGCGTTTTCCAAAAACTGACAATGCCTGTCTAAATGGACAATCTTCGGTACAGTATTCTTGAAATCCCTCAAGACAACGCTTCTGAACAGTCCCCATAATCAAAACCACCATTACTTTCCAGAAGTAAAGTAACTTTATTACTTTCCTCTTTCCAGTTTAAATACTTTACAAAATGATGTATTGTACGTGATATAAATGACTACCGAACCGCGTGTTGTATCAAATCTGAACTATCGAGTTATGGCCGCCTTTCTTCGTTTCCGTGAACGTTTCAGAAAACCAGAAGAAACCATCAGAATGCTTGGGATTAACGCAGGGCATATGGTTCTGGACTATGGATGTGGAATTGGCAGTTATGCAATTCCTGTTGCCAAGCTTGTGGGGGAAGAAGGTCGTGTCTATGCTTTAGATATTCATCCAATAGCTATAGACCGGGTGAGGAAAAGAGCTGAACGAGAGAATCTCAAGAACGTTGAAACTATTCACTCAGGTCTTGAAACTGGGTTTGAGAATGCGAGTCTTGATTACATCCTTATGTTTGATGTCTACAGCTGGATTCCCAACAAGAGAGCTTTATTGAAAGAACTGCACAGAGTCTTGAAAAGCACTGGGAAAATGTCAACGATAATAGATCATTCAGACCCACAGGAATTTGTAAATGACATTGAATGCTATGGATTATTCAATATTGAAACGAGAGATGACAATTTCTTCATTCTTTCTAGGAAGTGACATATAACTACTGAATTAGCTGAGTTCGAAGCATCCTATGAATTTGTAATGCAGCTAATGATTCAGGAACCAGACCATTGTCAACTAATCCCCAGACTGCTTGAGTGAAAATCATTGGATGTGGCGCCTCCATATCACCGGTAATCGCAGTCATTGCGTATTGTAAAGCTCTTACTATTGACCAAGAATCATCATTCATCTCAAGAATCATGTTATCAAACACTGATGATTCTTGATGAAACATTGCATCCCATATATCCCCATGTTCTGCACAGATCCATTCTCTGACTTTCTTTGAACTTGGTAAACTAATCTCAGTGGGTTGGACATCCCAGTCAGTGCCTTCTTTCTTACTAATGAGGTTGGTAAGAGACAAGTCTTCAACACCATCGAATTTAGATCCTACATTCCGTTCAAGTTTTTTCAGAAGCCACTGGATTGTATTTGTATTAACAAGACCTAATCGTGCAGCCTCAGATATTCTATGTGCGAAAATTGCATTATGCCCTAAGGTTCCAAAATTAATTACAGAATTCAAGAAAAGATTTTGATTATGTGATAGGTCTGTAAGTTTTGCAATTTTCCCTATTTTTTCATCCATACTGAACCCATCAACAGCCTTGGATGATACCTTTCTCGATAGATACTCTGTGAGATGCCATAATGTAGCAATATGTGGTCGAGTATATTCTGGTGCTGGAAGTTCCATAGCAAGAGAAGTAGGCATAATGAATCCATGTCCCAGTTTGTCTGGTTCTTCTGCGGCTATTGATGCTGTAGCTCTGATGAGCATGGTACGATCTTCTTTTGCCCCTAGAACTGCTGCGGCTTTCAGAGCACTCATTTGCACATTCTCTCTAATCGACTGAACATAGATTTGAACTGCATTTCCTTTTGAATCAAGTCGAGGTCTAATATCATATCGTGGACCATGTTCAGGTCGCCAGTGATCGGTATCGGCTAAATGATATGCTAACCGTTCAAGTAGTACCTCCTGCAAACTTGTCCTTTGTTCATCAGGAAGGTTAATTGTCTGTGGAGCGAGGGCATTTTCTGTTATCAGACTTGAATGTTCACCAAGGCTCTCAATCATCCGATGAACTGAATATACTGCAATTGTAGCATGAGATGTATCATATGATCGTTCTTCATGCCATGCTGCTGCGTGCATTATTATTGCCCAGATTGCCGATGGTCTAACAGAAGGTAACATAGCTCTGACTGCTTTCACAGCCTCTCTGCCCTTTGTCTTTAGACAAGATTCAACAAGGTCCATACGAGCATATCACCTGGTTGAGAATTGATTATGATACAATGAAGGACTCTCTACACACTGAACAGGTTACTGTTTCTCCCTTCACCGCAACTCTCTCTAACTCAGTTCTACAATAGGGACAACCATGAATTGTCTTTGGTGCAGGACCAGTTCCTGTTCCAAGAATGAAATCACCTGCATCGTGATCAATTCTGCCAGAGAGTTCTCTTCCATCAAGAAGGTCTCCTAGAATCTTGGTAACATTGTGTGCTGAAACTCCAGACTCTTGAGATAATCTCTCTATTGATATCCTTCTCATTGATTGAATAGTTCTTTTTACAGCTGTAACAGGATCAACAGTAGCTTTCTTTTCTATCTGAGGTGATTGCAATTTGGCGGTTTGTATCTCTGAAACATCTATTCTTGGAGTAGGCGTGGCTGTTATCAAGCTGGATTTCAGTTCATTCATCTTAGTCTGGTATTCTTCTTCTGATACCCATCCACGCATATAGTCAAGATCAAGGTCTTTGATTGCAGCTAAAGTTTTAGCATCTTCATCATGGTCTTCCATACTTACAGTCTCCGGGTTTCAGACTTCTACTATTCATCGATTACTCCATCAATATAAGAAGAGCTTGCTCATAGTCTCCTTGATATTAGAAGGGATTGCTCTTAGTGATTTAAGCGTCGACCTTCAGGTAATTCATCAAGAAGTAAGTCATCACTTTCAGCCTTTTTGACAGCTTTCTTTGCCTTTGCACTACCTATATTTTCAAGAGCTCCTGCTACCGTTTGTCTCACAAAAATTGACTCGTCATGAAGGGCATCGATTAGAGCACCGACAGCCTTTGAGTCCTTTCTTTCCCCAAGTTGAGCTGCTACATGAATTCTGACCATATGCCTTGGGTCTTTGAGTCCAGTGATCAAAACCTGTGTTGCCTTAGGGCTCTTCATAAGACCTAATCTTCCAATCGCCCCAAGACTGACCTGTTCATCTTGATTTTCCATCTCCTGTTCGAGCTCTTTCAATACCGCATTATCAATTGCAGTTTTTGTTTGTCTTTTCTTCTTTTTACTCGAAGTTTTCTTTTTTGGAGCTGGTTTCTTCTTTACAATTTCTTTCTTTGGCTTTGCAACTTTCTTAACTGGTTTCTTCTTTGTTGTCTTCTTCTTCTTAGGAGCTGCTGCCTTCTTCGTCTTTGTTATTTTAGTGGTTTTTACGGCAGCCTTTTTTTTGAGTTTACTCCCTTTCTTGGTTGTCTTAGTAGACTTTGACAAGATGACAACTCCTCGAACGCGACAGGAATAGACACTATTTCATATAAAAAGTGTCTTAGTTGCTTTCGCCACAACGGAAACGCCTTAACTGGCATAAAACATCATTAACATGGTGCCTCCATTTGCACGAATTCTCTGCTGCATGTTCAATAGTTGATACAGCCTTAGAAGCTGCTAATAGCAACAATGCTACAAAAATCACAGTAGTTAATATTGAAGTGGGCGAATTTACCTTTCTAATTCCTGAACAGCTTTCATTCAACTTTGAGATTGCAAGTAAGAATACAATAGTGGAGGGTGCTGAACTGCACATTAAAAAAATCAAAGGACAGCTTCTATGTGGTGATTGTGGTTTTGAAGGAGAATCGAAAGTCGATCCTGATATTCCACCTCAGATAGCAGTCTTTGCTCCTATGAAATGTCCCAAATGTGAATCCAGTTCGACTACAATCACTGGTGGAAAGGACTTCATCATCGCTAGTATAGAAGCGGAGATTTCAGAATCCACTACCTAGTGAAAAAATATTGCAGGAAATAATCTAACAAAACTAGATTAGTATGGCGTTCAGAATACCATCTTGACCTGGGCGATTTGTGACCTTAGCACGACCCTTTGTAGTCTTGATGATTGTACCTCTAGTGATGACTTTTCTCCGTTGGTAGTCCATGTTTGCAGGATTTGTTTCAACATCCTGAATCTCTGCACGAAATGTAACTCCCTTTGCAGGGTCTGTTACGTTAACAAATTGAATTCTAAGGGCTGGGGTCTTCTTTGCCTTACCCCTGCTGTCGACTAGTATCCTCTTTGTGTCACCCATTAGGGTTTCAGTTGGAGTGCGGCCCATCTCATACTTTCTCTTGCTACGGAATCGCCTTAATCGAGATCCAGTGTTTGTACGATTAGATCTTCTATGCCAGATGGCCATATTTGACTACCTCTTTGTTAGGTCAATGACGCACTCTGTGGAGTGGTTTTAAATCTTGCTTAGTGGCGAACTTCCACAGACACCAAGACGTCCAGATAGTCCTCTTCAAATAGAATCGAAGATTATCTTGACGTATATACAATACTCGGAGAATGACAGATGCCTAAGATAGAATCCGCTCACGGTGCCGGTGGCAAGATTATGCAACGATTGTTGGAAGAGGTAGTTATTCCCTCGTTTAGTCGAAGAAAGATTGGTTCTATCGGTCTTGATGAGATGGATGATGGGGCTACAGTTCAGGTATCTGGAACTAATCTGATCGTATGTACTGATGCACATACTGTTCATCCAATTTTTTTCCCTGGCGGTAATTTGGGCACCCTAACAGCTTGTGGTACTGTGAACGATATTGCAGTTATGGGAGCTAAACCAATTGCAATGACAAATACAGTCATTATTGAAGAAGGAACTAAGATTGAAACACTTCAGAAAGTACTCACGTCATTGAACCGCATAATTGAACCACTGGGTATCGCAATGGTTGCCGGGGATACGAAGGTCATGCCAGTTGGAACCCTAGATGGTCTCATCATGTCCACTACAGGTATTGGTGAAATCTATCTTGACCGACCAGTGTCCGATGGTGGTGCAAAGGCAGGTGATGACCTCATAATTTCTGGTCCCATCGGAGACCATGGTACAGTCCTTTTAGCACATCGAGAAGGTTTGGAGTTTGAAACCAGTCTGACTAGTGATGTTGCTCCCCTTTGGAATCCAATCCGTGACTGTCTTGATGTGGGGGGTGTTCATGCTATGAAAGATCCAACAAGAGGTGGTACGGCGGTTGCACTAAATGAAATAGCATCAAAATCACAATTGGAACTTGAAATTCAAGAGAGCCTTATTCCAGTTCGCCCAGCAGTCCAGTCACTCTGTGAAGTACTGGGTCTAAATTCGCTGCACATGAGCAGCGAAGGTAAATTCGTAATGGCTGTTGATTCCGATTACACAGATGATATCCTTGGAGTTCTTAGCAAGCATGAATCTACCAAAGATGCCCAGCTCGTAGGGAAATTTCAGAAAGGTAAATCGAGGGTTCTTATGAAGACTGCAATCGGTGGAAGAAAAGTGATACAGGTACCTTATGGTGAACCAGTACCTCGAGTGTGTTAAAGTTCACTCCTCGGAATTTTAATAACTTGGGTGTCAGTGGCTATACTTGTGAAATAAATGAAAATCGCCCATCCGCTTGTTATCTTCCTTACTCTGTTGACTACAATATCAATTGCTGTAGGCTACTTTTTTCCTACTGAAATAGCACCATTCGCATTCTCTCCCACAATATACCTACTTCTTTGTTTTGCAATGGCTGGTCATTTACTCGAAGAAAATTTTACTAAAGCATGGGAAGTTGAAGCAAAACTGAGGAAGAATGCTGATGGAACTCCGAAAGAGCCACTGGGTACACGAAATTTCTTGATTGCTTTCAGTCATGTCTTAGTTTTGCTGAGTTTCTTGTTCTATTTTCCAATTACTACAGGCTCTCCTTGGGCAATAATCTACGGTATTGGTGTAGCATTCAATGGAATTCTCAATGGCGTCGCTCATACAGCAATATTAATCAAATTCAGAAAAAATACTGGTTTCATTTCAGGACTCTTCCTGCTAGCTCTTGGAATCTTACTTCTTGTATCAATAGGTACACCATATTGATGAAGTACAATCAAAATTAGATTTCGTCCTCAGTAACCTCTTCAGCTTCTCGCTGATCTTCAAGTATTTTTTTCATTTTGAATTTGAGTTGAGCCTTCAACTTGATTCTATCATTATCAAGTCCAAAATAGTCCGCAAAGAGTGGAGTTGTTGTCAGAGTTTTCGACCTTCCCTCTGGTACAGCCTCAACAAATTTCTTCTCGACGAGTTCCTTCACATGATCGTAGCAGTGTGTTCCTCTTTCTGTTACAAGCACAGACTGAATAATTGGTTGTTTTAATGCGATAATCACCAAAGTTTGCAATGTGGCATACGATAGAAGACCGCCAGGTATCAATCTTCCAACACTTGGTGTGAGTTCAGGTCGAAGTTGCATTGCATAACGGTCTCTAGGAAGAGCTACCACTTCCAAAGCTCCTTTTCGTTTACTGTATTCAAAACCGAGTTCGTCTAGAAGTTTCTGTACAGTTGATTGTGATTTTCCTATGATATTGGATAACTCTTCAAGTGTTAAAGCTCTGCCCGATACATAAAGGGCTGCTTCAAGTGTTACCATATCTTCCTCCATAAAATCACCTTAGCTCTTTATCGTTGGTGTAGTTTCCTCAGCTTCTTCTTCATCAATCTCTGGTGGCTCAATCATTTTCACCCAAATAACACTTTCATCCATCCTGATGTCTATAAACTTACGACCATAAAGGAATAGAATTGAGAAGAAAACACGAACTATCTCTTTTCTAGTGTTGTTCATTAAGATATCATTGAATTTGGAAGACTCGCCTACTTTCAGTAGTCTTTGCAGATCAGCATAAACCTCTGCTA